>DAHUZT010000102.1 GCA_027315005.1 Acidimicrobiaceae bacterium | reverse complement strand
TGACTTGGGTCCGCGAGAGCGCGGATGGGACGACCCACATGAGCGACAAGGGGCGCAGTTGCTGATGCGACCACTGATGCGACAGAAGTTCCTAGGTATGGGTAAGACCCCAGGGAATTGCCGGGGAGCAGCACATCTGGTGGTCGGTGGCACGTGCTCGCCTCCTAGGACGACGACATCGGCTGACCAGCTGGTCCTTGCGATGGTGAGCCAGTGAGCCCCCTGGCAGGCGTTGCTCCTACTCTCGGTTCCATCGTCAATCTGAACCCCCCCGGTCACTACATCCACTGGGGGTTCGTCCTCCTTTCGATGGCGAACTTTCTGGTGATCGTCATGATGTTGATCGTGTTCGTCCTAGCGCTGACCCTGCCCTTCGTCCACAGCCGGCGACCCCTTCGCGGCCGAGCCACCGGTAGCGCGCCCGACGGCGCTCCGGTCGCCGGTGTCGGCACGACGTCTCCCACTGTTGGGGCCGCGACTGGCGCTGTCGAGCATGGTGCGCTCGACGACGAAGACGAGTCCGACCTTTGGACGGCAAAGTTCCGCAAGACCTGGCTTCGCTATCTCCCCCCGGACAAGATGCTGCCGGACAGCCAACCGGCTTACGTGGCATCGTGGATCTACGTCTTCGGGGTGCTCACCCTCATGTCCCTCACCGTCGTGATCGCCTCGGGAACCGTGCTGGCACTGGAAGGTCCGGTGTGGTGGCACACCAGCTCGGTAGGACTATTCGTCAACTCGCTGCATCTGTGGAGCGTGGAGTGCTTCTTCGGGTTCATGGCCATCCACCTATGGGGGAAGTTCTGGATGGCCTCGTGGCGGGGGAAGCGTCAGCTCACCTGGATGACCGGGGCGATCGCCTTCCTCATCTCGGTCTTCGAGGGCTTCACCGGGTACATTTCGCAGTCCAACTTCGATTCCCAATGGATCGCGTTCGAGGCCAAGGACGCGATGAACGGCGCCGGGATCGGGGCTTTCTTCAACACCATGAACTTCGGCCAGGCGCTGATGCTCCACATCGTCGTCATGCCGTTGGTGATCGGCCTCGTCGTGGTCATACACATCGTGATGGTGCGGTTGCGAGGGGTGGTGCCCCCGATCGAAGCTCTGCCCGAGCATCTCGGCAAACCTGATGGGGCTGCTCCGAGCATCGCCGTTTCCAGCACAGCAAGATCATCACCTGACTTTCCGGACTCGTCGGACGCGGCCTTGGCTATGGAAAACGCGGCGGTCTCGGGGGAGCGGTCATGAGCGTGTCGAGCGCAACCCCGGACCAGCCCGACCGCACGACTACACCGCTGAGCCTCCGCCAACAACGTGCGTTACGCCGTGAGGCCGAGGCCGCCCCATGGAAAGGCCCCCACCGCCGGTACGACATCTTGAAGGAGGGCACCATCGCTTTGGTCGTGGTGGTGTTCCTCGTGGCGATCCTGGCCATCTTGTTCTCCTCGCCCGACGTGCCGCCGGTCACCTTGCAGGCGTGGTCGTCGGCCCAGCCGATCGGGTTCACCCAGATCGCTCTGTCCGAACTCGAGGGGACCAGCACGTCTGCCACCTACGGGCCGCCCTACAACCACGGGTCGGGCTCGGTGCAGGATATCTACGGGGTGTCGATCCAGCGGGCCATCGGGGTGACCAACCCGATCGACCCGTCCAAGGACTTCGTGGTCGATCCGCTGGGCACCGTCTCGGGCCAACCGAGGCTGAAGGAAGCCCTCGAGCGCTACAGCAGCGCAGACCAACGGACCCGTCGATCGTGGGATCAGGCCTATGGGCGTGCACTGTCAAAGGCGACGCTGGTCGATTCGCAATTGGAAGTGCCACCGGGCAACTACGGGCCGGTCGGGACCATGCTGGCGAGCTTTCTGTCGATGGCCCGATCCGGTGGCCTAGACGCTCAGCTGGTCGCCCACTCGGCCTTCTATACGACGAACTACACCAACCCTCTCCTCTTCATCGGGGACTCGGCGGTGGCCCAGCCATCGAGCTACTGGAACAAGATCGTCACGGCCCAGAATATGCAAAGCCATCAGTGGGGCATGATGAACGAGACGGGGTCGTGGCCCGGACAGCCTTGGTTGTGGCTGTACGTCATGTGGTATCAGATCGCCCCCATGTCCACTTCCCACAACGGGGACTTGGAGGTCATTATCATCATGACCGTCCTCTCCATGGGGCTGGTCCTCGTTCCCTTCATCCCTGGCATCCGGGACCTCCCCCGATGGATCCCGGTCCATCGTCTGGTGTGGAAGGACTACTACCGCACCTATGGGTCGGCATCCAAGGGTCGCAGCAGTGGAGGGACGTCCCCACCGACCGAGAGTGCGACAATGGGGTCTAAAGCTCACTCGGAACCGTTGTAGTCAGTGGGGTCACCAGGAGCACCGAGCAGACGATGCTGGGCCGTGGCCTCACTCTCCTTCATCGGAAGTCGGAGCCCGGGTTGTATCGCTTCACCACCGGTAGTAGGACGGTGGACAGTAGTTCCGGCTGCGCCTAGTGGCCCAGTCGACGACATCGTTGCTCCAGGCCCTGGCAGCGCTGAACCCGAGCGTTGTGCTCGAAAGACGCCCAGCAGCAAAGGAGCGACGTTGGACACCTGCCCGTCGGGTTGCCAGGTCGAGATCGCCTACAACGACCAGCAAGCGACCGTCGTTGAAGTGGGCGGCGCGATCCGCCGCTACGAGGTCGGAGACCGATCCGTTTTCGACCCGTATCCGATCGACACCATGCGCGACCGGGGGCACGGCGCTCCGTGCATCCCCTGGCCCAATCGCTTGGCCGACGGGAAGTACCGCTTCGACGCGATCGAGTACCAAGTGGACTACACCCTCGGCGGCGACGGGCCGACGGAGACGACGACCGCAACCAACGCCGGGGTGGGCCCCTGTCCCTATGTCACAGGCCAGCACCCCTACCTGCCCCCGGGGTCGGCCTGGTTGACCAGTGCACGCTGCAGCTCGAGGCTGGTGCCCGCCTTCTCACCGACGACGAACCCCAGCTGCCCACCGACGACGAACCCCAGCTGCCCACCGGCGCCGAAGCGGTCGATCGCACCGCCTACGACTTCTGCGAGGCACGCCTTCTCGGGCCTACGACGTTGGACTTCGCCTTCACTGACCTGGTCTGTGATGCTGACGGCCGAGCCTGGGCTTGCCTCGGAGGAATTGAAGGCAGACGGACAGAGCTCTGGCTTGACGAGGGCTACCCGATCATCGAGCTCTACACCGGCGACACCCTCGCACCCGAACGGCAGCGGAAGAACCTCGGTGTCGAACCGATGACCTGTCCGTCCAACACCTTCGCCAGCGGCGATGACGGTGAGATTCCGACCAGGTTGGAACCCAGTCAGAACCTGTCCACGGCATCTGGGGCGCGTCTCACATGAGCGAGACCACGCCAACTCCAGCCGACGTCCTGGTCATCTTCGGGATCACCGGGGACCTCGGCAAGAAGATGACCTTTCGGGCGCTCTACCGCCTCGAAGCGGCCGATCGCCTCGACTGCCCGGTTATCGGCGTGGCCAAGGAGCCCTGGTCCGACGATCATCTGCGCGACACCGCACGAGCCGCCCTCGAGGCGACCAGGGAGCCGGTGAAAGACGACATCTTCGATCGACTCGCAGGCCGGCTCAGCTATGTGCACGGCGATTTTGCAGACCCCGCCACCTACAAGGTGCTGGCCAAAGCGCTCGAGGGCTTTACCCGGCCGTTGTTCTACCTCGAGATCCCACCGGCGCTGTTCGCGCCGGTAGTGGTGTCTCTCGGTCAGGCCCATCTCACCGACGGGGCCACGGTGATGATCGAGAAGCCCTTCGGCCACGACCTCGCCTCGGCCCGCCAGCTCAACGACGAGCTGCACCAGGTGTTGGACGAGGACCAGATCCTTCGCATCGACCACTTCTTGGGAAAGCAGCCCGTCCTGGACATCTCCTTCCTGCGTTTCGCCAACGCGCTGCTGGAGCCGGTGTGGAATCGCGACCACGTGGCCGCTATACAGACCACGATGGCCGAGGACTTCGGAGTGGAGGACCGAGGCGCGTTCTACGATCCGGTCGGGGCGCTTCGCGACGTGGTCCAGAATCATCTCCTCCAGGTCCTGGCCCTCGTCACCATGGAAGCACCGGTCGGGCCTGAGTATCGGGCGCTGTGGGACAGGAAAGCCGACGTCTTCCGAGCCATGCCCGCGGTCGATCCAGCCCGCTGCGTCCGAGGGCAGTACGACGGGTACTCGAAGGTCCCCGGTGTGCAGAGCGGATCAGTGACGGAGACCTATGTGGCGCTGCGCCTCGAGGTGCAGAACTGGCGCTGGGCGGGTGTGCCGTTGTTCATTCGGGCCGGCAAAGCAGTGGCTGCCAGTGCCACCGAGGTGAGAGTGATCTTCCGCCGCCCACCACGGCTGGCCTTCTTGGACGAGCCACACCACACCGATGCCAACCAGCTGATCATCCGGATCGACCCCGACCCGGGCCTGCGTCTGGTGATGCTCTCCAAAGGCGCAGAGGGCAGAGCGTCGAGAGACGTGCACATGGACCTCCCCTTCACCGCCGAGCTCGGCCACCCTCCCGAACCCTACGAGCGGCTGCTGCACGACGCGCTCATCGGCGACCACTCCCTGTTCACCAGGGAGGATGTGGTGGAAGAGACCTGGCGGGTGCTTCAGCCGCTGGTGGACCATCCACCCGCACCCCTGCCGTACGCGCGGGGATCGTGGGGTCCACCTCAAGCCGACGAACTCCTGAGAGGCCATCCGCCGTGGCAGCTGCCATGGCTCCCCGATGCGAAGGATCCGGTGGACTGACGCCTGTACGCAAGGCCACCACGGATCGGTCGGGACCAACAGCTCAACGGACCGACCTGCGCGACGTTCGACCAACAGCACAATCGACCAACAGCACAATCGACCAAGGAGAACAGATATGCCAACGGATAGCCCGATGCAGCTCGGCGTGGTCGGCCTCGGACGGATGGGGGCGAACATCGTTCGACGCCTGATGCGCGATGGCCACAGTTGCGTGGTCTTCGACGTAAACGCCGATGCCATCAAGGATCTCGAGAATGAGGGGGCGACGGGAGCGATCTCAATGGCCGACTTCGTGGAGAAGCTTTCCGCGCCTCGGGCGGTCTGGGTAATGGTCCCCTCCGGAGAGGTCACCGGCAAGACCATCGAGGACGTGGCTTCTCATATGGAACGGGGAGACATGATCATCGACGGGGGGAACTCCTACTACCGAGACGACATCGCCCGCGCCGCATCGCTGTCCAGGCAGGGCATCCACCTGATCGACTGCGGGACGAGCGGCGGGGTGTGGGGAATCGACCGGGGCTACTGCCTCATGATCGGCGGCGAAGAAGGCGTCGTTGAGCACCTCGAGCCGATCTTTTCCACCATCGCCCCCGGCATGGACTCGGCGTCCCGGACCCCGGGCCGCACCGGTGAGCCCGACTCGGCCGAGCACGGCTTCCTGCACTGCGGACCGAATGGGGCTGGACACTTCGTCAAGATGGTCCACAACGGAATCGAGTACGGGATGATGGCGGCCTATGCCGAGGGGTTGAACGTCTTGCGAAACGCCAATGCCGGCAAGCAGAGCGCCGCGTCTGACGCCGAGACTGCCCCGATGGAAGAGCCCGAGTTCTACCAATACGACATCGACACCACCGCGGTCACCGAGGTATGGCGGCGCGGCAGCGTCATCGAGTCGTGGCTGTTGGACCTGACTGCCACCGCTCTTTACGACTCGCCCGATCTCGCTGAGTACGCCGGGCGGGTGTCGGATTCGGGTGAAGGCCGGTGGACTTCGATCGCGGCGATCGACGAAGGGGTGCCTGTCCCGGTACTCACCACTGCGCTGTACTCCAGATTCGCCTCCCGGGGCCTCGACGACTTCGCCGACAAGGTGCTCTCGGCCATGCGCAAGGGCTTCGGCGGCCACGACGAGAAGAAGAGCTGAGATGCCGCCAACGACGAAGACCACGAACCTGACGAAACTGACGAAACTGACGAAACTGACGAAACTGACGAACCTGACGAAACTGACGAAACTGACGAAGACAGCCAAGCCGGTCGTCGTGCTGTTCGAAGTCGACGAGACCTTGGTCCACACCGGTGGGTCGAGGGCGCGCAGCTGGAAGGCCGCGTTCGACACCCTCTAAGGCAACCTCGCTACGGCATCCTCGCCGACATCGGCGAACACAGCTCGGCGGGTGAGACCGATCCGCGGGTGGCCCGCGCCACCTTCAACGCCGTACTTGGTCGCGAACCGAGCAAGTCTCACCCTTCGCGCATCGTGGCCTCGGCGGCCCGGGCGAGGTTCAGCCGTCGTTGGAAGAGCACGATCGCCTCATTGGTGTTCGGCCGTTCGGCACCCGCAGGAGCCTGGATCGTGCAGGCTGTGCAGGCTGTGCAGGCTGTGCAGGCCGTTCAGGCCGTTCAGGCCGTTCAAGCCGTTCAGGCCGTGCAGGCCGTGCAGGCCGTGCAGGCCTGTCCATGTCAGCGATGGGCCGTCGTCTCGTCCGATTGTCCCAATTGTCCTAATTCACACCACGGGAGCCAGAAGAGCCGAGGTCCAATGGGCTGCTCGAACGCGGACGGTGTGACGTTGTATCGACGTCACGCCGGGCTTCGGCCCGTCGAATGACACGACTGCCAGGGGCACGAACTGGCGATTCTGAAAGGGCTGTCTCGAATGGAGATCCGCGACCGAAACGGGCGGTACTCCCGAGCATCGCCCCCATCAGCGATCTTGCCGCTCAAACACGACCCGCCTTGGTCAGACGATCCACCAGATTGGCAGGAACCGGGGAATAGTGATCGTGAACGGTCCGGAACCGTCCCCGACCTCCGGTCAGCGACCGGAGGTCGACCGCATATCGCTGCATCTCGCTCGTCGGAACGAATGCATTGACCTCGAGCCTGCCCTCTAGGAGGGGTTCGGTTCCCTGCACGCGCCCGCGTCGGCCCGTGAGATCCCCGAGAACCGGACCTTGCATGGAATTCGGAATTGTCACCGTCACCCGTGATATGGGCTCCAAGATCACCGGTGCCGCGTTGACGATGGCCTCTCTGAATGCAAGCGATCCCGCCATTTTGAAGCTCATCTCCGAGGAGTCGACCGGATGCGACTTTCCGTCGATACAGACAGCCCGAAGGTCGACGACCGGATAGCCGTGGACACCGCCGTGGGCCATCGCCTCGACGATTCCCTTCTCCACTGCCGGTATGTACTGGCGAGGTATGGCTCCCCCGACGACCTTGTCGACGAATTGAAACCCCTCACCGTTCCCGAGTGGTTCGATGCGGATGCAGGCCACTCCGAACTGTCCGTGCCCACCGCTCTGCTTCTTGTACTTGCCCTCGGCTTCCGCGCTGGCGGTGATCGTCTCGCGATAGGGGACGCGGACGTCCTCGATTTCGACCTCCACACCGAACTTCCTGGCCAGACGGTCGATGGACACGGATAGATGGGTCTCACCGGTACCCCTGAGCAGGGTCTGATGTGTCTCGTCCACGTGCTCCACGACCAGTGCCGGATCCTCCTCCTGTAGACGATGAAGCCCCGTCATCAGCTTGTCCTCGTCACCCTTCGACTTCGGTCTGATGGCGATCGACAGCAAACTGGGCTCGACCTCCGCAGGAGGCACGACGACTGGCATCCCCTTAGGTGCCAGCGTATCGCCGGTGAGGACATCCGCCAGCTTGGGCACGGCCACGATGTCCCCAGCCCGGGCTTCGTCGACGGGCTTGCCCTCCTTCCCCTGAAGCTGTTCGAGGACGTGCAAACGCTCGTCCACTCGTGTACGGGAGTTCATTAGCACGGTGCCGGCTTTGATCGAACCCGAGAACACCCTGGCGAGTGAGATCTTTCCCACATAGGGATCCGACATCGTCTTGAACACGTGGGCCAGCGGAGGACCGTCCGGGTCGCATCCGACTTCCTGGACGGTGTCTCCGGCTCGGACCACGAGGGGGGGACGGGCGCTCGGGTGCGGCGCTATCTCCGCGAGGAGCGAGGCGAGCCGATCGACACCGACTCCGGTGGCTGCCGAGCCACACACCACAGGAAAGACCAGGCCATCGGCCAATCCGGTGGCGAAGACATCCTCGAGCTCGTTGCTCGAGGGCACTTCGCCGTTCAGGTAGCGCTCCATGAGGGCATCGTCTCCCACGACGATGCCCTCTACCAACTGCTCGCGAACAAGATGTTCCGTGGCTGCGAGGTCATCCGGTATGTCCGAGATCCGTCCCCGGCCGCCTTCGTAGATGATGGCCCTGTCGGTGAACAGGTCGAGGATGCCCCGGAAGCTGGATGCTTCACCGATAGGCAGCTCCAGTGGAGCGATACCGGCGCCAAACGCCTGTTGGAGATCCGACAGGATCCGATCGAACTGAGCCTGTTCGCGGTCGAGCTTGTTGACGAACACCAACCTGGGCAGATTTCGCTGCTCGGCGAGCTCCCAAACCGCCTCGGTCTGGGGACCGATCCCTTCGACGGCACCGATCACTACGACGACCAGATCTGCTACCGAACATGCCAACCGCACTTCGCTGAAGAAATCGGGGAATCCCGGGGTGTCGACGATGTTCAACCTGACCGCGCCGACGGAGCACGGTGCGAGAGCCAGAGAAAGTGACATGTGGCTCTTGATCTCTTCCGGTTCGAAGTCACAGGCCGCCGACCCGTCGTCGACTGCACCGGTGCGCTTGATGGCTCCGGTTGCGAACAGCAGTGCTTCGGCCAGTGTCGTCTTTCCTGAGCCATTCTGCCCGACGAGGGCGATGTTGCGAACGCCGGTCGCCGTCATAGGCCGATCACCCCCGATCGGCCCGAGCCCCGCCCAGGGCACGGTCCGGACATCCGCACCTTCTCGGATTCGACCATTCATCCACGCCGCTACCGCCTCTCCCCATTCGGCCGGCCGGCACCTCGCTGCCAGGACATCTCAGCACATTTCCGACAAGAGCGCTCTCCGGGTGCGGTGGGTGCCGGTGAGAGAGGACAGCGCACTTCCAAGGTTGCATCACACCAGGAAGATCCGGAGGGAAACGAGCCACTACCGGCCATCATGCCGGACAAGCAGTTCGCCCGTCCGCGATCGGGACCTCCCGGCCCATGATTCGCCGCCTCCAGCGAGCTCATGACCGTCACCGCCCGACCAAGGGGCTCACCGATGGTCTCCGGTGATGCGAACTGGTCGCGCGCTCCCTGCCCAGCGCAAATGGTGGCTCACCGCCTCTTCGATACAGATCGAGGTATTTGCCAGCGCCTGCTCGCTACCGAATTCCTCGATCAATGACACCACTTCAGCCCCGGCAGCCGCCGCTCGCCGATGGGCGCCTCCGGTCACCCGGCCCGCCACGACCAACGAAGGTACACCGGCAGACACCGCGTCTAGGAGCACGGATCCCACGACCTTGCCGGCAAACGAGCCAGCATCGAGCGTACCTTCACCGGTGATCACCACAGCAGCATCGGCAAGTATGTGACGCAAACCGACAACGTCAGCTACGACCTCGTAGCCGGAGCGAAGGCGGCCGCCGAGGGCCACGATTGCCCCGCCCATTCCGCCGGCCGCTCCCCCACCTTCCACCTGGCTCACATCGACACCGAAGCGTTCTCGATAACGGGAGGCCGCGTTTCTGAGACGGCTTTCGAGGATTGCCACCTCTCGGTCACTCGCACCCTTCTGCGGCCCGAACTGGCGGGCGGCATCGATGAACTGGGTCGAAACGTCACAGGCGCCGACCAGCTCGATCCCGTCGATCCCTCCTGCGGTCCGTACTGCTTCGATCGCTGCCTCGCCCCCATCCGTGCTGGCGGAGCCCCCGAGACCGAGGACCACGGTTCCCGAGCCGTAGTGGCGCCGCAGGAGGTGAGCCGCGTGCACGATGAGCTCTCCTGTGCCCCGGGAGGTCGCCGCCACCGGGTCGTTCAGCTCGGAACCACCCGCCAGCGCCAGGCCGGACGCCTGAGCCATTTCGATCACGGCCATGGAGTCGGTTACCAGCACCTGCGCGAGTGTCGGCACACCGAGTGGCCCGGTCACCTCCACGTCGAACCGTTCACCCCCGTGGCCACCCAAGACGTCGATGAGCCCTTCGCCGCCGTCGGCCAAGGGCTGCTCTCGAATGGTCCATCCGAGCCGTTGCCCCCCGCGGGCGATGGCGGCGGCGGCCTCGCCGGCCGTCGCCGTTCCCCGGAACTTGTCCGGTGCGGCTAGGAGCACCCTGGAGCTCACCCCACTGGGCCTGGCTCACCGGGCACTGGACCGGGCAGGACACCGGGGACGACATCGGGCATCGGATCGGGCATGGCACCAAGAGCACACGATCTCCGCAGAATCAAGGACACCGGTGCGATCCTCTACTGTCCGAGAAGCAGGCCGTAGTTTGCACCTCTGCGCAAGTGATGACCCCCGTCGACCGCCAGTGTCTCACCGGTGATCCAGGCCGACTCGGGTCCGGCCAGAAAGCGGATGGCGGCGGCGATGTCTTCGACGGAGCCCAGGCGGCTGATCGGCATTTCGGCCAGGTAGTCGTCGAGGAGGGGACCGCCGGCGGTGATCGGTGCCATCAACTCGTCGTCGACGATGCCAGGTTGGACCGTGTTCACCCGCACGCCGCTGGGTCCGAGCTCATCGGCGGCATATCGGCAAAGCATGTCGATTCCGGCTTTGGCCGTGCCGTATGCCCAAAGATAGCGGTGAGGAAAGTGCCCGGCTCCCGAGGACATTCCGATGATCGACCCGCCGGTTGCCGACCTTCCTTCGAGGCCGGTGCCGACCCCAGCGGCCATCAGGGGCGCACCGTGCTTGATGCAAAGGAAGGTGCCGATCAGATTGAGATCCACTGTGGCTCTGACCTGCTCGACATCGGCGTCGGGCATCGGTCCCATGTGCATGGCGCCACCGGCGTTGGCCACGAGGACGTCGAGACGACCCGTGGCCGCAGCTGCCACCGAGACAGCATGGGCCACCTGATCCTCGATGGTCACGTCGGCCGTGACAAATGCCACCGAACCTTCCGGACCCCCTGCCGAAGCTGTCTGGCGTGCGGCGCGTTCGAGCATCTCGGCGGCCCTGCGGAGCCTCTCCTCGGTACGGCCACAGATCGTCACCCGGGCGCCGTCTCGAACCAGACGGAGGGCGGTCCCGAGCCCGATACCGCTCCCACCCCCGGTGACCAGTGCTGACAGGCCAGCGATCCCCTGCCTCGTGTCGACCCGATCCTCCGGTTCACTGTCCACGACGGGCTCCTCTCCCAGTACGAGAGTCTCTCAGCACGACCTCCCGGAACTCGCGCCCGGTAGGACCTACGTCTCCGCCGGCCAAATTGTCGGCATGACGGCGTCGGCGTGACGAATCGAGACTCTGAACCGGCCGTAGCATCCTATGATGTGCCCGGCCGAGAGCCCAGTGCCCATCGTCGGCCGGCTCGCCTGGGCAGGATGCAGCCACGATGCCAGGCTCCCCGTGGCCCGATGTGCCAGGCTCCCCGTGGCCGGGGGCGCGATGCTCCGGTGACGGTTCCGTTCTTTGACGAAGGGGGAAGACGGCGTGGGAACGGTTGGGAAGAGCGCCGAGAATTTGGCTGACCAGCCACGCCGGTCAGAGTGGACAGCCGCAGCAGGCGGGTCCGGCGACGAAGTGCCGCGGCGCTCGACGACGAGGGGACCAGCGCCTGGTGGAGCCGCACCGACTCGCTCCTTCAACCTGGCCGATCTGTTCGAGATCGTGTCCGACACGGTTCCAACGCGACTCGCCCTGGTCGCCGGTCGGGCCCGGCTCACCTACGCCGAACTCGATCGCCGTGCGAACCGATTTGCCCATCTCGTGATCGACTCCGGGATCACTCCCGGTGCTCACGTCGGGATACTCGCCTACAACCGGTCCGAATGGGCCGAAGCGATGCTCGGCTGCTACAAGGCACGAGCAGTCCCGGTGAACCTCAACTACCGATACGTCGCCACTGAGCTGCGCTCCGTCATCGAGGATGCCGACCTCGAGGTGCTCGTCCACGAATCGGCGCTGAGCGGGCTGGCGGACGACGCCCTGAAGGACGACCGGACCGGCCGGCCGGTGAGCAGGCTCGTCCTCGACGACGATCTCGAAGCAGCCACGGAGAGGCGGACCCGTAGTAGATCCAGATCCTACGAGGATGCGATGGGCATGGCATCGGACCGTCGGGACTTCGGACCCCGGTCCTCCGATGACATCTACATCCTCTACACCGGCGGGACCACCGGAACCCCCAAGGGCGTACTCTGGCGCCAAGAGGACATCTTCTTCGCTGCCATGGGTGGTGGCGGCAGAGGCATGGATCCGATCACCAGCCCCGGAGAGCTGGCCGGACGCATCAATACCGACGAATCCGGGCGGATGGTCATGCTCGCCGTCGCGCCTCTCATGCACGGCAACGCGCAATGGGTGATGTGGAACGCCTGGATGATGGGCGGTACCGCCATCCTCTACACAGAACACCGCTACGACGCTGAGTCTCTGCTCCAGCTGGCCGCTGAGGAGCGGGTCGTCTCGATCGGTCTGGTCGGTGACGCGATGGCCCGACCATTGGCCCGAGCCGCCGACTCGGCCCGACCGAGCACCTACGACCTGAGCAACCTGAGGGTCATCGGATCCGGCGGCGCCATGCTGTCCAGGACGGTGAAGGACGAGCTCGCTGCGGTCCTTCCCGGTGTCGTGGTCATGGACCGTTTCGGTGCCAGCGAGAGTGGCGCCCATGGCGCGGTAGAAATGGGTGCATCAGGGCCGAGATTCGTGATGAGCGCCGACACCACCGTGCTCGATGACGATCTGAGGCCGCTCGTACCCGGTGACGGCCGCATCGGGCGGCTGGCCCGATCGGGAAGGATCCCCCTCGGGTACTACAAGGATCCCGAGAAGTCGGCATCGACCTTCCCGGTGGACACCGAGGGAACGCGTTGGTCCGTCCCGGGTGATCTGGCATCCATCGAAGCCGATGGCGCGATCACGGTCCATGGCAGAGGCTCGGCCACGATCAACTCCGGTGGGGAGAAGATCTTCCCCGAAGAGGTCGAAGCAGCCATCAAATCCCATCCGGCGGTAGGTGACGCCATTGTGGTCGGCATCGAAGACGACCAATTCGGACAGCAGGTTGCGGTGGCCGTCCAATCCTTGGACGACGCACGGCCGCCCACTCTCGCCGCCCTCCAGGTCCACTGCCGGACCCTCATCGCCGGGTACAAGCTTCCTCGACGGTTGCTGCTGGTCGACCAGATTCCGCTCACCGCGGCGGGCAAACCCGACGCCAACGCGACAAGGGCTCTCTTCGGCCAAACCCCTTGATCGCTGCAGCCGATCCGCTGGATCGCTCCCCACACGCAGCTGAACTCGGTTCGCGGCACGACGTCCGCTCTGCCGGACCCGCGGCATCACATCGGACCCGCGGCATCACCTCCGCACTACCGGTGGCGCGGGTCAGCTCGTGCGCCTCGCAATCGTCAGTTCGGGGGCTTCACCAGACGGTACGTCTGGACGGTACGTCTGGACCACGGCATCGAGGGTTCGCTCGACAAGTAGCGCCGCATCCCGCAGTGCCGGCTCATCGATCTCGAGCGTACGGTGAGATGCGGCCTCGGGCCAGAGCCCCATCACCCGCAGCGGAAGTGGTCGGGAACGCGAACCCAAACCTGCCACCACGGCCACGAATGCCAGCTCCGCCCGCCAGTCCGGAGGTGGCACCCCACCCGACACGGCCACCATCGCCGTGGTACTGGCTCCGGCAGTCGAAGGTACCCGAAACTCGGTTCGGGCCTTCAGCCGGATGGACCGTGCGGCTGGACAGGTCCATCGGTCGTAGCTCCATCCGAATCGTGGTGGAGCCGGGAATCCGCCCCACTCGAAGGACGACCACAGTGCCGTTGCCCATGTGATCGCCTCTGCCATCACCGTGACTCGGGCACCCCTTGGCAGCCCTGCGCACCATGGTTCCCAGTGGAAGGCAGGGGTTCCGGACTGCTCCCAGGTCGCCAGCGCATGGGCCAGAACCGGACCGACGGCATCCGCCGGTGATCTGAATCGTCCAGCCACGCAGGCCTCGACGACCGCCAATCCAAGTGAGCGTCGAACGAAGGCCGGCTTCCACGAGAAGGGCTCTCCGTCCCCGAGCGGAGACTCGGGATGGTGACGCACCTGACGGGTGAGCGCCGGAGTCACCTCGATCGTCGCGCCGGTAGGCAGATGCTCGGCCGCCTCCATCGCGACCGAGGTCAATCGCGAGCGAACCCGCTCCCAACCCACGGGAGTAGGTCCTTCGTCGGCACCACGCTCGGGAGCGTGGGTGCCGTACAGGAGCTCGCGGGTCCGCACCGCTGCCGGCGACGCCGGAACACCAAACGACCCATCGCACCAACTCCCGACCGACGGAGGCCGAACCGGGTCGGCCAACCGCCGGACCGCTGCGTTCGGATCCGACACCAGTATCGCCGAGCTGCCAGGCGCAGGCGTGCTCCCGCTGGAGGTTCCTGCGCAGTTCATCGCTCGAGCAACCCATCCAAACCCGCTACCTCCAGACCGTTCCCACGCGATTCGAGGTAGGCAAACCCCGGATCGCACTCGGGCAGAGCAGCACAGGCACCGCACAGCCCGTTGGGGGTCCGCCGGGGGGAGGCACCTTGGGCCAGCCCGACGAGCGCTCCCACCGCGGCACGGGTCCGCCGGGCTGCCCCGACGAGCAGCTCCTCGGTCATGGGATCGACGTCGAGCTCACCGGTCCTCGTGTAGTAGGTGGCCACCACGAATGGGGGCGCGCCCCTGCGGAGCGTCTCCACGAGTGCGTAGAAGTGGAGGTCGGCACGGTGCTCCGCACGACGCTTTCCCGCTTTGACCTCTACGATTGCGATCGAGGCCTCTTTTCCGGCCGGCGAACCGATGGCCAGGTCGACGCGGGCTGTCAGCAGCAGGGATCCGCCGGACAACGCACAGCGCATCGTCTCCTGCGTGCGGGGGAGCCATCTGGCATCGAGCTTCGGCCAGCGTGCGACGAGCGCCTCCGCCTGCCGGACCACCTCGACCTCGAGCTCCCGGCGTACAGCAGATGGCAGCGACTCGATCCACCGCAGAAGCGGTCGCTGCTGATCGTCGCATGCAAGTGCATCCATTCCATCGGCCATCGGGTCGTTGATCGCTCCGACGGTCACCAGCTGGCGGAAGAGCGCATCGACCAGCACGCCGCACGCCATGGCGACGGTCGGGCGACGCTCTCCGAATTCAGAGGCGACATCGTGCGCCTCGCACGCCAGCACCCGGGTCAGGCGGTCCTTGGTGACCACCAGCGGAGACCCGGTTGAGCCCTCTTCGGTACCCGGCCTCGGGTTCGCGGTGTCGGTGCGCTCGAAACCGCGTTCGATGCTGGAACGCAGACGGACCGCCAGCTCGGGATCCACCCGAAGACGCCGGCGCCCGGTCGCCCGGAGCCGATCGAGGAGATCGACCCCGCCGAGGGGACGCCAGGCGCAGCCAACGAGCTCGGAACCGACCGGCGCGATCCGAACCAGGTGCGTCGAGCGCCCGCCACCCCCACCCGCCCTGTCGGCGGCGCTCCCACACCTGCAGTCGACACCTGGCGGGGTTGCGAGGAGGGACCCTCGAGGCTCCGGCTCTGCGGGAACGGGAGGAGATGTGGCCGAGAGGGCGGACCGCGTCGCAACCAATCCACCCGTTCCACCCACTCGACCCGTTCCACCCGTTCCACCCGCGAGACGGTCATCATCTGCACGACACCTGGCACCGGCGAATCGATCCCGATTCATTACCAACATCGTTCCAGCATGGCCGAGGGCTGTATCACCGGCAGTGCCGGGATGACCTAGGACGACGACCGACCGGCAGGCCCACTGGGACGATCGACCCGGCCGACCCACCGACGGCCCAGCCCATCGACCGGCCGAGCGGCCGACCGCCCCTGCACCCGTGGCCCATCCAGACCGGACACGGAAGCGCCGGTAGCCTCTCTCTCTGGTGACACCGGCCGCCTCCGACACGTTGTTCTACGTCGTCTTCGGCGTGTTCGTCATCGTTTCGTTGCTACTGATCGTGCTCGTGATCAGGTTCACCCTCTCTCGGGCTGCTCTGGCCCGGGCGCGTTGGCTCGATGCCGATGATGGTGATCTCGAGAGTGGCGACGTCGGCCGGGAATCGTCCCATCAGCTCGACGGCAGACCTGACCGCGGGATCACCGCTCTCGTCCTGGCTGGTGGCGGTACCCGTGGAGCCGTCCAGATCGGCATGCTCCAGGTGCTCGCCGAGCACAACTTCGTCCCCGATCGTATTTACGGCTGTTCGGTGGGCGCGGTGAACGGCACCGCGTATGCCGCCGATCCTTCTCGTGAGTGGGTAGAACACATGACCGAGGTCTGGCTGGCGCTGGATCGCGACCGCGTGTACCCCCAGGGACGACTACACGGACCCTGGGCCTACGTCCGGCAGCGCGACTCGGTCTATCCGAATTCGGGCCTTCGCTCGATCGTCGAGGATGGGGTCCCCTACGACCGACTGGAGGACGCAACGATCCCCGTCGAGGTGGTGGCCACGTCTCTGACCGATGGCCGCGAGCGATGGTTCACCTTCGGTCCGGTGGTCGATGCGGTGCTGGCCTCGTCTGCCGTACCGGCCATCTTCCCCCCGGTCGAGGTCGACGGCGAGCGCTACATCGACGGTGGTGTGGTCAACAATGTCCCCATCCGTCGGGCCATCGATGCTGGGGCCACGCGGATCGTCGTGCTGCTCTGCACCCCACCGACGTATACGCCGATGGTGCCCCGGCGACCCGCCGAGTCCATCTTGAACGCCCTCTGGATCGCCGTGCATGCCCGGTTCGCACGTGATCTCTCCCAGCTTCCTCCCGATGTCGAGGTGATCGTCTGCAGCGGAACCGAGTCCGGAGATCGCGAGTTCGACGACTTCTCGACCACCGAGAAGCTGATCGCCGAAGGGCGTCGGGAAGCCGAGGAGATCGTCGCGCGGTACGGACTCGGCAGCACGGTGCCCATCCGGCCCCGTCCCCGCCCGGTACCGGCTGTACCGCCGGAACCTCCCGAGCTGCCGGAACCTCCGGATGCTCCCTCGTCGTTGGACACCGTCGAAACGTCGGGTGGAGAGATTCTCGCCGCTGAGACGAGAGCGAGCGAGGCTATTACCCGGCGTCTCGCCCGGTTGCGCGGTCAGACCGGCATCCGCTCGAGAGCCCCCTCCATGAACGACGAGCGGGAGATCACCGACTCGGACTCCGAGGATCAGGACCGGGTCTCCGAGCCCACGTCCTCCGAGCCCGCGTCCTCCGAGCCAGCGGCGAGCCGGTCTCCTGACTCCCAGCCTCGCCCCGGAACGTAACAACGTACGATCCGGGCGGGCACGCCGGCCACGACACAGCGATCGGGGAATGTCCCCCGCACGACGGCTCCTGCCCCCACCACGACGTTCGCTCCCAGCTCGGTGCCGGGGAGGATCACCACTCCCGTGCCGAGCCAACTTCCCGGACCGATGCGCACCGGCACGTCGTCGGGCCACTGGGCATGAACGACCTGTTCCGGATCCTCGTAGCCATGGTTCTGGTCGGTGATGTACACGTTGGGGCCGGTGTGGACGTCGTCGCCGATCTCCACATCGAAGTGCCCGACGATGTGGCTGCTCCGGCCGATCATGCACCGGTCGCCGATGCGCACCACCGGATCGGTGACCATCTGCTGGCCGGGGACCATGCCCGCGGACAGGCTGACGTTCGGACCGATGAGCGTGTCCCGACCCAGACGGATCCACCGCTCACCGAAGAGCGCACCAGGGGGATAGACGAGGCAGGTGCCCTCGCCGAAGGCTCCGAACCGGCGTGCGATCCGGTCGTCGGGCCCCACCGCTCCGTAGCGCGCGGTCCACTCCCGACAGGCGTGGATGGCCGAGTTGAACCACCGGTGACGCTTGGGGCTCGTAAGCCGGCCAGAAGCATCCCCAGCTCGCATCGATTGCGTCGAGTCCGGTCGGCGACCGTTCTCCCGGCTGTCAGCGGGCACCCCGCGACGGTAGCTGATCGTGCTGACCGGGTCGATCCGGGACCTACCGGCCCGTACCGCCGGATCCGGCTCCGGTGGGCACCGTTGACGTCGTCGCCACTGTCCTCTACGACCCTGGCCCCTCCCGGAATCCTGCCGGAGGAGACCACCCGGCCAGGCAGACCTCTGAAGGCGGCTCCGATCGGGCCCGTATACGTGGCAAGCAGCCAAGGGTGGAACGGGCCGCTCAGGCAATCCGGAGTGCGCCTCTGCCACCTGAAGGCGGCCACCGGGCCGCGTAGGCTGCGCACCATGATCAAGCTGACCTGCCTGCTCAAGCGAAAGGAGGGAATGACGCCAGCCGAGTTCCAGGACTACTGGAAGGACCGTCACGGTCCGCTCATCGCCAACGGCAAGTGTGGGTCCCATGTGATCCGCTACGAGCAGAACCCGCGCCCACTCGATGACTACCGGGACGATGACGACCGGTCTGGCTACGACGGAGTGACGGTCCAATGGTTCGACTCGATGGACGAGTACCGTGCCCACATGAGCGAGGAAGACTCTCCGCAGATGTTCGAGGACATCGCCAAGTTCCTCGATCTCGAGCACCTGGAGTTCGTCCTCACCGAAGCGCCCCGAGTGGTCATCGACGGTCCCGTCGCCTGGGACACCTGATCAGCATGCGGGTCGTGTCGCTGCTGCCGTCGGCAACCGAGATCCTCTTCGCCGTGGGTGCCGGAGACGCCGTCTGCGGCGTCACCTTCGAGTGCGACTTCCCCACCCAAGCTCGCGAGCGCCGAATCGTGTCGACCAGCGCGCTGCCCGCCGGGCTGACAGCGGCCCAGATCGACGATCTCGTCAGCAGCCGGATCGCCGCCGGAGAGGATCTCTACCACCTCGACGCGGGAGCCCTACGTGACCTCGATCCGGACCTGATCGTCACCCAGGACCTGTGCGCGGTGTGCGCGGTCGACCTCAACGAGGTCGATGCCGCCTTGGACCATCTCGGGTGCCGTGCCGAGGTGCTCACCCTCGATCCGAACACCTTGGAGGAGGTCCTCGCCTCGATCGAACGGGTGGGACTGGTCACCGGGCGCGAGCAAGGCGCGCGCCAGTTGGTGAGCGGTCTCCGGCAGAGGCTCGAGACCGTGGAGCGGGCGGTCGCCGGTCTGGAGCGGCCCCGGATGGCTGTCTTGGAGTGGACAGATCCCCCGTTTTCCTCCGGTCACTGGGTACCCGACATGGTGGAGGTGGCTGGCGGCGGGCCGGTGGTGGGCCAAGTTGGTCAGCGCCCGGAACGGATCACGTGGCACGACGTGTCGGTCGCCACACCGGACGTCATCGTCGTCGCCCCATGCGGCTTTCGGCTGGACGGGGCGCGCGAGCTGGCCGAAGAGCTGGTGGCGAGCGGCTCCCTACCAGCGGGGACGCCGGTGTGGGCGGTCGACGCCGATGCCGCATTCGTCCGGCCCGGTCCCCGGTTGGTCGACGGGGTCGAAACCTTGGCCGCCATAGCCCATCCGGGAGTGCTGCAGCTCGATCCCGAGCTGGCCGTGGCCCTCCCGTCCGGCGTTCAGACGTAGAGACCGGCGCTGCTCTCCGGTCAGCCTCCGGCGCTGCTCTCCGGTCAGCCTCCGGCGACGGCCGGCACGATCGACACCGTTTCGCCGTCGGGGACCGCGGTGGCAAGACCATCCAGGAACCGGACGTCCTCGTCGGACACGAAGACATTGACGAAACGACGCAGTTCGCCGTTGTCGTCGAGGAGACGCTCGGCGAGCCCCTGATGAGCGGCGTCGAGCTCCTTCAGCACCTCGTCCACCGTCGACCCGCCGACCTCGACCTCACCGGCGCCACCGGTCAATGGTCGCAGTTGTGTGGGGATCCGGACCTTGACGCTCATCGCGCACTCCTTGTCTCTGTCTCTTCCGCCGCGAACGCAGTGCCATCCACGCCCGAGCGCGCCCTGCCGGCACACTGCTGGTCGGAGGCGGCCATGACCTCGTCGAAGGCCTCGAGCGTCGGGGCGATGGTGACGGTGGGCCCCACCGTACCGGCCAGCGCCTCCACAGTCTTCAGGCCGTGTCCGGTAACCAGGGCCACGACACGTTCGTCAGCTCGCACGACCCCTTGCTGGGCCAGCTTGGCCAGAGTGGCGATGGTGACCCCGCCGGCCGTCTCGGCGAAGATCCCCTCGGTCCGGGCCAGGAGGCCGATGGCTTCGACGATCTCCCCGTCGGTGACCGAAGCACAGGATCCACCCGAGCTCCGGACCGCATCGAGAGCGTAGAAGCCGTCGGCCGGATTGCCGATCGCCAGCGACTTGGCGATGGTGTGGGGTTTGACCGGCCGGATGGTGTCGGTGCCCTCGGAGAACGCGGTCGCGACCGGCGAGCATCCGTCCGCCTGGGCACCGGAGATCCGGACCGACGGCGCCTCATCGAGTATCCCGACCTTCCACAGCTCGCCGAACCCCTTGGCCACCTTGGTCAGCTGGCTCCCCGAGCCGATCGGAACGACCACGTGGTCGGGTGCTGACCACCCCAACTGTTCCGCGATCTCGAAGGCCAGCGTCTTCGATCCCTCGGCATAGTAGGTCCGCACGTTGACGTTCACGAAGGCCCATGACGGCTGTTCGCTGGTGAGCTCGGCACACAGGCGATTGACGTCGTCATAACTGCCCTCTACGGCGATCACCCGACCGCCGTAGACGGCGGTCATGGTCACCTTGGCCAGCTCGAGATCGTGGGGTATCAACACGACCGAGTCCATACCGGCTCTGGCGGCGTGGGCGGCCACCGAGTTGGCCAGGTTCCCGGTCGAAGCGCACGCAGCCGTCTTGAATCCAAGCTGGCGCGCCTTGGTGAGGGCGACCGACACCACCCTGTCCTTGAACGAACCGGTCGGGTTGGCGGTGTCATCCTTGATCCACAGCTCCCCGAGCCCCAGCTCTGCCGCCAGTCGGTCGGCCCGCACCAGCGGGGTGAAGCCGGCGCCGAGGTCCACCGGACTGGCGTCGGCCACCGGCAACAGGTCGCGGTAGCGCCAGATCGACCGGGGTCCGGATTCGATGCGTTGGCGGGTCATGACCGAGCCGACCCGGTCGTAGTCGTAGGTCACCTCGAGCGGCCCGAAGCAGAAGTCACACACGTGCAATGCCTCTGCCGGGTAGGTACGACCACACTCACGACAGCACAGCCCGGAAACGAAGTCCACTGCTCTCACCTCATCGCTCGGGCATTGGCACCTGGGACGCACCGGCGGCCTTTCGAGCAGGCCGGTGATGCGCTCTGGTTGCCGCGGCTTCGCTGGGCCCGGTCCCTCAGCCGCTCTGGATGATGGCATCCATTCTGCTCGATGATGCCGTCCACGTCAATGCCAGGGCGTCCGATGGACGATGGGACTCCCTGCTCGCTCAACGACCGCTCGTTCGTGATGGCATCCCGAGTGAGCGATGATGGCCAAATGGGAACCGCTCCCCGACCCGGCGAGCTACCGGGACGCTTCGCCGCCGGCGACTTCGATCCCGCAGCCCTGCTCAACGCAAAGGAGGGCCGGCGGGTCGCCGTGTGCATCCCGGCGCGCAACGAGGCGTCCACGGTCGGTGACGTCGTCGGGGCAGTCGTCTCCGAATTGACGGATTCGCGTGGAGGTCTTCCCCTCATCGACGAGGTCGTCGTGGTGGACGACCACTCCGGGGACACCACCGCCGAGCAGGCCCGCCGGGCCGGCGGCCGGGTCGTCGTCGCAGGGGGACCGGTCAGCGGCAAGGGACAGGCCATGCGCGTCGCCGCAGAGGCCGTCGACGCCGATCTGGTCGTCTTCGTCGATGCCGACGTGACCAACTTCGGACCGCACTTCGTCACCGGCCTCCTCGGCCCCCTGCTCACCGATGACTCGTTCGCGATGGTCAAGGGCTTCTACCAGCGACCGTTCCACGGCGCCGAGGATGGTGGAGGACGAGTTACCGAGCTCATGGCCAAGCCCGCGATCGACCTGCTCTTCCCCCACCTGGCCACGGTCGAACAGCCGCTGGCCGGCGAGACGGCGATCCGCCGTTGCGTGCTCGACAAATGCGAGCTGGCTGACGGCTACGCCGTCGAGCTGGCGCTCCTCATAGACGCCTCCACCATCTTCGGCATTTCGGCTATCGCCCAAGTCGACCTCGGGCGCCGGGTCCACCGGAACCGCCCGCTCACCGAGCTCCGGCCCCAAGCCACCGATGTGCTCCGGGCCGCGCTGGAACGCTCGCGCAGGCACTGACAGGCGCGCCCGAGGATGCTCAGGGCACCCTTACCGCTGATCGCGACAGCCTCCGGCCAGACCCAGTGACACCATCAACCACCACGGTTCCACCGCCCGAGCCGTACCTGCTCGGCAAGAAAAAACCGACGTTGACCAGGTCGGAGCGGCCGGTCAGGTGCCGAACGGCCAGCCGAGCGGGTAGCGTCCCCCTATGGCCGCCGACCCGATGGAGCGGGAGAGGTCCGAGCAGAGGGACTCGGTGACCGGCGGGTCGCTGGTCGACACCATCATCGTCTCCAACCGCGGACCACTCTCGTTCCACCTCGAGAACGGCAACCCTGTGGCTAGTCCGGTCGGTGGTGGACTAGCCGGCTCGCTCCATCCCCTGCTGGCCGGCACCGGTGCCACCTGGGTGGCCTGCGCCCTCGATGAGGCCGATCGAGCCGCAGCCGCCGCCGGCCTCATGACCGAGGAGGGCCTGCGCCTCGAGCTCGTCGATCCGGATCCCGATGTCTACAACCTGGCCTACAACGTGGTCTCCAATGCCACCTTGTGGTTCTGCCACCATCACCTGTTCGACGCCGCCCGTCGTCCCCGTAACGACCGGAGGTGGCTCGAGGCGTGGGACGGCTATCGGCAGCTCAACAGTGAATTCGCCGCGCGAGTGGCAAAAGTTGCACCGGTCGGAGCACGGGTGCTGGTCCAGGACTACCACCTCTCCCTGCTCGGAAACGAGCTGGCCCAGATGCGCCCAGACCTCAGAACGGTCCACTTCACCCATACCCCCTTCGCCGACCCGTCCGTACTCCGGATGCTTCCGACCGAGGTGGCCACCGAGCTCCTGACCTCCATGGCCTCGTTCGGCACGTGCGGCTTCCACACCTCCCGCTGGGCCACCGCCTACCGTGCGAACCAAGAGGAGCTCGGTCCGAAAGCGGCCGCCGGCCTCGGGGTGCACACCTTCGTCTCACCCCTTTCGAGCGACGCGGTGGCCCTCGAGCGGGCAGCCTCCGATCCGGAGGTGAGCCGGCACCTCGCCGGGCTGAAAGCGCAAATCGGCGACGACGACCGGCAGGTGATCGTCCGGGTCGATCGGTTGGAGCTCTCGAAGAACCTGCTCCGCGGATTCTGGGCCTTCGATGAGCTCCTCGAGACCGAACCCCGGAGGCGGGGAAGGGTGGTCCTGGTGGCCCTCGCCTACCCGACGCGTCAGAACCTGGCCGATTACCTCGCCTACCAAAACGAGGTGGCAACCGTGGTCGAGCGCATCAACGAGCGGTGGAGCACCGCGACATGGACCCCGATCATCCTCGACATGAACGATGACTACGCGCAGTCACTTGCCGCCATGGCCTGCTACGACGTCCTGCTGGTCAATCCGATCCGGGACGGTCTCAACCTGGTGGCCAAGGAAGGTCCACTGGTCAACGACCGCGATGGCGTACTGGTGCTTTCCCGCGAGGCCGGCGCCTTCGAGGAGCTCGGCTCGGCCGCCTTAGCGGTCAACCCGTTCGATGTGTCCGGAACGGCTGCCGTACTCGCACGGGCCCTCGACCTGTCGGCCGCCGAGCGCGCCGAGCGATCGGCGGCGCTCCGCCGGGCCATCCTCAGCCGCCGACCCGAGGACTGGCTCTCGGACCAGCTCCACGCGGCTCGCTGAACGAGCTCCAGAGGATCCGGATCGATCGTGGTCACCGGGTCGATAGGAGGTCCGGCCCGATACCCTACCGAGGCAGCCTCAGACCCGGTGACCACGCCGGCCGACCGGCGGCCCTGATCGGTGGACGAGGTCACCGTCGGTGCGCTCGGGGGTGACCCGGGCGGTCATCGACACCGGCAGCTTCGGTTGCCATCCACGCCAGCAACTCCAGCACGCCGGCCGGTCCGTTCACGACGACATCGGCGGCTGCGGCCACCACCGGGTCGCTCTCATCGTCGACCACGGCGATGCCGGTCGTCCTCACGGCCTGCTCGGTATGCAGCTGTCGCAATGCTCCAAAAGCCGGGAGATCGCCGAGATCGTCACCGATATAGCACGCATCCGTGCATCCTTCGACCAGCCGCCGGACGACCCCACCCTTGTCCACGTCCATCGGCGGTCGCAGCTCCAGGGAACAGCGACCGGCATGGACTGTCAGACCGTGGTCTCGAGCCTGGGCGGCAACCGCCGACGTCACCCACTGGCGCTGATCGGGCGCCCGGCGCCAATGGACGGCCACCGTCAGGCCCTTGGGCTCGACCACGACCCCGGCGGGTGCTTCGGTGGCCATCCGGTCGGCAGCGTTGGCGATGACGGATCGCCAGAGCTCAATCCCGGGTTCGCGGATGACCTGACCGTCGGTGTACGACTCGAGCCCGTAGAGGCCCACCAGGAGGATCGGCCCGAGACCGACCCCCAGGTCCGGCCCCCCATCGGAGGAGATCGGCGGCCATGGTCCTGCCCCGACGTCCGATCCCAGCGCGTCGAGGAGGAACTGCACGGGACGACCGGATACGACGGCTACCTTCTCGAACAGATCGGCCAACCGGAAGAGCACTGGAACGATCCCGGCCAGAGGTCGTGCGGCAGCAGGGTCTTCGATGATTGGAGACATCGTCCCATCGAAGTCGGTGACGACCGCACTGCTCGTTGGATGGCCGATCAGGGAGCTCAGTGCGGCGCGAACATCAGCTGCGGGGTACGCCGATGGCACCCGGTTCGTGAGGCGGGCGCCGTCACCGTCCACGACGCATGCTCTCAGCCGGAGTGATTCGAGGATGTAGAGGGACGGGTTGTCGTGGTCGGATGGGTGGTGGTCGTGGTGGTCGGCGTGATGGCCCGATTGCCGAGACCGGCCGCCACCGCCACTACCACCTGAGCCGAGCCGAGAGTGCTTACGGGTGCGGCCGTCGTGTAGGGAACGACTGCGCTGGAGGGAAGATGGAGAGCCGCGGCGATCGCATCGGCCGCCTGTTGTTGACCGTTGAGGAAGTACACCTGTGAACTGTTGAGGATCCCGGTGGCGTTCACCGGTGCCAGCAGGTGCCATCCGCCCGGTTGGAGCAAGTTGGTGACGGCGGTGGCCGCGTTGTTGA
>DAHUZT010000098.1 GCA_027315005.1 Acidimicrobiaceae bacterium | reverse complement strand
GAAGGTCA
Source organism: Acidimicrobiaceae bacterium (assembly GCA_027315005.1). Taxonomy (GTDB): domain Bacteria; phylum Actinomycetota; class Acidimicrobiia; order Acidimicrobiales; family RAAP-2; genus Bog-756. The sequence goes on along the minus strand of DAHUZT010000098.1, from coordinate 12,007 downwards.
TCGACGAGGTCGTCCAGTGGAGACGGATCCACCAACCTGGTGGGAGCAATGCCGGGTCGGTCTTCACCAATCCGCCCGGCGACTCGGCAGGTCGGTTGATCGACGCCTGCGGTCTAAGAGGAACCCGCCTCGGATCGGCCGAGGTCTCGACCAAGCACGCCAGCTTCATCCGGGCCGACCCCGGGGGATTCGCCGACGACGTGATCGCGCTCATCGATCACGTTCGTTCGGTCGTGGCCGACACCACCGGGGTGGAGCTCCATCTCGAGGTCGTGCTGGTCGGATCTGCAGGCTCGGCCTCCGGCGCGGGCTCAGGGGAGACCTCCGGGGCGGTGGAGCCGGGATGAGCACCTCGACCCGGCCCCCCGAGCGTCCGAACCGGACGCCAGACCCGCCGATCGATCACCAGGCGCTGCCGGTCCGGCGCCGCCAGGGCCGCCGCCGGCTCCGGCGCTTGGCGGTGGCCCTGGCCGTGGCGGTGGCCCTGGTGGCGGGCATCGTGGTGCTGTACAGCCCGCTGTTCTCGGCAAGGGTGATCGCCATCACCGGGAGCCATCGGCACACCTCTGACACCGCAATCGTCTCTGCAGCCGACCTCGGGCATCATCCGGCTCTGATGAGCATCGATCCGACCGCCATCGCCGCCCGCATCGAGGCGCTGCCCTTCATCGCCACGGCCACGGTGACCCGCCATTGGCCCGACGGGGTGACCATCCACGTCACCGAACGGAAGCCGGCCGCCCAGATGGCCGGGACCGGCGGTTCGTGGTCGGTGCTCGACGGGACGGGGAGGATCTTGGAGGTCGTGCCGATCCCGGTCCCGGGTCTGGTGCAGCTGGTGGCCGAGACACCATCCGGGACGATCCGACCCGGTCCGGTCGGATCGATGCTGCCCGCCGAGGGTCGGAACGGGCTGACCGTGGCGAGCACGCTGCCCGCCGCCTTCTCGGGCCAGGTCAGCGCGGTGACCGAGGCGGTCGGGGGATCGGTCGGAATCCAGCTCGCCTCGGGGGTCCGTGTGGACATCGGTGGTCCGGACCAGCTCCACGCCAAGTACGAGGACGTGGCGGCCATCCTTGCCCACGGTACGCTGTCGGCAGCGTCGGTCATCGACGTGACCGTTCCCGGTACTCCGACGGTGAGCGGGTAGCACCCGGGCGGAGGCGGGCGGAGCGGAGGGGCGCCCCGTGCACGTCGCGCCTCCGGCAGCTGCACCGCTCTTCGGGGAAGCTTGACCAGGTAGGGCCCTGATCGTATGGTTATGGCCAACTCGCCGGTTGGAACGGTTTCAACCTTTGGTCGAGGGTAAGGGATTTCATGACCGTTCCGGCGCAGAACAATTACTTCGCCGTCATCAAAGTCGTTGGAGTGGGCGGCGGTGGTGTGAATGCCGTCAACCGGATGATCGAGGCCGATCTTCGGGGCGTCGAATTCATCGCCACCAACACGGACGCGCAGGCGCTGCTGATGAGCGACGCCGATCTGAAGCTCGACATCGGCCGGCAGCTGACCAGGGGGCTCGGAGCCGGCAGCGATCCGGAGGTGGGCCGGCTTGCCGCGGAGGAGCACCGAGCTGAGATCGAGGAGGCGCTCAAGGGCGCCGACATGGTGTTCATCACCGCGGGCAAGGGCGGCGGTACCGGGACCGGCGGCGCCCCGGTGGTGGCGGAGATCGCCAAGAGCCTGGGCGCCCTCACCATCGGCGTCGTCACCAGGCCGTTCACCTTCGAAGGACGGCGTCGATCGGTCCAGGCGGAGCAGGGCATCCAGAGTCTGAAGGAGAAGGTCGACACGCTGATCATCATTCCCAACGATCGGCTGCTGACCGTGTCCAACGAGAAGACCTCGATGGTCAACGCCTTCAAGATGGCCGACGAGGTGCTGATGCAGGGGGTTCAGGGCATCACCAGCCTGATCACCGTGCCAGGCCTGATCAACACCGACTTCGCCGATGTGAAGATGATCATGAGCAACGCCGGTACGGCGATCATGGGGATCGGGTCGGCCACCGGTGAGGGGCGGTCGGTCAATGCGGCGCGCGCCGCCATCACCAGTCCCTTGCTCGAAGCGTCCATCGAAGGGGCCCGGGGGATCCTGCTCAACATCTCAGGAGGTCCGGACCTCGGACTGTTCGAGGTCAACGAGGCCGCCGAGATCATTCACGGGGTGGCCCATCCCGACGCCAACATCATCTTCGGCAGTGTGATCGACGAGGACATGGGCGAAGAGGTGCGGGTCACGGTGATCGCCGCCGGGTTCGAGCGCTGGGAGGCCCAATCTCCGGCTCGCTCGACGATCCCATCCGATGTTCTCGGGCGAGACGATTCCCGGGGTCGGGTCCTTGGCAAGGAGGCGGCGCACGAGGACATCTTCGCCACGCCCTCCGAGGACGACCTCGATCTGGGCGACGATGACTTCGATGTCCCCTCGTTCCTTCGCTGATCGGGAAGGTCCTCACTGAGCGGCACCACCACCAGCACCACCACGGTGCGCCTCTCGCCCTCGGTCGCGGCGGCGTTCAGCGGATCGCTTGCCGGCGATCTGCGACCGTGGCCGGGGGAAAGTCACCGGTCGACGGCGCCGGCGATGGCTCCCCGATCGGGAGGACCCGGGTGCCAACAGGAGCTGCCCGGCGGGAGCCGCCGGGGAGGATCGACCGCGTTTCTGAACTGGGTGGCCTCGGTCGTCGAGCGATCGGGCGATGTCGTCGCGTCCGGAGGGACGAACCAGGTAGGCACGGTCTTCTGGCTCCGTCAGATGCACGGGGCCGAGGTGCTCGCGGTCGGAGATGGTGCCATTGGAGCCGGGGCGGGTGGCGGGGGAGGCCATCGCGGCCCGGTCCGGGACACCTGTGCCGGTCAGGGCGACGGTCTGGTGTCGTGCGATCCCGCCATAGCGGTGTGCGTCCTCGTGGCCGACTGCGCTCCCGTCGCCCTGGCCGGCGACAACGGTGCGTTCGCCGCCGTGCATGCCGGTTGGAGAGGCCTCGTCGCCGGTGTGATCCCGCGCGCGACCGATGCCCTTCGGGCACTCGGAGCTGATGAGGTCATCGGTGCGGTCGGACCGTGCATCCATCCCGAATGCTACGCGTTCTCCGACGACGACCTGGGCATTCTCACCGACGCCTTTGGATCGGTGGTGGCCGGTCGGACGGCGACCGGTGAGCCGGCCCTGGACCTTCCGGCGGCGGTGTCGGTCTCGCTCGCCTCGAGCGGCGTCCGCCAGGTGGACGGGGTGGACGCCTGCACGTCCTGCTCGACGGGGCTCTTCTCCCATCGCGCCCGAAAAGATGCCGGACGGCTGGCGATGCTGGTCTGGTCGGCGTCGAGCGGGAAGAGTGCACGTGGTCGATGAGCGCCCGGCGTCTCCGGAACCCGCCGGGTTCGATTCCGCCCGGTTCGCCATGAGCTACGAGCGGGTACGTGAGCGGCTCGACCGTGGGGCACCCGATCCATCCGCCGTCCGGATCGTGGCGGTGACCAAGGGATTCGGCAGGGACGCGGTCGACGCAGCCCTGGCAGCGGGGCTGGTCGACATCGGTGAGAACTACGCCACCGAGCTCCTCGGGAAGGCATCGGCCTTGAAGGGTGCCCGGCCCACCGGTCCGCCCCCACCCCCGCGCGCCGTGCTGGCTCCGGTGGCCGGGCAGCTGAGTCCGGTTTGGCACTTCCTCGGTGCGGTCCAACGGAACAAGGTCGCGCGTCTCGCCCCCGTTGTGGACTGCTGGCAGGCCGTCAGCCGATTGGAGGAGGCCCGGTCCATCGCTCTCCGCAGCCCGGCTGCCCGCATGTTGGTCCAGGTGAACGTCTCGGGAGGGACCGGACGGGGCGGCTGCGCTCACCGTGCCGTTCCGCTTCTCGTGTCCCAACTCCGTGATGCCGGGATCGAGCCCAGCGGCTTGATGACCGTGGCTCCCCTCGGACCACCCGAGCGAGCGCGGGTGGGTTTCGCCCTGGTGTCGAAGTTGGCCGATTCGTTGCATCTCCCGATCCGTTCGTTCGGTATGACCGACGATCTCGACGTTGCGCTGTCCGAGGGCTCGACCATGGTCAGGCTGGGCCGGGCGCTCTTCGGTGACCGGCCGCAGAAGACCAGTTCACGAGGTGTCCACCCGCTGCCAGGGTGAGGCACTACGCTGTCCGGAGGAGGAAATGATGCCAGCTTCGTTCATGAAAAAGACGATGGCCTATCTTGGTCTCGTCGATGACGAGTACGACGACTATGGCGACTACGAGCCTCGGAGCCCCGCTCCGGTCGGTAGGGGACAGCGTTCGGTCAGCACCCTCGACGATCTCGAGGAACCGGGTGCGCCCCCTTCCAGCCCGAGGATCCGGACCCTGGTGCGCGAGGAGCGGACGGCTCCTCCACCGGCGGCCACGACCACGCTCCCAGCTCGTCCCTCCGGTGGGTCCCCGTCGGTGCGTCCCATCTCTCAGGAGAGCGCGGGGGCGAAGGTGCACATCGTCGCACCGGCCCGTTTCGCCGATGCCCAGGAGATCGCGAACCGGCTGATGAGCAATCAACCGGTCATCGTGAACATGCAGACGGCAGAGCGTGACCTCCAACGGAGAATGATCGATTTCTGCAGCGGTGCCACCTACGCGCTCTCCGGTGGCATGGAGCGGGTGGCGGACGAGGTGTTCCTCCTCACACCCTCGAACGTGAAGGTCTCGGACGAGGAGCGCCAGCGCCTGGCCGATCGCGGGCTGGTGAACCCCTGATCGACGACCTGAGCGCAGCGTCGTCGATCGACGGGAAGTGAGGGGAGATGCTTGAGGTCATCTACCTCTTGCTTCAGGCGTTCCTGATCGTCCTCATCGTCTACTCCATTCTGAGCTGGTATCTCGCCTACGCCCGTGTCACCTACGACTCGCCGGCGTGGAAGGTCCAGCGGGTCCTGTCATCGATCTGCGACCCGGTGCTGCGGCCGGTCCGTCGGCTCATCCCGCCGTTGCGTATCGGCGGGGCGGGGCTCGATCTCTCGGTGCTCATTGTGTTCCTCGTCATCGAAGTGGTCCTCATCCCGCTCGTGCACTGAGCCCCTCGCACTTCGCCGTCAATGGCCGGGTCCCCGAATCGACTGATCGACCCAACTAGCATGGCAACCATGGACGCCCAGCAATCAGCTCTCGATTCCCTCCGCACCGTCGAGTTCCGTGAGACCCTCAAGGGCTACCACCGGGACGACGTCGACGAGTACCTGGAGAAGGCCGCAGTGGAAGCCGAAGGGCTCCAGGAACAGCTCCGCCAGAGCGGCGAGCGGCTTCGCCAGGCGGCCGAGCGGATCGCCCAGCTCGAGGCTGAGCGCGAGCAGCAGCCCGCGGTGCAGAACGTAGACGCAGCAGTACCCGATGACACGCTGCAGAGGACCCTTCTGCTCGCTCAGAAGTTCGTCGACGAGACCAAGGCAGACGCCGAGTCGCGAGCTTCCCAGTATCTGGCGGATGCCCAGGCCAAATCACGGCAGATCATGGACGAGGCGCAGGGTCGGGCCAATCAGATCGCGGCAGACTCCGAGCAGCGTCTGCGCGAAGAGATCACCCGGCTCGAAGAGTCACGTGCGAGGCTGTCCCATCAGGTCGAGTCGATGACCCGCCACCTGGAGAGCGAGCGGAACCGTCTGCGAACTGCCTTGGGCGACATTCTCAGGTGGGTCGACCAGAACGTGCAGCCGAGCGCCTCGGAAGAAGAGGCGCGGTACGCCGGTTCAGACGGCAATCCACCTCCGACGACTCCCACGACCGCAACTCCGGCCCCGGCCAGCGTCCTCCAGGGCGGCAACCGTCCGGTCGCCCCCCCGCCGGCGGCCTCCCAGCAGGGGAGCGGAACCGGTCCATCCGGCGAGGTGACTCGGATGCAACCCACCGGGGTGGTCAACCGGTCTCAGAATCCGACTACGCCCCTTCCCCTCTAGCCCGCTCGAGACGCCCTTGGTCCGGGCGCCGGATGTTCGGGGCTTGGTTCCTTCCCGGTATGGTCGCGCAGGTCCGCTGCCGACCGTGGATTGCCGGGGCCGGCCCGACACGGTATGGTCACCCGCCCGTCTTGCACACCGGCCGATTGCGTTCGCGGTGGCGGTGGTGTGGCCGTGGGAAGGGTGAAGGAGGTCGATGTGACGACGAAGAAGGCGGCATCGGCCTCGAAGGCCGGGTCGTCCGGAAGGGGCCGGCCCACCTCGACGAAGGCATCACCCCCGTCTGCAAAAGCAGCTCGGAAGGGGGTGGGGGGAAAGACGACCTCCAAGTCGGCAACCACAGCTTCCAGGCCCTCGAAGAAGCGATTGGCGCCGGACCATCGGAGTTCGACGGGAAAGAAGTCCGTGACCTCTTCTCGACAGACGAAGAAGCCAGGATCGAGCACCTCGACCAGGATGGGTGCCGGCACGACGAAGAAGGCCGGCACGACGAAGCCGAGCGCGTCCCAAAAGGCGAGGGCCACCACGAAGGTGGCTTCGGGGCATGGCCCTTCACGGGGAAAGGCGGCACCGCCGACCAAGGGAACAGCCACACGGTCAGTCGCCGCTCGTGCCGGAACGAAAAAGGGTTCTCGGAGCCCTCGGACGGTTGCCGGCGTGGGTACCGGAAAGAAAGCACCGGGAAAGGCGGCACCGGGTGGGACCGCCACCAAGGCCCCGCCGCCGGCGAGGAGATCGAGACCGGGCCCCTATGCCAAGGAGGCGAAGTTCCTCGACGAGCAGCGGGCGCTGTTGTTCGAGGAGCGCTCGATCTACGAGGGCCAGGCGGTCGATCTCCGTGCCGAGGCCGATTCCCTGGCGCTCGAGCGAGAGCCCGGGGACGTGCAGTTCGACGAGGAGTCGGGAGAAGGTGGGACGGTGACCGTCGACCGCGAACGAAATCTGGCACTCTCGGCCCAGGCCATTGCAGCCGTCCAGGAGATCGATGATGCCCTCCACAAGATCGGTCTCGAGATCTACGGCAGTTGCGAACAGTGTCATCAGCCGATCCCGAAGGCGCGGCTCCGCGCGCTCCCGTTCGCCCGGCTGTGTGTGGCGTGCAAGAGCGGCGGACTGTCGAGACGCTGACCGGTGGTCGGCCGAGCGAGCCTCCGTCCGAGGGGCGGCGCTCCGGGAGGCACCGCCTGGTTGCTGCGAGCGTCGTCGCCGTGGTGGTCGTGGCCAGCGATCAGCTGACCAAGTGGTGGGCCGTCGACAGGTTGTCGCATGGACAGATCCACGTCATCGGAACACTGGACCTGCAACTCACCCGTAACACGGGCTCGGCCTTCAGCTTGCTCCGGGGCCAGACCGTCCTGGTGACGTTGGTGGCGAGCATCCTGGTCATCGTCCTACTCGTCCTGGTGTGGCGTTCCCCCACCGATGGGCGTGCTGCCATCCTCGGGCTCATCGTGGGAGGTGCGCTCGGGAACCTCTCCGACCGGTTGTTCCGGGGTGACCACGGCGCAGTCGTCGATTTCATCGCCCTCCACTTCTGGCCGACGTTCAATGTTGCCGATGCCAGCATCGTCGTGGGATGCGTGCTGTTGGTGATCTCGCTCCTGCGGAGCGGTCGGTTGTCATGAACCGGCTGTCGGTGGTGGTGCCGGGAGCTCTCGAAGGTGTGCGGGTCGACAAGGCGGTGGCCCTGATCGGTGGTCTCTCCCGGTCGTCGGTGGATCGGCTGGTCGCGGCCGGTGCCGTACGGGTCGACGGTGGGGTGGTTCGGAGCAGGAGCACCGCGCTGCGAGCCGGTCAGTTGCTGGATCTCCCGCTCGAAGACGCCACCCCCCTTCGGCTGGTCGAACCCGAACCGGGTGTGGAGTTCGACGTCGTGCACGAGGACGACGACGTGGTCGTCGTCGACAAGCCTGCCGGCCTGGTCGTTCATCCCGGCGCCGGCCATCACACCGGTACGCTCGTGAACGGACTCGTGGCCCGCTACCCCGAGCTCATGTCGCTGGCCGAGGCCACGGGGGCGGATTCGGAGCGGCCCGGTATCGTGCACCGTCTCGATCGGGGCACCTCCGGCCTGCTGGTAGTCGCTCGCACCGTCGAGGCCTACCGGTCCCTGGTGGAGCAGATGGGCGCACGACGCGCGGATCGGCACTATCGAGCACTGGTGACCGGATCGGTGGCGGGCGAGTCGGGGTTGGTGGACGCGCCGATCGGCCGTTCCTCGAGCGCACCGACCCGCATGACGGTGACCCGGAGGGGCAAGGACGGACGGACCCGCTACGAGGTGGAGCAGCGCTACACCCGGCCCGTTCCGGCCACGCTCATCGCTTGTACGCTGGAGACGGGTCGGACCCACCAGATCCGGGTGCACCTTTCGGCGATCGGACATCCGGTCGTGGGCGACGACACCTATGGTCGGAGGAGCCGTACGGACCCAGGGCACCCCGGCCGTCCCTTCCTCCACGCCACCCGCCTCGGGTTCGACCACCCGAGGACCGGTGAGCACATGAGCTGGAGTTCCCCTCTGCCCGACGACCTCGGAGAAGTGCTCGGTCGATTCGGATGAGCGCTCCGATCGGCCGGGGGGGAGGTCAGGCGGCTTGGTGGACCGCCTCCAGCGTGTCGCTGTCGGCAAGGACCTCCAAGGCCTCGGCTTCCGCCTGACGAACCTTTCTCACACCGATCCCCAGCCGCTCGGCCGTGGTCTGGAGCGACGCCGGGTCGCTCCCGTCGAACCCGAACCGGTGGCGGATCACCTGCCGTTGCAGATCGGTGAGCTGGTCGAGCGCCTGGTGCACCAAGTCGAGGGTCAGCTCGGTGGTCACCTCGTCCTCGAAGTCGTTGAGCTCGGTGGACACCAGGTCTCCGAGGGTGGCGGTCGAGTCCGTCGTGGCGGGCTGGTCGAGGCTGGCCACCACCCGTGCCGCCCGAGCGAGGTCCTCCCGAATGACCGCTGTGGTGTTGGTGACGTCATCGAGCTCCTCATCGGTGGGAGGTCGCTGGAGCTGATGGCTCAGCTCCCAGGTGGCGGTGTCCACCTGCTGGTTCCGCTCGGCTACCTCCATGGGCAGCCGGATGGTGCGTCCGTGTTGCTGTACGGCCCGCTGGAGCGCCTGGCGGATCCACCAGGTCGCATAGGTCGAGAACCGGAAGCCCCGTTCCCAGTCGAACTTGTCGACCGCCCGCATCAGCCCGAAGGTCCCTTCCTGGATCAGGTCAGGCAGGTCGACCCCACGATCCTGGTATCGGCGGGCCCAGTGCACGACCAGGCGCAGATTGGCGGCCACCATCTCGCGGCGTGCGACCTCGTCGCCGACCGCCACCTTCTTGGCCAGCTCGGTCTGAGCTTCGTGGTCGGGAAGCGGGTGATGGTCCAGGTCACGCAGAAAGAGTCCCAGGCTGTCGGCATCGGTCCCATGTGAACGGGGGACTGGTTTGGGCGCAGCGGCCCCCGGCGGACGCGCACTTCCCGAAGAGGAAGGTGCCGCCTTGGTCGCCGACGCCGCCCGAACCTGCCTATTCGCCGTACGAGTGGTCATTCGTCTCCTTCTGCGTCGTCCTGCGTCTTGTCGGTCGTCGTCGCTGGTCGACTTCCGGCCTCGGCCTCGTGAGCTCGTCGTACAGCCCCTCACACCTCTCCTCGTGGTATCAACGCTGGTTCGTTCCCAGACATTCCGCCGGATGACCTCATCCGGATCGGAGGTCCGTCCCCCCTCGAACGGCCACCACGGCGAAACGCCGGAGCTTGCAATGGGGCTACCCGGCGTGGTCGGCTGTCCGGGTGAGCCCTCTCCCTCGACGGTGCGTCCTTGTCCGCCATGGGGAGACGGAGTGGAGCCGGGCCCACCGGCACACCGGCCGTAGCGACCCCCCTCTCCTGCCCGAGGGCGAGACCCAGGCCGAGAAGATGCGCCCCTAGCTGGCCGGATTCGACTTCGAGGCGGTCTACGCCAGCCCCCTGGCGCGTGCTCGGGAGACGGCACGGTTGGCCGGTATGAGCCGGAGCGCCGCCGACCGGGCGGACGTTCCGGAGCTCTTCGACGAACCCGACCTCGTCGAATGGGATTACGGGTCCTACGAAGGAAGGACGACCGCCGCTATCCAGCGGGATCGACCCGGTTGGAATCTGTTCGAGCACGGTGCCCCCGGAGGTGAGACGGTCGCCGAGGTCTGCGAGCGGGTCGACCGGGTCATCGGCCGGATCCGCGCTGTTGACGGCGATGTGGCGTGCGTGGCCCATGCCCACGTCCTGCGGGTACTGGCCGCCAGGTGGATTGGACTCGACCCGGTCTGGGGGCGGTGCCTCGTGCTCGACACCGGATCGGTCAGCGTGCTCGGTCACGACCACGGTTCATCCGCAGTCCTCTCCTGGAATCTCCGGTCGGGTTGAGCCAGACACTGGATCTGCACTCGGTCAGCCGGTCAGCCGGTCAGCCGGCGAGAGGTGGCGGATCCGAGGGATCCGGTGGACCGATCGTCGGGCCTCGGCAGCTGACCCTGCGAACGGGAGACCATGTCGGCCAGGTTGAACGAATCCAGCTGGGTCCGCATATGCTCACCGACGTCGGCCCAGACCGCGAGCAGGACGCATTGGCCCTCATGGTCGCAAGCCCCGTTCTCGTGGGGGAGGCCGAAGTCGCCGGCAACGATGGGCCCGTCGACCGCCGAGACGATCTCCGAGAGGGTGATCTCCGATGCGGGTCTGGCGAGCACGTAGCCCCCGCCGACACCACGCTTCGACCGGACGAGTCCGGCGCCCTTCAACGCCAGGAGGATCTGCTCCAGGTAGGGCTGGGGCAGCCCGGTCCTCTCGGCGATGTCCTTGACCGCGGTGGGCATCTCGCCGTCTGCATGGAGCGCGAGGGAGAGCAGGGCCCGGCTGGCGTAGTCGCCTCTCGTCGACACCTTCACGGCAACATGCTAAGGCCTGACCCTCGTGTGTGGGCGTACTGCCGGCTCCGGGGGCCGGAACGGCGAGGTCCCCGGGCGAAGTGGGAGCGGAGTGGAGAGCGCTGCGGTCAGCGACCGAGCTTGCCCCTGGCCAGGTCCTCGGCCATTGCCCACCCGAATGCCACCAGACGCTCTCCGTTACGGGGGTCGAGCCCCTCGAAGAACTGCGCCGTGCCGTCGGGCGGCCGGGCTTTGGGGCTCGAATAGTCGAATCCACCCGACTCGGTCCCCTCGCCGGCGACGACGAAGGTGCGGTCATCGATCCGGCCGTCGACTCCGAACCGCTTGGCCAGCCGCCGTCCCCAGGCGCGCTCCTCGCCGGTCGCCTTCCGTCCGGGGCCGGGGACGACATCCGTCAGGCCGCCGAACAGCCGGAACCCATCGGCCGTGAGCAATCGGGTGCCGACGAGGACGTCCTCATCGGGGAAGGCCAGGAGCGCCCGGCGGTACTTGTCCCCCATCATCGAGCGCAGGACGGTGTCGGCTCGGGCCGTGCGATCGATGGTGGCCAACCCGATCAAGAGTGAGGGGGTCCCGCCGATACGCTCCAGCGTCGAGAAGGAATAGCCGCGGAGCTTGGAGCCCTCCCGGGCCCGGGTGACGAGCACCCACTCCTCACGCTGTTTCGACAGGAATCCGATGTCGAAGCGCGGCTGGCGTTCGGCGCACAGATCGGCCATCTCGGCCAGTTCTGCATCGCTGATCGATGTGCAGTCCTTGGTCTCCACCTGAATGGACATATGCCGTTCTGTACTCCTCGGTCTCGCGGCCGCTTCGGCAATTCCACGGCACGACAGCCTTCCGAACCATCGGCGCCACGACCGGGATCGCAACACCGCACCCCCACGGGCCGCTCAGCCGAAGGCCAATTGCGCGACCCTCCCTTCGGGGTTGGACTGGCCGATTGACCCGCTGGCCTCGTACCGCGGCACCATTTTACGGGATTTGGCGGGCCGTGTCGTATCCGGCTCGATCGGCTCGGTGGAATCCCCACCGGCGGCCCCTGGAAGCGTCCACTCCGGCCGTTCCGAGACGCAGCATCACCCTCGGACGGCATTGGGTCCGAGAAGCACGCGGAGCTCACCTAGCAGACCAGGACGGCTGTCGACCGTGAACTCGTCGGGCAACCGGAGGACCGTCTCGCCG
>DAHUZT010000096.1 GCA_027315005.1 Acidimicrobiaceae bacterium | reverse complement strand
TCGACCGTTCCCAACTCCAGCAGGTCTGGAAGCTGCGCCGAGTTCTCAACGCGCTGGCCAATGAGGGCAGTGCCGCGGCCGGTCTGGAACTGCTCATGGACAAGATCCGCACCACCAAGAGCAATGACGAGTTCCTGGCCGAGATCGCCAAGGGCCCAGCCACATGACCTGTCGCTAGTTGGCGACGGTTTCTCGGGGGCTCGGCAACGGTGCCTCGGACATCGGGTCCATCCGCCCCTCTTCGAGAGCGACCCCGAGTAATACCGACAATGGATCGGTGCTGGATAGGTTAGAATTGGATGCCAATCGTTGTGAACTGGAGAAGTGATGAAGGCTGATGTCCATCCCCGATACGTCGAAGCCGCCGTCCGTTGTTCGTGCGGCAACACGTTCACGACACGCTCGACCAAATCCGAAATCCACCTCGAACTCTGTAACGAGTGTCACCCGTTCTTCACGGGAAAGCAGAAGCTGGTCGACTCCGGAGGTCGGGTCGAGCGATTCCAGCGTCGCTACGCCAAGACGGCCACCCGGAGGAAGGCAGCTTCCGCGCGGCCATCCTGAGCCGGCTCCTATCGGAACGTTGCGTCTCGGCACCCCACCGCCTTCGAGGCCATGTCTGGTCTGGCTGGTAATTGAGAGCTTCGAGGCTGGGGGACTCCGCCGGATGCTTACGGGTCGAGACGGAGTCTGAAGGTACCCCGTGGCTGTGTACTCCGACCGAATGATCGAGCTCGAGCGTGAGTACGAGAGCCTGCTCGCCGAGCTCAGCGATCCACAGCTCTCGTCGGATCCACGCCGGCTCCGAGACGTCTCGCGCCGACACCGGGAACTCGAGGAGCTCGTTACCTGCTGGCGACGCCTGCAGTCGGCCGAATCGGATCTGGTGGTGGCCCGAGAGATGCTGGACGACGCGGACGGCGCAGAACGGACACTGGCCCATGAGGAGGTGACCACGACAGAGAGCCGGATTGCCGCTCTTCAAGACGAGCTTCGAACACTGCTTGTTCCGCACGATCCGAACAGCGGGCGCAACGTGATCGTGGAGATACGGGGTGCAGAAGGGGGCGAGGAGGCGAACATCTTCGCCAAGGATCTCTACGAGATGTATGCCCGATACGCGACCTCGAAAGGCTGGAAGCTCGACGTGCTCTCCTCAAGCCCGTCAGAGCGCGACGGCCTGAATGAGATCACCTTCATCATCAAGGGGGAGGAGGCCTGGCAACGCCTCGAGCACGAAGGTGGTCCGCACCGGGTCCAGCGAGTCCCGGTCACCGAGTCAGCCGGCCGAATCCACACCTCTTCTGCGGCGGTCGCCGTGCTCCCTGAGGCCGAGGAGGTCGATGTGTCGATCGATCCGAGCGATCTGAAGGTCGACATGTACCGCTCGACCGGTCCGGGGGGGCAGTCCGTGAACACCACCGATTCGGCCGTACGGATCACGCATCTTCCTACCGGGATCGTGGTGGCCATGCAGGATGAGAAGAGCCAAATCCAGAACCGGGCCAAGGCGATGACCGTGCTCCGATCCCGACTCCTCCGCGCCGAGCAGGAGCGTCAGAACGCAGCGCAGTCGGAGCAGCGTCGGAGCCAGGTAGGCGGTGGGGGCCGCTCGGAGAAGATCCGTACTTACAACTACAAGGAGAACCGGGTGACGGACCATCGGATCAGGCTCACCTTGCACAAGCTCGACCGGGTCCTCATGGGTGATCTGGACGAGCTGACCGATGCCCTGATGGCCGACAAGCGAGTTCGCCAACTGGACGCGGGATGACTTCGGTGGCTGCCTCTCTCCGGCATGCTTCGGGGCCGGGGTTGAGGGGCCTCTCCTCTTCTGATCGCCGGCAGCTGACCGACTCGCTCACCACGCGGCTCGGTTCCGAGCGCGAAGCTCGTTGGATCATCGAACACGTCGAGGCGATGGGGCCGGTGGGAAAGACGAGGTCACGTTGGATCGGGGGGTCGTCTCCCCTGGCGACCGCTCAGCGCGTGGCACGCGAGGCGTACACCCTGGCCTCTCGACGTCAGGCCGGTGAACCGTTGCAGTACGTGCTCGGCGAGTGGCCGTTCCGCGGACTGCACCTCCAGGTGGACCAGCGGGTCCTCATCCCGAGACCCGAGACCGAGCAGGTGGTCGAGGTGGCGCTCCACGAGCTCCGCAAGCATTGCTCCTCCGGAGGTCGCGAGGACCGTGGAGGGCGGGCCGATGACGCTCCCCGCAAGGGTCCGGTCTGCGTCGACCTTGGGACGGGATCCGGTGCCATTGCCCTGTCCCTGGCCACCGAGGCCGGGGAACTGTCCGATGGGATCGAGGTGTGGGCCACTGACAGCTCGCCTGATGCGCTGGCCGTGGCGGACGCCAACCGGCATTTCGTGGTCGGTGACAGAGCGGAGGAGCTTGTACGGCTCGCAGAGGGATCGTGGTATGGAGCGCTGCCGGCCGACCTTGTCGGCCGGATCGATCTGATCGTTTCCAACCCGCCATACGTGCCAGAGGAGCATTTCGAGTGTCTCGACACCGTCGTGCGTGATTGGGAGCCCATCCAGGCGCTGTTGGCTCCCCGGGGCTCCGACGGAGCGGCGGGTTTCGGGTACCTCCAGCAGGTGATCGCTGGGGCGCCTCGGTGGCTGGGTCCTGCTGGCGTACTGGTCGTGGAGCTCGATCCCTCTCAGGCCGATGCGGCGCTGGCAACTGCCCGCAGTGCAGGGCTCGACCGGAGTCGGATCGAATGTGACCTGAGCGGCCGGCGTCGCATGCTGGTCGCCGTTCAGGCCCTGTGACATGATCGTTTCGGTTGAGGATGCCTCCCTGGCCTTGGCGGCCGACTACCTGGCGGAGGGTCTGATTGTCGCAGTTCCCACCGACACGGTCTACGGACTGGCCATTGATCCGAACCGTCCCGACGCAGTCGAAGCGCTCTTTCTCTTGAAGGAGCGACCGCCGGAGGCAGCGCTTCCCGTGCTGGTGGGAAGCGCTGGACAAGTCGGGCAGGTCGCACGCCCTCTGGAAGGCAGGGCCCGGGAGCTGGCCAGTCGCTACTGGCCTGGACCGCTCACCCTGGTGGTACCGCGAGCTCCCCACTTCACCGCTGACCTCGGGGGAGGGAGCCCGGGCGGGCAGACCGTCGGCGTCCGTTGGCCACAGGACCGAGCCATCGGGCAGCTGTGCCTTATGGCCGGACCATTGGCCGTGACCAGCGCCAACCTCCACGGTCTGCCTCCCGCGACCTCAGCGGCGGCGGTGGCCTCGATGTTCTGCGCCGAACCCTCCCTGGTGTTGGTCCTCGACGGGGGAGCCCGTGACGGAGCTCCGTCCACGGTGGTCGAATTTCGAGGTCAGGCCTGCCGGTGCCTGCGCGAGGGGGCGGTTGCCTGGAGCGAGATCCTGGGATCCGACAGCCTCGACACCGTTGCGCCGCCGAGCTCTGGAAAGTGCGACACTGCCACACCGGGTTGACGACGCCCCGTGTCGTGGGCGACACTTGATGGACGATGCAGACTTTCAGACGCGCCCGGGCCACCGTAATCATCATCGACTAGGCACGCACCTACTTGGTGTGTGCCCGTGACCGTCCACTTGGTGGGCGGTTTTTCAATTGTGGTCGAGTGTGAGCCGTGAAAGGAATGGACGACGAGTGAGCACCCACGCAGTTGGGTTGATCGGAGGAGACGGAATCGGTCCCGAGGTGGTGGCCGAGGCGGTCAAGGTGATCGAGGCGGCAGGCGTCTCTCTCGACACCACCAGCTACGACCTCGGCGCGGAGCGTTTCATCCGGACCGGCGAGGTGCTTCCTCAGAGCGTGCTCGACGAGCTGCGTTCCCTGGACGCCATCCTTCTCGGTGCGGTAGGCCCACCGGTAGGGTCCACGGACGTGCCATCGGGAACCCTGGAGCGCGGCCTGCTCCTTCGGCTCCGGTTCGAGCTCGACCTCTACGTGAACCTTCGCCCCTTCAGCGGAGTCCCCGGAGCCCCAGCGCCCGACTGCGATTTCGTGGTCGTCCGCGAGAACACTGAAGGGACCTATGCCGGCGAAGGTGGCCTTCTCAGGCGGGGCACCCCATTCGAGGTGGCGACCCAAGGTTCGGTGAACACCCGACACGGAGTGGAACGCTGTGTCCGCTTCGCGTTCGGACTGGCCGCTGCCCGGCCTCGGCACCATGTGACGCTGGTCCACAAGACCAACGTGCTCAACTTCTCCGGCGATCTCTGGCAGCGCGTGGTCGACGAAGTCGCCGCGTCGAACCCGGAGGTCTCGTCCGACTACAACCACGTGGATGCCACTTGCATCTATTTGGTCGAGGACCCCGGTCGCTACGACGTCATCGTCACCGACAACCTGTTCGGCGACATCATCACCGATCTGGCGGGTGCCATCGCCGGCGGGATCGGATATGCGGCCTCAGCCAACCTGAATCCCGATCGCACCGGGCCCTCGCTGTTTGAGCCGGTTCACGGGGCCGCCCACGACATCGCCGGCACGGGCAAGGCCAACCCGGCGGCAGCCATCCGATCCGCAGCGCTCATGCTGGACTTTCTCGGGGAATCGGTTGCGGCAGACAAGGTCTTCCGGGCGGTCGCCGACTTCATCGTCTCCGATCCTGATCCGTCACTGTCGACTCGAGCGATCGGCGATGCCGTCGCAGAAAGGCTCTGAACCATGCCACTGACCCCAACCGAGAAGATCTGGATGGACGGAGAATTGGTCGATTGGGCTGATGCCAAGGTGCACGTTCTCACTCACACCATGCACTACGGATCGGGGGTGTTTGAGGGAATCCGGGCCTACCCCACTTCTCGCGGCGTGTCCGTTTTCCGTCTGCGCGACCACATCAAGCGCCTCTTCTCTTCGGCCAAGGTGTTCATGATCGACATCCCCTACACGGTGGATCAACTGGTGGACGCCGCCCGAACCGTCGTTCGGGTCAACGAGTTGGTCGATGGGTGCTATGTCCGCCCTCTCGTCTACCTCGGCTACGGCGAGATGGGCCTCAACCCCATGCCCTGCCCTGTCAATGTGTCGATCGCCGCCTGGCCGTGGGGGACGTATCTCGGTGACGAAGGAGTGGCCAATGGAGTACGGGTGAAGATCAGCTCGTGGCGTCGCCACGATCCCAATGCCGTTCCCACTGCGGCCAAGGGCACTGGCATGTACGTCAATTCCTCCTTAGCAAAGGTTGAAGCGGTCAAGGCTGGATACGACGAAGCCATCCTGCTGGCCCCGGACGGAAACGTGAGCGAGTGCACCGGCGAGAACCTCTTCATCGTCGATCACGGACGACTGATCACGCCGCACACCTCGGACGCAGGGGCCCTGTGGGGTATCACCCAGCAATCGGTGGAGGCCATCGCCCACGATCTGGGCTACGCCGTTTCCCACGAGCAGCTGATCCGCTCCGACCTCTATACGGCCGACGAGGCGTTCCTCACCGGTACCGCGGCCGAGATCGTGCCCATCCGAGCGGTCGACGACCGATTGGTGGGTGACGGCAGGCCTGGGCCGATCACGAAGAGGCTCCAGGAGACCTACTTTTCCGCCGTGCGCGGCGAGGTCGATCAGTACAAGGACTGGTTGGACCATGTCGACTGATGGCCCAACGCTCACCGACGGCGGATCCGGGCGACGAAGCTCCGCACACGCCCACCGGCACGGGGGCGCCGATGACCATGTTCCGACTGCGGGACAGCGGGCCCACCAGCGAGTTCTGAACGGCGCGGTCGGTGGTTCTGGACATGACTTCGGCCTACCCGCACTCCCCGACGCCGTGGACGTCTTCGATACCACCCTACGCGACGGTTCCCAGCAGGAGGGGCTCTCGCTGACCGTGGACGACAAGCTCCGTGTGGCCGAACAGCTCGATCACCTCGGGGTCACTTTCATCGAAGGCGGTTGGCCAGGAGCAAACCCCAAGGACGAAGAGTTCTTTGCCCGGGCGCCGGTCGAGCTTCACCTTTCACACGCCACACTGGTTGCGTTCGGCTCGACCAGGCGGGCGGGAGTGGCAGCCGAGGACGACCAAACCCTCCGGAACCTGGTCGACGCTCGCACCGAGGCCGTATGTATCGTGGCAAAGGCTTCGGAGATGCACGTGGTCGACGCACTGCGGACAACCCTCGACGAAGCAGTGGCCATGGTGGCGGACTCCGTCGAATTCCTCCGGAGGAACGACCTCCGGGTCTTCCTCGATGCCGAGCACTTCTTCGACGGCTACAAGGCGAACGCCGAGTTCGCCATGCGGATCCTCCGGGCGGCCGAAGAGACTGGGGTGGAGGCTCTCGTACTGTGCGACACCAACGGTGGCACACTTCCCTTCGAGGTCGAACGGATCGTGGCGGCTGTGCTCGGGGCGAACGAAACCCAGGTCGGTGTGCACTTTCACAACGACGGTGGATGCGCCGTGGCCAATTCTCTGGCGGCGGTGGCCCAGGGCGCCACCCATGTCCAGGGCTGTGTCAACGGCTACGGTGAACGAGCCGGTAATACCGACCTGTCAGCGGCCGTCCCCGATCTCGGCCTCAAACTCGGAGTGCAAACCATCCCTGACGATCGGTACGAGCTGCTCACGCCGGTCGCCCACCACATCGCCGAGTTGGTCAACATCCCACCCGATCCGCAGCAGCCGTTCGTGGGCACCTCGGTCTTCGCCCACAAGGCCGGTCTCCACACCTCGGCCATCGCACGACGCGCGGACGCCTACGAGCACATTGCCCCCGAGTTGGTGGGCAACGGCACCCGCTTCGTCGTCTCGGAGATGGCCGGTCGCTCGACGCTGGCGATGAAGGCCGACGAGCTCGGACTTGACCTCGACTCAGAGGCCATGTCATCCGTGCTCGACTCGCTGAAGCGCCTCGAGCACGAGGGCTACCACTTCGAAGTGGCCGACGGTTCGCTCGAGCTGCTCCTTCGTAATGCCACCGGTTGGCGACAGGACTTCTTCGAACTCGAGTCATACCGGGTGATCGCCGACCAGGGTCAATTCCAGTCGACCGAAGCTACCGTGAAGGTGCTATTGGGCACGGATCGAATCGTGGCCACCGCCGAAGGGAACGGTCCGGTTAATGCCCTCGATGGAGCCGTCCGGGCCGCGATCGGGCCGCACTTCCCGAGCCTCGAAGGCCTGCACCTGGTCGACTATAGGGTCCGCGTGCTCGATTCAACCAAGGGA
The DNA here is from genome assembly GCA_027315005.1 of Acidimicrobiaceae bacterium. GTDB lineage: Bacteria > Actinomycetota > Acidimicrobiia > Acidimicrobiales > RAAP-2 > Bog-756. Next base: position 1,564 of record DAHUZT010000096.1, on the reverse strand, counting down.
ACCGGGTCGGTAACCCGTGTCCTCATCGATTCCAGCGACGGGGATCGCACCTGGACCACCATCGGGGTTTCGGAGAACGTGATCGCCGCCTCATGGCAGGCTCTGTCCGACTCGATCGTCTACGGTCTACTCCACCCAGGCGAGCGAGGCGATGAACCGTCCGATCGTATCTGACCGGATTCCTGTTCGAGGAGCGTGACCGTGACGCAACCCAGCTTCGTTCCCATCCCCGAGGTCGACCAGGTGCGTCCGGCCTACCGGCTCCGCCTCCCTGGCCATTGGAGCCAGTCCAGGCCGGGCGAGCTCCTCGACCCGCTTCAGCCGACAGGTTCCCTGTTGGGCAAGCCCGGACCGGATCAGGGGTTTGCCTTGAAGTTGGCTCGGCGTTTCGAGGACCATCTGGAGCTCGAGCCGGGAGAATCGGCTGAGGATGCCATCGCCGGCTGCACTGCCTGCGCGATGCGCCGGGCCGCCTTCTTCGGTCGGGCCCCGGCGGTTTACGACCTTCGGTTCGCCTTTACCTTGTGGGGTTTCCTGGGCGGGGCGCCCGCTGACCTCATCGAGGCCCGGGGAGCGCTGTTCCGGTCGGCGGGGCACCACTACGATGCTCAACGGGCGATCGCCGACAGCGTCGCTGAAGCAGCACTGCGGCTCACTCCCGAGGCGGTGGCAGGGAGGCTCGACGAGTGGTGGCAGTTGCTGAACATTCGCAAATCGCTCTGACCACCGAGCTCATCGATCATCTCGGCCTCGAGCGGGGCCAGGTCGGCTATCGGCTTCTGCGTGTCGGATCAGTGGCTCCTCAGCCACCTGCGTTTCGAATGGGTTCCAGGCGACGCTGTCGCCAGGTCACGGTGACCGGAACGTCCACCGAAGAAGGAGTCGGCCAGGGCCATGTCGGCTCCACCATCCCGTGCCGAGCCGACCGGTTCTCCGTAGCGTTGGACGGTGACCGCGTCACCGAGATGGGACGCCTGGAGTGCCGTCTCGAACAGATCGGAGAACTGCGCTCTGGTGTCCGGAGCCGGAGCCGGAGCCGGAGCCGGGTGCCCCAGTGCCTGGAATGCCGGTGCCTGGGCGGGAACCGGCACCGATGTTTCGGCCAACGGGTGCTGCTCAGGCGGGTACCACTGACCGTCGCTGGCGATCCACCAGCCCTGTTTGTCCGTCTGGGTTGCGCTATCGCTCATCGTGCTTCCTCCGCAATGCAATGTGATGATTTTGATCACACGACCTCAGCAGGCTGATAGCCGTGATCGAAGCAGTCGAGATGCACATTCGGATGGAATTGGATTCGACCGCCCGGCAGGGGAACTTGAGGATTTTCGCCGCCGACCCGGTCCGGTGGGCGGCTGGCGAATTCGCAGCCGGATCTCGCCGGCCCGCTCGATGCGCTGCCGGCGTCAGCCGGCTGAGTACGTTGGCGGTATGTTGCGTCCTGAAAACTGGATCAGCCCAGCGGGTGAGAGTCCCGTCCGGGTAAACGCCGGAGAGCCCGGTAGCAGGCCCCGGTTCGTCGTCGAGAGGCGGCGGGCTGAGCGGGGGGCGTCAAGAGCCTCTTTGG
>DAHUZT010000075.1 GCA_027315005.1 Acidimicrobiaceae bacterium | reverse complement strand
GGTAACCGCGGTGCTCGTGGTCAGCCTCGGCCGCCTGGGCGACATGTACGGCCGGGTCAAGATGTACAACGTCGGCTTCGCCGTGTTCACCGTCTTCTCGGTCCTCCTGTCGGTGACCTGGATGACGGGAGCCGGTGCCGCCATCTGGATCATCCTCATGCGCGTGGGCCAGGGCGTGGGAGGTGCCTTCCTCTTCGCCAATTCGAGCGCCATCATCACCGACGCCTTCCCCGACGACGAACGCGGCAAGGCCATGGGCATCAACGGCGTGGCTCTGGTCACCGGATCGTTCCTCGGCCTGATCCTCGGTGGCTTGCTCGCTCCCATCGAGTGGAGACTCGTCTTCTTGGTGTCCGTTCCCTTCGGTGTGTTCGGGACGGTCTGGGCGTACCTCAAGCTCCGGGACACCAGCATCCGGATCAAGACGTCGATCGACTGGCCCGGTAACATCACCTTCGCCGTCGGCCTGATCTCCCTCCTGGTCGGCATCGTCTACGGCATCCAGCCCTACGGCGGCCACACCATGGGATGGACCAGCCCCCTGGTCCTCGGTACGGTCATCGCCGGCGTGATCCTGCTGGTCGCCTTCGTGCTCATCGAGCTCCGCGTCGACAACCCGATGTTCCGCCTGCACCTGTTCCGGATCCGGCCCTTCGCCGCCGGCGTCTCTGCCTCCCTGCTCTCTGCCATCGGCCGTGGCGGCCTGCAGTTCATGCTGATCATCTGGTTGCAGGGAATCTGGCTTCCCCAGCACGGATACAACTTCTCGCAGACTCCGCTGTGGGCAGGCATCTATCTCATCCCGCTGACCATCGGATTCCTCATCACCGGCCCGATCTCTGGGATCCTGGCCGACCGGTGGGGCGCCCGGGAGATCGCCACAGTAGGGCTGGTCGGCGCCACCGTCAGCTACCTGCTGTTGAACCTCTTGCCCATGAACTTCAGCTATTGGGACTTCGCCGCCGTCATCCTGCTGTTCTCCCTCAGCTCGGGCATGTTCTTCGCTCCCAACCAGACGGCGGTGATGAACAGCCTTCCTCCGGACCAGCGGGGGGCGGGGGCGGGGATGAACGCCACCTTTATGAACTCGGCCCAGGTCCTGTCGATCGGCATCTTCTTCTCGATCGTGACGCTCGGGCTCGCCTCGGCCCTCCCCGGCCACCTGTACCACGGACTGATCGGTCAAGGGGTGCCTTCTACCCAGGCCCAGGCCGTCTCCCACCTCCCTCCCATCGGCTCGCTGTTCGCCGCCTTCCTGGGCTACAACCCGATGCAAACCCTGCTGCCGGCTCACGTCCTGGCTGTCGTCGGCCGGTCGCGGGCGAGCTACCTCACGGGACGCAGCTTCTTCCCGCTGACCATCTCGCCCGCCTTCCAAGAGGGTCTGCATCTGGCCTTCGACTTCGCGGCCGGGGTCACCTTCCTCGCCGCCATCGCCTCGTGGCTGCGGGGTGGTCGCTACATCCACGGTGACGAGACCTTCTCTGAAGAGGTCGGTTCGGGGTTCTTCGAGGTGGGTGACCTGGCTGCGTCCGAGGTCGGTGCCGGGACGGTCGCCGAGACTCGCTCCGGGACGGTCGCCGAGCCGCTCACCAGGTAACCAGCACCCGATCGGATCAGCCGTCGATCGTGACCGTAGTGAGGTCGTTCGCCACTATCACGCGACCACCGAACCGGGCGGTCGCCAGCCCAGCCCACTCGTCATCGGTACCGGGCTCGGGTGCGGGGACGAGGTGGGTGAGGAGCAAGGTACCGACCCGGTTCCGCTCAGCCGTCTCCGCCGCGTCCTCCACCGACGAGTGGTAATCGAGCACGTCAGTCAATCGTGGCAATCCGATTCCTTCGATCAGATCCCGGCGTACCGCGGTGTGCACGAGGACGTCCGCATCCGCACAGAGCCCGTCGAGACCTGAGCAGGGCACGGTGTCACCGGCGATCACGACGGATCGTCCGCCGTCGTCGATGCGGAACCCGAGTGTGGGGCGGACAGGTGCGTGGTCGGTGAAGGCCGCCGTCACCCGGATTCCATTGAGCTCCAACACCGTCGGACCCCCGATCTCGGTGACCTCGGTGACCGGACGCCATCCGAGGTCGGCGTGGTGGGAGAGCCGGTAGCCGATATCGGCCTCGAGCATCTCCCCGACGGCCTGCACGACCCGGCCAGTGCCCGTCGGACCGAACAACCGCAACGGTGAGGGTGCGAACGACGTCGCCCACCGCATGGTGACGATGTCGTTGAGATCCGTCAGGTGGTCGCTGTGCAGGTGGGTGAGGAACAGGGCGACGAAGGCACCAGCGCCAGACCGGGCGGCGGCGGCTCGCATCAGCACGCCTCTGCCGCAGTCGAACAGGAGATCGCCCGCGCCGGTGCGCACGAGCGTCGAAGGGCCGGCTCGATCCGGATCAGGAAGGGGACTCCCGCTGCCCAGAACGACGACCTCCATCAAGCCCTCCCGGTTCGAAGCAGCGGTGCCACGAAGTTGACAGAGGCTATGTCAGATGCTCGCCGGTGTCCCGCCGTCCCTTCCGGCGCGAGCACGACCCCGGCGAAAGACGGGACTCCTCGGGTTCGTGTGGGTCAATTGACCTAGGAGGCGGGAGTCAGGGGCGGCGGAGGCCCGGCGGAGTGGATCGGGGCCGAGCCCTTCTGTGACGCCGGCCGGGTCGGCGTCAGCATCCAGGTGGCGCGGCAGCGAGCCACGGCGGTCCCGACGTGCGAGAAGTCACAGAGGTGCAGCACGACATCCATGCCAGAGGATCCGCCGTCGCCGTCCCTCGACGCCATGACGACCACACCGTGTCCGTGGGCAAGCCGGAGGCTCCTCGCATACGACCGGCCGTCGGAATGCTCGGTCCCGGGGATCGCCCTGGCCGCGCGGAAGGAGAGCACTTCCGCACCGTCGAACGGACGACGCCTGGGAGGTCCAGTCGGATCGCTCCACCCCAGCCGGCCGGCGGATCGTCGACTCCAGGAGTGAAGCGCGGCCCGGCCGTTCCACTCCGGCAAACCCGGGGCGGCGTCCGGGCGGCACCTGCGGCACGCCCCAAATCCCCGGCTCTGTGCCGCCGTGGCGGAAGCGTAGAACTCGACGTGCGCGCGCCTCGGGGTGCTGGAGGGGCAGCTGGGCCGGCCGTGGATGCGGGTAGACGTGACGGTCACCAAGAACCACCCGTCGAAGCGGGCGTCCCTGCTCCCGAGGGCGCGAGAGCAGCGATCAGGATCGCCCAGCATCCGGCCATGGTGGCACGGGCCCGCGACCGGCACGCGCGAACAAGGGGCGGAGCAGTGGTGAGGAGCACTACTCGGAGGCGATGGCCCGCACCGTCGAGCCGCATGTCTCGTCCGTCCCGCGCAAGCTGCAGCTTTCCACCCGACACGAGCTGACTCGCCGGGCGACGGACCGGCGGCTGATCTGATCGTCCTTTGCCATCCATCTGCCCGATATCGGGCAAAACAGTTGCAAATTGGGCGATCAGGGTCCAGACTGGGGGGGTGCAACCCCCCCCTCCGACGCCCGACCCGTGGGACGACCTGGTCGGGCGCTTGTCGGACAGTACGGCCTTGCCGGTGGGGGTAGCGACCCGGGTCGTCGAGGAGGTGCTGGACCACTTCCGGGAGCCGGTCGAGGGGTTCGTCCGGCGACGGCACAGAGAGCTGAAGGCCGAGGGCCTGGCCAATGCCGGCATCTTCGACTGCATCGCCGGCGAGCTGAGCTCGAGGCCGGTTGCCGCCCCCCGGCTGTCGGAGCGCCAGATCCGCCGGATGATCTACGGCTAGGCCAGGGCGGTCGAGTCGCCCGCCACGACGGTTGTCGGCTCCGACCCGACCAACTGACACCGGCTCCCCCGGTCGCCGTGACCGGTCGCCCGAGGTGCCTGCAGCTCGGTTCATCGAAAGCTAAGGAGCGACCATGTGCGGCATCGTCGGCTACATCGGAGCGAACAACGCCGTGCCCACCCTGTTCGAGGGACTGCAGCGCCTGGAGTACCGCGGCTACGACTCGGCCGGTGTGGCCATCTGCGGTCGCAACGGGATGAAGATCCACAAGCAGGCGGGCCGGGTCGCTGACCTGGTGGCGACAGCTCCCAAGCGGCTCCGGGGCACGGTGGGGATCGGCCACACCCGATGGGCAACCCACGGGGAGGCGACGACGGTGAACGCCCATCCCCATACCTCCGGATCGGTGGCCATCGTCCACAACGGGGTGATCGAGAACGCCGGCGAGTTGCGTGCCGGGGTGCTCGCCAACGTCGCCTTCGCCACCGACACCGACAGCGAGGTCCTCGCCCACCTCATCGCCGCCCAGGATGGCGCCGCCCTCGAAGATGCCGTCCGAGCCGCCCTGCTGATGGTGGAAGGTGCCTACGGGGTGGCCGTCATCGATCAGCGTCAGCCCGATCGCATCGTCGTGGCGCGCAACGGAAGCCCGGTCCTCCTCGGGGTAGGCAACGGTGAGCACTTCGTGGCATCGGATGCCGCAGCTCTCGTGCGCTACACCGACCAGGTGGTCTACCTGGACGATCGCGAGCTGGCCGTCATCCACGCCGACGGATTCCGCACCTTCACCCTGGACGCCGCCACCACCACCAAGCAGCCGGTGACGGCCGCGTTGACAGCGGACATGACCGGTACATCCGGTCACGACGACTTCATGCACAAGGAGATCTGGGAGCAGCCCGAGGCCGTACACAGCGCGTTGCGGGGCCGGGTCGACCACCGGTTCTCGACCGCCCATCTCGGTGGGATCGATCTCGTGCCGAAGGACGTCCTCACCCTGCGCCGGATCAAAGTGCTCGGCTGTGGATCGGCCTACTACGCCGGCATGGTCGGTGCTCAGCTCATCGAGGAACTCACCCGCATCCCGGCCGACGCCGAGGCGGCGTCCGAATTCCGCTACCGGAAGCCGGTGATCGAGGCGGACACCCTCTACGTCGCGGTGAGCCAGTCGGGTGAGACCTACGACACACTGGCCGCCGTCGAGGAGATCAAACGCAAGGGCGGGCGGGTGATCGGGGTGGTCAACACCCCGGGCAGCACCATCAGCCGGGCCTGCGAGTCGGGGGTCTACCTCCACGCGGGCCCGGAGATCTCGGTTGCCTCGACCAAGACGTTCACCTCGACGGTGGTGGTCTTCGCGCTCCTGGCCCTCTATCTGGGCCGGATCCGCGACATGGGGCCGGCCGACGGCGCCCGGCTCATCGGCGCCCTTGACACCCTGCCCGGACAGATCGCCGCGGTACTCGACGAGGAGAGCAGGATGATCGACGTGGCCCATGGTCTGGCCGCGGCCGCGGACCTCTTCTACATCGGCAGGGTCCGGAGCTATCACGTCGCCCTCGAAGGTGCCCAGAAGATGAAGGAGATCACCTACCTCCACGCCGAGGCCTACCCGGCGGCCGAGCTCAAGCACGGACCCCTCGCCCTGATCGGGGCCGGCACCCCGACCGTGGTGCTCGCCCCCGACGACGAGTTGTGGGACAAGAACATGGCATCGATCGCCGAGATCCAGGCACGGAAGGGGCCGGTGGTGGTGGTCACAGACTGCCGGCGGCCGGTCTCCGGTGCCGAGCGGATCCTCGTTCCGGCCACCGAGCCCGAGCTGCAGCCGGTGCTGCTCGGGGTCGTCTTGCAGCTGCTCGCCTACCACGTGGCCCGAATCCTCGGCCGGGACATCGACCGTCCGAGGAACTTGGCCAAGAGTGTTACCGTCGAGTAATCTGCTCCTGATCAGGGACGTTCCCGTTCAGAGCTGGTGACTTCGCCGTGACCGGTCCTGGTCGAATTGTCCGATTCGCGCTCGCGCCACTAGGTTGTCCCCATTGTGCTTGACGCCCGGACCGTACCGGCGGCGCGCAGGAACCCAACGGTGTGCCACAAGCAGGCCGCCACCAAAGTGCTCGTTGCACTGCTCGTCGCCGCCTCGATACTGCTGACCGTCGGCCCGGCCTCACCGGCCGGAGCCGGTCAGCTCGGCAGCCTGAAGGCCCAGGCAAAGACCATCTCCCAACAGCTGGTCCAGGACCAGCTCGAGGCGGGTGCCTATCAGCAGCAGTACTCGGTGCTCACCCTCCGAGTGGCCGCGGACCAGGTTGCCACCGAGCAGACGGCACGACAGATCGCGGTCGACCAGCAGCTGATCACCGAACGCGAGATCGCTGTCGAGCGGGCCGCGGTCCGCTCGTACACGGACTACGGCTCTTCGCCGAACAGCGTGAGCGCCGTGCTGTTCGCCGGCAACCAGAACTCGGCCCAGGCGGCCAGCGAGTACTCGACCATCGCCGCCGGGGACATCGGCACGGCCGTCGTTCAACTCCACGACGCCCAGCAACAGCTCGTAGCGCACCAGGATCAACTCCGCCAGCAGCAGCAGTCCGACCAGGCCGCGCAGACCCGTCAGGCCATGGCCCTCCGGCAGGCCGACACGACCACCACCCAGCTCGAATCCCTGCAGTCTCGGGTGACCGGGGAACTGGCCGCCGCGGTGGCCGCTCAGGCCCAGGCGGCTGCCCAGGCCGCAGCTGCTGCGGTCGCGGCGGCCCAGCGCTCGGCGGTCAGCGTACCGTCGTCAGCCTCGGCTCCTCCCTCCTCCTCTTCGCCCCCCTACCCGTCTGCCGTGCCGGCCACCCCCACGGGGAGCGGATCGGCCGCCCCCGCTCCGCCAGGCGGCAACCTCACCGACCCAGCCCTCAGCCCCTACCTCCAATGCGTGGTCCAAGCCGAGTCTGGCGGCGACTACAGCATCGTGTCGCCCAACGGGTTGTACATGGGAGCGTTCCAGTTCGCCCAAGCCTCCTGGAACTACGCCGCCCAGGCCGCTGGTCTCTCCTACCTGGTAGGTGTCCCGCCCAACCAGGCCACCCGGGCCGAGCAGGACACCCTCGCGGTCACCCTCTACTCCCTGGACGGTGAGCAACCGTGGCTGGGCGATCGCTGCTCCTCGTAAGCCGACCGTCCGTCCTCAGACGGGGCCACCGGAACGGAATCCGCATCGACCCGAACCGGCACACAGCTCGCATTCGGGAGCGCGGCCAGTGGCGTGCTCCAGGCAGTGGCCGATCCGGAGCATGGCCAGCTCGCCCAGGATCGGATGGGCCCCGAGCGGGGCGGCGACCAGGTAGGTGACCCCCGGATGACCCCTGGCCGCGTCGGCGGACAGACGGGGGATGTCCCTGTCCCAGTGGTCTCCGGGCCAGAGGAAGAACGGTGACACCACCACGACCCCGGCCCCGGCCCCGACGCAGACGTCGAAGGCAGTGGTAATCGACGGCTCAGCGAGCTCCATGTGCGCCGGCTCGACGATGTCGTATGGGGAGCGGTCGGCGATGCTGCGCACGAACGCCTCGTGCCGTTGGTTGGCCTCGGCCCGACGCGATCCGTGATCGACGACGATCACAGCTACGGGTCCCTGCTGAGCGGTCGGCCACCTCTCCTCGTGCACCCGCAGAGCCTAGGCCCGGTCGGCGCAACGCTCGGCCTGTCCTGTCCTGGCCCGGCGTTGCGTTGCGTAGTCAGCGGGCCGAGATGTACTCCATCAGCTCGTTCCTGTCCTTTTCGAGCTGCTCGATCCGGCTCTTCACAGCGTCGCCGATGCTGACGATGCCGCACAGGCGTCCGTCCTCGACGACTGGCAGGTGGCGGATCCTCCGCTCCGTCATCACCCGGAGGATCATCTCCACATCGTCGTCCGAACGGCACACCTCGACGTCCTTCGACATGATGCTACGCACCGGTTCATCGAGCAGGTCCATGCGCACCGAGCTGAGCCTCTGCACCACGTCGCGTTCGGAGACGATGCCGTCGATGTGGGTGCCGTCGCCGGAGACCACCAAGGCACCGATGCGGTGGCGGGTCATGTCGGCCACGGCATCGGCCACCCGGGCGCTGCCATCGATGGTGGCCACCTCGGACCCCTTGGACTGGAGCACCGTCGACACGAGCATGGACTCCCCTTTCCGGATCGGGGCCGGACCGCCGGACCGCCTCTACGTGCAGCCATCATCGCGCCCGAGGCCCCCCGAGGGAAGTGCCCCGTACCAGTTGCAACACAGTTGACCCCTCCTGGTTGACCCCTCCCTTGCCCAGGTTCCGGCGGTGCTAAAGCGCAAGCGGCATCTCTCCCGCTCCTTCTCCTACCATTGCCGTCCCATGGGGGATCGGCCCGAGAATGGATGGCGGCTGTTCACCGGGCACCCGGACCGGACCGCCGACTCCTTCGCATCGGCCGCCCACCCAGGAGACACGGGGAACCGTCCTCCGCACCGCAGCCAGGCACCCGGTCGACCATGGGTCAGACGGGCCGAGCACGACCGGCGGGCCCGGGCTCGCCTCGAGTTCCTCGACGGGGATGGCGTGGTCGTCCTCAACGATCGCCGTATCCCCGAATCCCGGACCAACATCACGCTCATCGCGATCTCCTCTGCGGGAGTGTTCGTCGTCGACGCCCGTTCGCAGAAGGGCTTCGTCCATGTCAAGCACCCCGGCAATCTGGCCAATCTCGGCCCAGCCGAGCTCCACATCGGTCGACACGACTGCACGGGTCTGGTCGCCGGCGTGGTGCGTCGTGTCGAGGCCGTCCGGAGCGTGCTCTCCGCCGATCCCTGGCCGGCGGAGGTTCCAGTCCACGGCATGCTCTGCCTCACCAGGGCCGAATGGGAGTTCGCCTCTGCGATCCAGATCAACGACATCTGGGTCGGCTGGCCCAAACTGATGGCCGGCCGCATCCGTCGGCCCGGAGTGATGGATTCACCCGCTGTACACGAGATCTCGACCTTGATCGCCGAAAAGCTCCCCTCCTCCTGACCCACCCGGATCGGGATGGGCAACAGACGTTCGTCCGCCGCTCTGGTTCCTTCCACCTCATCCCGCCGTCGGGTCGTCGGCCGCCCGCCAGCAGTACCAGGCCACCGCGCTCCGGCACGGGCGGAACCATTCACCGTAGGTCTGGAGCTCCTTCGGCGTCGGGGTATCGCCCAGACCCCACGCCCGGCCGAACCCGGTCCGAACCCCCAGATCGCCGATCGGCCACACGTCGGGCCGGGCCAGCGCCATCATGGAGAACAGGTGTGCGGTCCACGGTCCGATGCCGCGCACCTGGGTGAGATGATCGACGATCCGGTCGTCGTCGAGCCTTCCGATCCGACCGAGCACGACCTCGCCGGCCGCCACCCGTTCGGCCAGGTCCATCAGCGACGCCGCCTTGTTGCGACTCAGGCCGGCCGCGGTCAGGAGGTTCGCCGGAGCAGCCAGGATCGTCGCGGGCGACACCCTTCCTCCGAGCACCTCCTCCATCCGGTAATGAATCGATGCCGCCGCCTTTCCGGCAAGCTGCTGATGCACGATCAACCGGGCGAGCTCCTCGAACCGGCGAGCTGCGACCACTGCACGGCGCCGGGGCGGTGGCCCGTGACGGTCGATCAGCCCGGCCAGCACCCGGTCGCCCTCGGCCAACAGCTCCAGTGCCGGTGGCAGAGCCATCGGATGGGGTCCTCTGGCCGTGACCACGACAGTGATGATGCCATTGCCGGGCGCCGTTGATGGCCACCATCCTTCGGGAGCAGCAGGGGGACCGGCCTGCCCGGATCCTCCTGCCGTAACCCCGTTAGGATTCGATGCGATTCGGCCAGCGAACCAGTCGATCTCGTACCGGGTCGTCCGAAGCATCGAGAGCCGCCACGAGCGCGATCAAGGAGCAGCATGGACGCCACGCACACCGATGGGGCCAGCCTCCATGGGAGAACCGCAATCGTCACCGGAGGCAACACGGGGATCGGCAAGGCGGTCGTCCTCGCCCTGGCCGGCAACGGTGCCAACCTCGTCATCGATTACGTCGCCGACAAGGCCGCCGAGGATGCGCTCGAGCAATCCCTGCGCGAGCTCGGTGAACAGGCCCTCGGGGTCGAGGCCGACGTGAGCAAGGTCGAAGACCTGAAGAAGCTGATCGATGCGGCCGTCTCCAGATTCGGACGTGTCGACATCATGGTCAACAACGCCGGCATCGAAACGCGCTCCTCAATACTCGACACCACCGAGGAGCAGTACCAGCGGGTGCTCGACATCAATCTGAAGAGCGCGTTCTTCGGTACCCAGCTGGCCGCATCCCAGATGATCGCCCAGGGCGGTGGGGGACGGATCATCAACATGACTTCGGTGCACGAGGACTGGCCCATGCCGGGAAACACTCCGTACTGCCTGTCCAAAGGGGGCATGCGCATGCTCACCCGCACGGCCGGCATCGAGCTGGCCCCACACGGCATCACCGTGGTCGGTGTCGGCCCAGGAGCTGTCGACACCCCCATCAACAAGTCGACCGTGAGCGATCCGACGCTGCTCTCCAAGCTCAATGCGGCCATCCCGCTCGGCCGGATGGCAGAGCCGCAGGACATCGCCTCGGTCGTGACCTACCTGGCCGGCGACGGTGCGAGCTACGTAACCGCCACCACCGTCTTCGTCGACGGCGGGCTGATGCACGCCAGCCTCGGTCTGTGACCGTGGATCCGACCGGTCGGACGGACGAGGTCGCACAGTGAGGGCACTCTCCGACGTTCACACCGTGACGCATGCGAAAGGAGGAGCATGATGGACGGCTCCGTCATCTCGGTCGAGCGGGTCGTCCCCACCTCGGCCAGCTCCATCTTCGACCTTCTGGCCGACCCGACGAGACATCCCGACATCGATGGGTCGGGCACGGTCAAGGAGGCCAAGGTCGAAGGGCCTCGTCGACTGGCCATGGGAACGACGTTCGGCATGGCCATGCAGATGGGCATCCGGTACTCGATGGTCAACACCGTGATCGAGTTCGAGGAGAACCGCCGGATCGCCTGGCAGGCCAGACCCAAGGGGTTCGTCGGCAACCTGGTAGGGGGTCGCATCTGGCGGTACGAGCTCGATCCGGTGGAGGGCGGCACCAAGGTCACCGAGAGCTGGGACATCTCCGACGACCATCAACGGGTTCTCCTCCGCCTGGGCAAGCTCCCCGAGACCACCCGTTCCAACATGGCAAAGACCCTGGCCCGGATCGAGGAGCTCACCGCTTCGGGGACCTGATGGCGATCGACCACCTCGCTTACCGAGTGGGCGAGGCTGGTCTCGAGCCGCTGGCCGGTGGCGGGAAGGCCCGTTGCCGGCGGGGTGTTGACCACTGTCATGGCGCACCTTTCCGTCCTGGACCTCGCCACCGTGGCCAAGAACAGCTCGGCGGGTGACGCCCTGGCCGACACCACCCGGCTGGCCGGTGTGGTCGAAGAGCTGGGCTATCACCGACTGTGGGTAGCCGAGCACCACGGAATGCCCCAGGTGGCGAGTTCGGCACCGGCCGTGCTGGTGGGCCACCTGGCTGACGCCACCACCACCCTCCGGGTGGGAGCGGGCGGGGTCATGTTGCCCAACCATGCCCCATTCGTGATCGCCGAGCAGTTCGCCACGCTCGAGGCACTGCATCCCGGGCGGATCGATCTCGGACTGGGACGCGCCCCGGGCACCGACCCCGCCACGGCGCGCGCACTTCGGCGGACCGCCGACCTCTCGGCGGAACGGTTCCCCGATGCCGTCATCGAGCTGGTCGGCTATCTGACCGGGGCCGACGGGTCGGCGCCTTTCCGTCCCACCGCCGTCCCCGGACAGGGCTACCTTCCCGAGCTCTGGTTACTCGGCTCGTCCACCTTCAGCGCCCAGCTGGCCGGGCTACTGGGTCTGCCGTTCTCCTTCGCGTATCATTTCAGTCCCGGACAGCTCGACGCGGCCGTCGACCTGTACCGGAGCCGCTTCCGTCCCTCCTTTCTGCTCGACCGGCCGAAGCTGATGGTGGCGGTCTCCGTACTCTGTGCCGATTCCTATGAGGAGGCCCGTTGGCTAGCAGGCCCCTCCGAGCTGACCATCCTGCAACTTCGCACCGGCCGGCTCGGACCCATCGTGTCGCCGGACGAGGCGGCCAGCCATCCCTACACTCCCGAGGAGCGTGCCCTCATCGATGCCACGACCGCCACCCACCTGATCGGGGACCCCGATTCTGTCGTGCGGGGTCTGGACGATCTTCAGGCTCGCACCGGGGCCGACGAGCTCATGCTGTCCACCCGGGTCCACTCCTTCGAGGCGCGGGCCCGGTCCCTCACCCTGGTCTCCCGCTCCTGGGCCGCCTCCAGCACGGGACGAGGACGCTCCTCCAGGAACTGATGCTCGGCAACGATGACCGGTCAATCGGCAGTCACAGGGCTGCGCACCGAGGCAGGATGGATTCGGCGATGAGCGCGAGGTGGTCGAGGTCGTGGAGGTCGAGCACTTGGAGGTACACCCGGCTCGCCCCCACCCCGGCGTAGTCGGACAGTTTGGCCATCACCTCATCGGGCGTTCCGCACAGCCCGTCGGCCCGAAGGTTCTCAACCTGGCGTCCGATGGAGGCCGCTCGCCGGGCGATCTCCGACTCGTCCCGGCCGCAACACACCACCTGGGCGACCGAAAGGTGGATCGACCTCGGTTCGCGCCCGGCCGCCCGGCAGGCAGCGGTCACCCGGTTGAACTGATCGGAAGTACCCCCCACCGCGGTGAAGGGCAAGTTGAACTCCGATGCGAAGGCTGCAGCCAGCCGCGGCGTCCGCCGCGCACCGCCACCACCGACGATGACCGGGGGACCCGGCCGCTGGAGCGGCTTCGGAAGGGCCGGGGCGTCGGCAAGACGGTAGTGCTCGCCCTCGTAAGAGAACTGTTCGCCGGCGGGCGTCGACCACAACCCGGTGACGATTGCAAGCTGTTCCTCGAGGCGATCGAACCGCTCGCCGAGGGGCGGGAAGGGTATGCCGTAGGCGGTGTGCTCCGCCTCGTACCAGCCGGCACCGAGCCCGAGCTCGACCCTTCCCCCGCTCATGGCGTCCACCTGGGCCACCGAGATCGCAAGCGGGCCCGGATGGCGGAAGGTTGCCGACGTCACCAGAGTGCCCAGCCGGATGCGACTGGTCTCCCTGGCCAATCCGGCCAGCGTCGTCCAGGCATCTGTGGGACCGGGCTGGCCGTCACCACTGATGGCCAGGTAGTGGTCGCTCCGGAAGAATCCGTCGAATCCGAGCGACTCCGCCGCTTGGGCAACGGCGAGGAGATCGTCGTATGAGGCACCCTGTTGGGGCTCGGTGAACACACGTAGGAGCATCTCCCTGGTCTAGCCCAGCTCCGATCAGCACAGCGCTCCTCGTGGCCCGATCATCGGACGACGGAAGAACCCCCTTGCCCGCCTTCGCTCCGTACCTCGGAACCCCCGACGGTCCCCGATCGCCACAGACCGAGGACGAGGATGCCGACCACTTCGACACCGGACAGCCTGAGGGCGGCCGAGGCGCTCTGGGCACGTGCGCCGGTGACGTAGGTGTCGTCGACGACCAAGGCCCTCCGACCACGAACGGCCTCGACCGAAGCGGCGGGGAGGAAGCTCTCCCGGCAGACCCGAAGGTGATCGGCAGGCTCGGGGCCCGGGATCAGGACCAGCGGGCCGACCGGCCCGAGTTCTGGCACCAGGGTGAGAACGCCTCCGACCGGCGGAGCACCCGGTCTCGTGGTCGAGGGGACGGTGATCAAGATGTCCCAGGTCGCACCGGTAGGGCCCGAGTGCGCACCGGAACGACCACCGAAGTGGATGCCCTCGCCCGTGGTGAACGCCCGCAACATCCGGGCGAGGCGGACGATGCAGGCCCTGCGTGCCTCGGGTAACGGCGCGTCCTTGTATCCACGGAGCCACCGGTGCATCGGGTCCCCCGCGCCGAACTCTGCCATCGAGACGACCGGACTCAGGGGCAGCCGGAGCTGGGCAACCAAGACCCGGCAGCAGTAGCACAGGCCCCGAGCGCCAGGCGCCGGACTTGCGCAGACCGGACAGCGTCCGTCTCCGACGGTGGGGGTTCTGGCCGATCGTGGGCGGTTGTGGGTTGTGGTTGTGCTCATGGGACAGGAAGGGGTCCGGTCGGGCGCGGGGTCCGATGACGACGATGGTGGTGCCGTTCACCACGATTGGCGCACCACGGCCACAGCGCCGGAGTCAGAGGCGCGGAGTCAGAGGTGCGGAGCGCGAGTCACCCCTCTTCGTGCCGATGGAGCAAGAACGTCCCGGTCGACCGGCTGACGATCGCCCCAGCCGGTTCGACGATAGTGGCCTCGCCGTACGACACCTGCCGAGCCATGCGGACCACCTCGCCCCGCAACCTGTAGGTCTCCCCCACCGCCGCCGGCCGCATCGTCTCGATCTTCATCTCGAGGGTGGCGCGAGTCCGGTCTCGGCCGGGCAGGCCGGCGTTGATGGCGAAGTTCATCGACGCGTCGAGCAAGAGGCCGTGCACCCCGGCCTGCACCACCCCGTGAGGGTTGCATGCCTCTGGGGTGGGAACGAAGGTTCCCGTCACCCAGCCGAGCTCCTCGCCGTCGACCCCGTAGGCCTCGAATGCACCCCCCACTGTGCCGATCAGGGGCATGCCCCCGTTTCCCAGCCAACGGTCCATGTCCTTGCGGCTCGCGATCACGACCGACACCGTAGTGGCCGCCTGTCTCAGTGGCCGCGGGCTCCTCCAGGGGTGGCCACGCACATGGCTCCCCCGTCCCTGATCGATCGGCGATGGGCGCAACGGCTGGACCGCGGTCAACCAGGTCCGCCTAGAGTGGTCCCACCAGAAGCGCGAACAGCCGACCGTGGCCAAAAGGGCGCCGATCTGTCCGGGGACCGCCCGTACCGGTGACAACGCCGGACCGACCGACACGGAGCGGCGAGCCGACCCCGATCGACCATAAGGAGAGCACTATGACCGAAGCCGTGATCGTCGATGCCGTTCGCACCGCCGGTGGCAAGCGCAACGGGAAGCTGCGCAACTGGCACGCCGCTGACCTCGCCTCGGAACCGCTCAAGACGCTGGTCGAGCGCAACGATCTCGACCCTGCCATCGTCGACGACGTGATCATGGGGTGTGTCATGCAGGTGGGCGAACAGTCGCTCAACGTCGCCCGGAACGCGGTCCTGGCCGCCGGCTTTCCCGAGTCTGTGCCCGCCACCACCATCGACCGGCAATGCGGCTCCTCGCAGCAGGCGATCCACTTCGGTGCGCAAGGTGTCATCGCCGGCGCCTACGACACGGTGATCGGCGGCGGCGTCGAGGTGATGACCCGCACACCCATGGGATCGTCAGTGGTGCGCGACCTCGGCTTCCCATTCGGTCCGCGGGTGATGGACCGCTATGCCGGACGGGGCGGGCTGGTCAGCCAGGGCGAAGGGGCCGAGCTCATCGCCGAGCAGTGGGACCTGAGCCGCGAGCAGCTCGACGAATTCTCGGCCCGGTCCCATCAGCGGGCCGCCCGGGCCACCGCCGAGGGCCGCTTCGAACATGAGATCATCCCTGTGGCGGTGAAGGATGACGATCGGGTCGACACCGACGAGCTCTTCGCCACCGACGAGGGCATCCGACCTGACAGCACGGTCGACACGCTGGCCAAGCTGAAGCCGGCCTTTCGCTCCGAGAACGGACGGATCACCGCCGGCAACTCGTCCCAGATCACCGACGGAGCCTCCGGCGTGCTGATCATGAGTGAGGAGAAAGCCTCGTCCCTCGGACTGCGCGCTCGTGCCCGCTTTCGGGCCTTCGCCGTGGCCGGCAGCGATCCGATCACCATGCTCACCGGTCCGATCCCGGCTACCAGGGCCGTGCTGGAGAGGGCCAAGCTGACCATCGACGACATCGATGTCGTCGAAATCAACGAAGCCTTCGCTCCCGTCGTCCTGGCCTGGCAGAAGGAGACCGGCGCCGACATGGAGAAGGTGAATGTCAACGGGGGAGCCATCGCCCTCGGACATCCCCTCGGAGCGTCGGGTGCCAAACTCATGGCCTCCCTCCTCAACGAGCTGGAACGCACCAGTGGTCGCTACGGGTTGCTCACCATGTGCGAGGGCGGCGGCATGGCCAACGCCACCGTCATCGAGCGCCTGAGTTGACCGCTCGACCGGCTTGCAGGTAGCCGGTCGGGGTCGATCTCGAACTTCCGCACCGGTCGGGTGGTTTCGTCCAGGCCCCTCCGGGCCGGAAGATGGCTCAATCGTGGCGGGTGGCTCAGTGGTAGCGGGTGGCCACGATCAATCCGGCGAAGATCGAGGCCACGGCGGCCACCAGCCACAGGTTGTTGACCCCACCGGGGAAGAGCCCCGCGTAGTTGAAGATCACGATCAGCGCCCCCAGCGCGAACAGGGCGATGATCGCGATGCCCATCCAGCGCGGGCTGGCCCTGACGCTCTTCGGGATCGGAGGGGTGTAACGCTCCCCTCCGGTGGACCTCGCCGACTGGGTCACCCGTCCGCTGGCCGAGCGCCCCTTCTGGCGTGCCCTGCCCGGTCCGGCCTTCGCCCTGGTCGCCATGACGGAAGAATACCCAGTCCGGCACCAGCACCGCTGGCGCCCCGATCGGCCGCACGTCGGGCGGGTACACTCGATCGCCCATGGGGCCGAGCGTGCTGGTGATCGACAACTACGACTCCTTCGTCTACAACCTCGTCCAGGAGCTGGGTGAGCTCGGTGCGGAGCCGGTCGTCCACCGCAACGACGCCGTCGACCCCGATGGCATCAGGGCCGCCCATCCCGATGCCATCCTCATCTCACCGGGACCGGGGCGTCCGGAGCACGCCGGGGTCACCATGGAGGCCGTCAAAGAGCTGGCCGGCGAGTACCCGATCCTCGGCGTCTGCCTCGGCCACCAGGCCATCGGCCAGGTGTTCGGTGGCCGGGTGGTGCCCGCCCCCTCTCTCATGCACGGGAAGACTTCCGCGATCCACCACGACGGCCGGGGTGTGTTCGCCGGGCTGCCCGACCCCTTCATGGCGACCCGCTACCACTCGCTCGTGGTCGACCCCGGTTCGGTGCCCGACGAGCTGGAGGTGACGGCCACCACCAGCGACGGGGTGATCATGGGCCTCCGGCACCGCCACCTCGACGTCCAAGGGGTTCAGTTCCACCCCGAATCGCTGCTGACCAGCGAGGGGCCCTCGCTCCTCTCGAACTTCCTGGCAGCGAGCTGCCCGGTCTGAACGCCCGCTCAGCTGTGGGAGCTGGGGCATCGGAGCGACCGAACGGGTCAGGTGGGGCCTGCGGTCGCAGCCGGCCAGGGTCGTCGGCCGCTACGACCCGGTCTCACGAGCCGGAGCCCTATCCGCCATTGCCATTGCCATTGCCATTGCCTGACGACTTGCTCGTGGTCGTGGTCGTGGTCGGCGGAGGCGCAGTCGTGGTCGTGGTCGTGGTAGGCGGTGGCGGCGCGCCGGTCGAGACCACGATGCTGACCGCACTGCCCGGCGGCACCGAGGCGCCCGGTCCGGGGTTGGACGAGATGACGATGCCCGCCGCGTACTGGTTCGACGACTGCTGGAAGATGCTGCCCGGGGTAAGCCCGGCACTGGTGAGCAGCTGTTCGGCCGCCGGCTGCGACTGACCGGCGAGTGAGGGGACCAGCACGTTGGCCGGACCCGACGAGACGTCGAGCACCACCGTTCTCCCCTGGTCGATCCGGGTGCCGGCCGGCGGCTGGGTACTGAGCACCGTGCCCTGGGTGGCGCTGTTCTGCACGTACTTGACGCTCGAGTTGAGGTGAGCGGCCTGGAGGAGCTGCTGGGCATTGCTCACGCTGCCCCCGACCAGCCCCGAAGGTACCGCCACCTTCCTGGGGGGAGGCGCCACGGCCACGTCCAGGGTGACCGTGTCGCCCTTCTTGACCGGTGAGCCCCCCTTGGGGTTGGTCGCGATGACCGTGCCGGGGGCGTCGCCGGACACCTGGTTGTGCCGCACCACTGTGAGTCCGCTCGCGTCGAGGGCGGAGGTGGCCGGTCCCACCTGCTGACCGGCAACGTCGGGCAGGCTGAAGGTCCGACTTCCTCCGAAGTACCCCAGGTTCCGGCCGAGGAAGTACCCGGCCACGAGCAGGGCCACGATCAGAATGGCCAGGAGGATCAGGTACCGGCGGGTCCGGTTCTTCTTGTCCTCCTCCTCGGGCTCGTCGGCCAGGTCGGCGCCCAGGGGGACCGTCCGGGTGGCATCCGGAGCCGCTACCGCCCCCATCGCCACAGTGGTGCCGGCGGCGGCCGCCATCATCGCCGTGGTGTCCGAGGCGGCTTGCACCGTGCGGCCCTCACTGAAGCGGAGGAGATCGGCCCGGAGGTCCTCGGCGGTGGGGTACCGGTTGGCCTGGTCCTTGGCCATGGACTTGAGGATGATCGCCTCGAACGTGGGTGGGATCGAAGGATTGAGCTCCCTCGGAGTGGGAGGGATGTCCCGTACGTGCTTGGAGGCCACCGCCACCGGTGTGTCCCCGAGGAACGGGGGGCGACCGGTAGACATCTCGAACAGCACCACCCCGAGCGAGTAGATGTCGCTCCGGGCGTCCACGCCGCGCCCTTCGGCCTGCTCCGGGGAGAAGTAGGTGGCCGTGCCCATGACCGCCCCGGTCTGGGTCAGGCTCTCCTCGGTGTTGACCGCACGGGCGATGCCGAAGTCGGTGACCTTGACCTGACCCTCGTCGGTGATCAGCACGTTGCCCGGCTTGACGTCGCGGTGGATCACGTTGTGCCGGTGGGCATAGCCGAGGGCCGCCGCCACGTGCACCCCGATGTCGGCCGTCCGTTCGGCGTCGAGGGGGCCCTGGGTCTTCAGGATGGACGACAGCGGACGGCCGTCGATGAACTCCATCACGATGAAATAGGTCCCGGTGTCCTCACCCCAGTCGAACACGGGGACGATGTTGGGATGTGAGAGGTTGGCCGCCGCCTGTGCCTCCCGCCGGAATCGCTCGACGAAGGAACGGTCCACAGAAAGCTCGGGAAAGAGCACCTTCAGGGCCACCGGCCGGTCCAGCAGGCGGTCGTGGGCGCGGTAGACCTCGGCCATGCCACCGCGAGCGATGAGGTGGTTGAGCTCGTAACGCTCGGAGAACACTCGCGGCGTCTGGGACGGGTTCATGTGGGTCAAAGCCTAGGCCTGTCTCTCGTTGCTTCTCGGGGACCGGGTGCGAACGATCGGGGACGCACCGTAGCGGGTACCGGACCGGCATTCGGAGCGCTTTCCGACCCGGAGGGGTCCGCTGGTCCCGGGTCCGGTTGCCCGATCGCACCGATCGCACCGATCGCACCGATCGCACCGATCGTCATCACGACTGGTTGGCCAGCATGTCGCCCAGGATCTTCTTCACGATGGGAGCCGAGTAGCCGGCGCCGGTGGCGCTCCCCGGCTCGTTTGGCAAAACGACGGCGATGGCCGCCTTGGCCGAACCCACTTGGGCGAAGGCAACCAACCAGTCGGTCGTGTACTTGGGATTCGGACCGAACGAACCGACCTGGGCGGTGCCCGTCTTGGCCGCCACGTGCCAGCTTGGCGGGAAGATGCCGGCGGCCGTGCCGAGAGGATTGGCGGTCACCCCCTGCATGAAGGTGGTGATGGTGGAGGCAGTCTGCGGTGAGATCGGCACCCGCCAGGCCTTGGGCTGGTAGGCCTCGACCAGCCGGCCCTGGTTGTCTCGGATCTGGGACATCACGTGGGGGGTCATCTCGACCCCGCCGTTGGCCACCGTCCCCGCCGCCATGGCCATCTGGAGGGCCGAGGCGGTGACGTTCTCCTGCCCGATGGCCGACTTCATGAGGCCCGGGACACCGACCGCGTTGGGCGCGGTCACGCCGAAGGACGCCACCGAACCGAAGTTGGAGGTGGCCACGGTGTAGGAGGGGAGGTCGACCGGGACCTTCTCGTTGAACCCGTAGAGCTGGGCCTGGTTGACCAGGGTCGGGGCACCGAGCTTTCGGCCGATGTTGGCGAAGTTGGCGTCGCAGGACTGGATGAACAGGTTCTCGAGCGTCCCCGCCCCGATCGGGCACAGCTGGCTGGCGTAGTTGGTGAGCACCTGCGGGGGGTTGCCGGTGTCGGGCAACGGGATGAACGGGATGGTCGGGTAGGTGGCCGAGGCCAGATCGGGCCGGCTCTGGAGGACCGCCGACACGGTGACCACCTTGAAGCTCGACCCGGGGGGATAGACCTGCCCGTAGGCGCCGCCGAGCAGGGGGCTGCCCGGGACCTTGAGCAGCGAGGAATATGCCGACGTCTCGGTGGCGATGTTGGTCGAGACGAGGGGGATCGGGTCGAAGGTCGGGTTGGCGTACATCGCCTCGATGGCCCCGGTGGCCGGGTTGAGCACAACGGCGGCGGCCCCGACCACGCCGGGCGCCAGCTGGTTGATGGCTGCTGCCACCTGGGCCTGGAGCTTGGCACTCACCGTGAGGGTGACGTTGTCCGCGCCGGTGCGGTTGACCAGCAGGTCACGAAGGGTCTTTGGCGCCCTGGTGTGCGAGGTGAGGTAGCGGTTGTACTCCGCCTCGACCCCGTAGTTGTTTCCGTAGTAGTTCGAGTCGAACCCCACGATCTGGGCGAACAGGCTGGCCGTGTAGGGGTTGTAGACCCGCCGGTACTTGTAGAAGCCGCTGGTGGTGGGGACCGAGCTCGCGAGGGTGACCCCGTCGGCCGAGACGATGTCGCCCCGGGGTTGGTTGCGCTGGGCCTCGACGATCTGTGGATTGTTCGGGTTGTTGGCCAGCGAGCTGGCCTTTACCACCTGGATGTTGTTGAGCTGGACGAACAGGGCGGCGAAGCACAGCACGAGGAAGACGCCGATCCGTCTGATCCGCTTGTCCATCAGCCACCTGCCTTGGTCGTCGTGGTCGTCGATGCGGCCGGAGGCGCGGTGCTCGACGGCGCCCCTTGGGCGCTGTTCTGCTGTTGCTCGACCGTCACCAGGTTGGAGACGTAGGACCGGGCCCCGGCCACCGAGGTCTCCTCCACCCCGGAGCGGAGGGAGGAGAGGTAGGTGGCGGGGACGTCAGCGGTGGTCACGCCAGTCCGTTCGACCGCGACGGGGTGGTACCAGAGGAATCCACCGATTCGCCCCTGGTAGATCACCAGCTCGTTGTGGTCGACGGTCACGAAGAACGAATTGGTGTCGTACCAGCGCACGGCGTAGAAACCTGCCGCCAGCACCGCGGCCACGGCGGCTGCGAACAAGACGGTGCGCACGGTCACCAGACGACGGCCACGGGCCATCCGGCGATGGCGCCGCTTGGCCCGACGACGTTCGCGGCGGCTGGACGGGACCTCGGAGGTCACAGCGGAGTCGGAGGCGTCCTCGCCGTCCCCTTTGTCCCCGGCCGATGGGGCAACGGCGGGAAGCGATGCGCCCCCGGCGGCGACGACCGCTGCGGCACGGCCCTCTTCGGGCTCGCCCTCCCCCACGACCACATCGACCACGACCACGGTAATGTTGTCGCTGCCACCATGGGTGCGCGCCGCGTGGACGAGGAGATCCGCCGCCCGTGCCGGGTCGGCGACCGACGAGAGGACCTCGGCGACCTGCGCGTCGTCGAGCTCGTTGGTGAGCCCGTCGCTACACAACAGGAACCGGTCCCCACGCTCCGGTCGGATCCACCAGAGGTCGCTCGTGACCTCGGCCGACACCCCGAGCGCCCGGGTCAGGATGTGCCGGTGCGGGTGGACGGCCGCTTCGGCGGCGGTCAGCTCGCCGGTGCGCACCATCTCCTCGGCCAGGCTGTGATCGGTGGTGAGTTGGACGAGCCCCCCGTCGTGGAACCGATAGGCCCGGGAGTCGCCCACGTTCACCAGGGCCAACAGGTCGCGCCCGTCCTCGTTGACAAGCGCGATCGCGGTGAGGGTGGTGCCCATACCCCGCAGGTCGGGATCCTCGAGGCTGTGCTCCCATACCGACTGGTTGGCCTCGGCCACCGCCTCGGTGAGCCCGGCCCCGGTGGGATGACGGTTGAAGGCAGTGGTGAGGGAGGTGGCAGCCAGCCTCGCCGCCACTTCGCCGCCGGCGTGCCCCCCCATCCCGTCCGCCACCGCGAACAGGGTGGCCGTCTCGACGACGAGGTCCTGGTTGGACGAGCGCACCAGCCCGATGTCGGAGGCCGAGCCCGAACGCAGAAGGGTCATCTCACTTCCCCAGCTCGAAGACGGTACCGCCGACCTGGAGCAGATCACCCTTGCGGAGTCGGGTGCGCTGATCGATGCGTACCGTGTTCACCCAGGTACCGTTGGTCGAACCGAGATCCTCGATCCACAGCTCCCCTTCGAGACGGAACAGGCGGGCATGGAGGTTGGAGGAGTAGGTGTCGTAGTCGATGGCGACGCCGCAGCCCGGAGCGCGCCCAACGGTCACCTCGTCACCGATGTCGTAGACCAGCCCGGACTGCTCGGGGGGGCGGATCACGTGCAGGCGGAGGAGCTTGCCCCGACGGCCCTTTCCGTCGGAGACCGGATCAGGATCACCGCGGCGGCGTCGGTTCCGGCGTTTGAGCGGGCGCACCTCCACCCATACGGCGCGGACGACCCACATGAAGAAGAGCCAAAGCAGTATGACCACCACGTACTCGAGGACGTGCAGGATCGGTGCGTTGTCTGTCGGCCCCGGCAGGGAGGTCAGCATCACGTGCATCTGCGCTCAGGCGCCCACCGTCAGGAGTTCTCGAATCGGAGGACCGTAGTCCCGATGACGACCTGATCGCCGTCGGCAAGCCTGCGCTGGCGCACGGTGGCGCCGTTCACCCGGGTCCCGTTGGTCGAGTTGAGGTCGGTGAGCACCACGTCGTTGCCCACCCGCCGGATCTCGGCATGGCGGCGGCTGGCGTTGGGATCGTCGATCACCACGGCGCTCTCGGGTAGCCGTCCGATATCGATCGGATCCGGCCCGATCGTCACCCGGTCCCCGTTCGGAAGGACGATCGACGCCACCGGCAACCCGGCCGGACCCTCGTGCACCTCGGATTCGATGTCGAACCGACCACGGCGCAGCTCTGGGTTCTCCATCACGGTCACCACCACCGGCCCCACGAACCCGTACTCCTCCGACCGGGCGTGGTCCCGGGCGGCCTGTTCGAGCTCGCGGACCATCGCGTCGAGGAAGCTCTCGAACCGGTCGAAGTCAGCGGTCGAGAGCTGGATCGTGTACACGTTGGGGGCGATGAGGCCCTGGACACCGACCCGACGCTGCAGGTCCATCTCGCGCGTCAGCCGACGGCCGATCTCGACCGGGTGGAGGTCGGCCCGGAACGCCTTGGACAGGGTCCCGTCCACCATGCGCTCGAGGCGCCCTTCGAACCGCTGGAGTCCCATGGTGCCGTCAGCCTACCGGGATGGACCCCCGGATAGGGGGTGGGGTGGGACCGCGGGAGGCCTCGGGTCCGGATCCACAATGCGGGCACCGGCGCGCCCCACCCCGGCTGACGCGCGGGCACCCCCCGCCGCGGCCCAGACGGAGCGCTCTCACCTGCATCAGCTAGCCTCTCACCGTCGCTCGGGCGAGTGGCGGAATTGGCAGACGCGCAGGATTCAGGTTCCTGTGTCCGAAAGGATGTGGGGGTTCAAGTCCCCCCTCGCCCACCCTTGTTCTGTCCCAGGACATCGTGGACAGACGGACCCACAGACGATACGTGATCAGGGCCCGGCGCCGAGGGGCTGGTAGTCCCTGCGCGGGTCGAGCGTGAGATGACGAAGCAGCTCACCCTCCTCGCTCAAGACCCGGATGTCGAGGTCGCTGACCAAGACGATGACCCGACGGCCCTCGTGGGCCCGTCCGACCCCCACATGGTGGAGCTTGGTTCCGCGGGTGGGGTGACTCCTCCGAGAAGTGACTGCTCCGAGGGAGATCGACCGCCGTGGGTCCCTGGGTCCCCGACGTGGCCACCAGGTAGGTTGCACCCGGGAACAGCTCGATCTGCCCGACACGTGGACCGACTGACCGATCGCATGGAGGTGAGGACACAGGTGGAATATCCACTCGAAGTCGGAGGCATAGACGACTACCCGGTGAAGGTCGGGAGCATGCTGCTCACGCTCGTCGAGCCCAACAAGGGCTTCGCGCGGGCCTACAACCGCTGGTACGAACGCGACCACTTCTACGGGGGCTGCATGGTCGGTCCCTGGCTGTTCGCCGGCAGCCGGTGGGTGGCGACCCGGGGACTGAAGGACCTCCGCTGGCCGGCCGAGAGCCCCATCGCCCGACCGACCGAGTCCGGGAGCTACCTGGCCGTGTACTGGGTCGAGGAGGGCCATCACCGCGAGCACTTCGGCGAGTGGTCCATCCGGCAAGTCCGGGACCTCTATGCCCACGGCCGCGGCTTCAACGAGCGGACCCATGTGCATACCTCCACCTTCACCTACGCCGGGTCGTGCTACCGCGACGAGGATCCGGTCCCGGTCGAACTGGCCCTCGACCATCGCTACGGAGGGCTCTTCGTCCTCTGGTGGGACGCGGCCGAAGGCACAGGGACCGAGCTCCACACGCAGCTGACGAGCGAGCACCTGCCCGGCTTGCTCGACGGTTCCACCATTGAGACAGTTTCGTCCTGGGTGCCCTCGGCTCCCGGACGGAGCATGGGGGACGCCCCGATGGACCTCGGGTCGCCGGCCGGCGACACCGACCGTCTGGTCCAGCTGATCTTCCTCGCCGACGCGCCCGACGCCGAGGTCGACCGGGTCCGTGCCTTCACCGAACGCGTCGCATCGGACGGCATGGCCGATCTCCGCCTTGCCGCGCCCTTCATCCCCACCGTGGTCGGCACCGATACCTACGTCGATCAGCTCTGATTCGCAGGGATCGGGGTCGGCCCCGGCCCGATGGACGAGCGGAGGGCCCCTCATGGCCCGGAGACCTGGCCGTCAGCCGGTCACGAGGTCATGCCCCCCAGCCCGACCAGACCACGGGCCAGCTCGATCTCCCCCATGTGCCGCAGGCCGTGCTGATAGATCCAGCACTCGACCGCATCGAGGAGGGTGATCCCGTCCTCGCCGGCCACCCGGGCGCTGTAGGTGCTGGCGATCTGGGGCGGGAAGGGTCGCGTGACCACCAACCGGTCGAGCTCGTTGCGGTCGAGAGCGTCCAGCCATTCCTCGGTGCGCTCGAAGACGGCCCGCATGTAGTGCTTGAAGTGCTCATAGTCACCGATGCGCTGGTGGCCCATCTCCGCCACGGTCCGGTGCTTGCCATGGTCGGCGATGGCCGGAGCGACCGCCGCCTCCCAGGTCGGATCCCAGATGGGAGGCGTGCCAGTCATGACGAGGAACGACGCGTCGAACATGTTGACGACGTGGAACAGGCTGAAGGCGATCGGCAGCACGCCGTCGCGCTCGAAGTGATTGACCTGGTCGATGCCCATGGTGGCCACTGCGTCCTCGTAGAGCGAATGCATAGCCCGGGTGCGGCGTCGAAGACTGTCGAGGACGAGGTCATCCGCCATGTCGGCCACGGTAAACTCGTGGCAGTCTCACCGTCAACTGTCTCCGGGGCGGGTGTTCCCGGTAGCCTCGGGCCATGGCGACGACGACGGCGACAGCGGGCGATGGGCCCGAGGTTGCCCGAGGCGAGGTGGCATCGCATGATGGAGTCCGCCGCGATGCGTCGGGCGACGCCCGGACTACAGACGGCAGGCAGCTCCGCCGGCGACGCAACCGGGAGGCAGTGGTCGAGGCACTCCTCGACCTCTACCACGACGGTGACCTCGTCCCGAGCACCGACGCCATCGCCTCCCGCTCGGGCCTCTCACCCCGTTCCCTCTTCCGCTACTTCGACGACGTCAACGATCTCATCCGGGCGGCGGTCGAGCGCCAGCTGGAACGTGCGCTGCCCCACACGCTGATCGCCGCCGGGCCGGATGATCCGCTCGAGGCTCGTATCCGGGCCGTGGCGTCCCAGCGCTTCGACCTGTTCGCCGTCGTGGGCAACGCCGCCACTGTCGTCCGGCTCCGTGCCGTTTCCCAGCCAGTGCTGGCCGAGGAACTCGCCCGAAACCGGCGCTTCCTCTGCAACCAGCTGAGCGAGCTGTTCGCTCCCGAGCTGGAAGCGATGGGAGCATTGGCAGCCGACTCGACCCTTGCCCTGGCCGACGTCCTCACCAGCTTCGAGACCTGCCGCCTCTTGATCGATACCCACGGGATGAGTCCCGGACGGGCCGAATCGGTCCTCGCCGACGGCCTGTCCGCCCTCTTCGGACCGAACTGAACGGGTAGCGCCCCTCAACGGGTAGCGCTGCTCAGGTCGGGACGGCAAGGCGGGCGTCGGCCAGCAGATGGACGTCGTCGGCCAGCAACGACTGGGCCAATTGCTGGATGAGGCGGACCACCTCAGGATGGGATTCGGGATCCCATCCCTCCAGGAGATCGGTCAACGAGTCACGACGGGCCCGGAGAAGGTGATCGGCGGCCTCGCGGCCGGCGTCGGTGATCACCAGCGTTCCGCTGCCGTTCGAAGTCACGGGCCCGACCATCCCTTCGGCCACGAGTGCCTGAGCCCCGGGTTCCACGATCGCCGGGTCGGCGTGCAGCTCCTCTGACACCTGAGCGACCGTCGATCCCGGACGCTCGCTCAACCGATAGAGCAGCCAGCAGGCGCGTGGATCGAGGTCGAGCCCTGCGCGCCCGGCCAGCGTCTCGTAGAGCTCCCGGCTGTTTTCGCGGCTGGCCGCACGCTCGAGAATGCGCCGGATCTCACCGAGCGAAGTCCGGGGCTCGGGGAGACCGAGCTGCTCGGCCGGTTCGGAGGACCGGATGGACTTGCGCAAGGCGATCTCCGGCAATGTCCAGCTGAGCAGGAAAGCGACGAAGGCGATGGGCACCCCGATGAGGAACAGGCTCTGAACGGTGTGGGCGATCCCTTCGACGATGGCCGCTTGGACATCGGGGGGTAAGTGCTTGATGACCGCCGGGTTCGCCGAGTTGAGGTTGAACCCGTGCGGCACCCGGTTCAGGTGGAGGCGAGAGAGGATGTTGGCCACGACCAGGTTGGCGTAGACGGCACCGAAGACTGCAGTGCCGAACGATCCCCCGATCATCCGGAAGAACGTCACGCCAGAGGTGGCTGTGCCCAGCTCCTCATAGGGGACGGCGTTCTGCACGGCCACCGTCAGCACTTGCAGCACCAAGCCCAGCCCGAGGCCGAACACCGCCATGAAGCCCGCCATCACCCAGGCGCCCGTGTGCACGTCGATGAGTGACATCAGAAAGAGGCCGATTGTCATGAGCGCGGTGCCGACCACCGGAAAGACCTTGTAGCGTCCCCAGCGGCTGACCAGCTGACCGGAACCGATCGAGGCCACCAGAAGGCCACCCATCATCGGAAAGAGCCGGACTCCGGACTGGACAGGGCTGATCCCCTTGGCGTCCTGGAAGAACAGGGGAAGGAAGGTGAGGGCACCGAACATGGCGAACCCCACAACGAAGCCGATCGCACTGGCCGCGGTGAACACCCTGTTGGCGAACAGCGGGATGGGGATGACCGGCTCTGCGGCCCGGCGTTCGGCCCAGAGGAACAGCACGCCGAAGACCACTCCCGCCGCCGCCAACCCGATCATGAACGGTGAAGTCCACGAATAGGAGGTTCCTCCGAGACTGGTGAAGAGGACGAGCCCGCTGGCCGACAGGGCAAGGAGCACGGTGCCGAGATAGTCGATGACCCTCTGCACCCGCTCCGAATGCCCTGGCAGGGTGACCGCTGTGACGACCAGCGCCACCGCCCCGATCGGGACGTTGATGTAGAAGATCCACCGCCAGCTCAGGTAGTCGACGAACGCACCCCCGATGAGCGGCCCGATCACGGTGGTCACCCCGAACATTGCCATGAACAGGCCCATGTAGCGCCCACGTTCGCGAGGTGAAACGACGTCGCCGATGATGGTCATGGCGCCGATCATCAATCCCCCGCCGCCCAGGCCCTGGATCGAGCGGAACGCGATCAGCTCGAACATCGAATGGCTTAGTCCCGAGAGGATCGAACCGACGAGGAACAGGATGATCGAAGCCTGAAAGAAGGACTTTCGCCCGTAAAGGTCGCCGAGCTTCCCCCAGAGCGGCGTCGAGACGGTGGACGCCAGCAGATATGCGGTCACCACCCAGGTCAGATGCGAGGCACCGTGGAGGTCTCCCACGATGGTGGGGAGGGCGGTGGCCACGACCGTCTGGTCGAGCGCGGCCAAGAACATCCCCAGCATCAGGGCGAGGATGATGAACAGCACCCGGCGTCGGGGCAGTGACAGGGTCGCCGGATCAGTTCCCTTGGTGGCGGTATCGCTCATGGAGCCTCTCGGGGTTCGAAGCCTTCGACCAGAGCCGAGGTGCCCCAAGTGTAGGGAGTCTCCCCGGATGCGGTTTCAGAGCCAGCTCTCTCGGCCGACCGACGTGGCCAGGGGCGTAGCATCGGGTTGACGTCATGCCCGTCGGGGCACACAACCAGGGAGGGTGGGTGGCACTCGACATCGGTCGCAAGAAGCTCGAACGGGCCGTGATCGAGGCTCGCGGTCGTGGTCGAGGGACGCCCGATGTGGTCATCGTGGGAGGTGGCCTCTCGGGGCTCGGAATGGCCATCCAGCTGTGCCGATCCGGTCTGACCAGCTTCACCATCGTCGAGCAATCGGCCGATGTCGGCGGCACCTGGCGCGACAACGACTACCCGGGGAGTGGATGCGACGTCCCCTCGCACCTCTACTCCTTCTCCTTCGCATCGAAGTCGGACTGGACCCGGCGGTACGCCACGCAACCGGAGATTCTGTCCTACGCCCACCGTTGCGTCGGAGAGTTCGGACTCGGTCCCCATCTCCGGCTCGGCAACACTGTCGAGGGTGCGCGCTTCGATCCGGAACGGAACAGATGGCTGCTCACGCTCACCTCCCCCGAGGGAAGCGAGGAGCTCGAGGCGGACGCGGTGATCTTCGCCTGCGGTCAACTGAACCGGCCCCATGTTCCCGATCTTCCCGGACTCGACGGATTCTCCGGAACAGTCTGGCATTCAGCCCGCTGGGACCACACTGTTCCCCTGGTCGACAGACAGGTGGCAGTGATCGGCAACGGCGCCAGCGCGGTCCAGTTCGTCCCACCGGTCGCCACCCAAGCCAGATCGGTCACCGTGTTCCAGCGCAGCGCCAATTACGTCGCCCCCAAGCGTGACCGGGGGTACAGCCAGCGGACCCGATGGCTGTTCACCACAGTGCGCCCCCTCGAGCTGCTCCACAGGTGGTTGATCTACTGGATGCTGGAGGCCCGCTGGATCTGGTTCCGGAAAAACAGTGTGCTCGGCCGGAAGCTCGGAGAGCTTTTCGCCAAAGAGGTCCGGGCGAATGTGGTCTCCGACCGGTTACCCGAGTCGACCGTTGTGCCCGACTATCCCCTCGGATGCAAGCGGATCCTCATCTCCAACGAGTGGTACCCCACCCTGCTCCGCCCGAACGTCTCGGTGGTGAGCGAGGCAATCGACCACGTCGAGCCGGACGCCATCGTCACTGCCGATGGGCGCCGACACCCGACCGATGCCATCATCTTTGGAACGGGTTTTTCCACCACCGATTTCCTGGCGGAGATCGCGATCACCGGCGCCGATGGCGAGATGTTGTCGAACAGGTGGGAGGGTGGGGCCCATGCCTATCTCGGGGTAGCCGTGCCCGACTTTCCCAACTGCTACCTCCTCTACGGCCCGAACACCAACCTCGGACACAACTCGATCCTCTTCATGGTCGAGCGGCAAATCAACCTGATCCTCCAGGCCATCGCCGTCCAGACCCGAGCGGCGATCGATTCGGACACGGCCAGGGTGGAGGTGACCGCCGACGCCTACCGCCGTGCCGACGAACGGGTGCAGTCACTCATGGCCAACACGGCCTGGGTGGCAGCATGCCGATCGTGGTACAAGACGGCCACCGGGCGGGTTACCAACAACTGGCCCACTTGGACGGTCCGCTACTGGTGGGACACCTTGCGGTACAGGCCCGACGAGCTCACGGTGGCCAGCACCGGTCGTCGCGGTCGGGCCGGTGCGGACCGCTCCGCCCGGGCCGGGCGATCTCGGGCGTCTCCCTGAGCATTCGGGCAGGTCCGCCTATGAGCCGATGTGCTCGGCTGGAACCTGTCCCAGCCGTCCCGCCTGGTAGTCCTCGAAAGCCTCGGCCACCTCCTCACGGGTGTTCATGACGAACGGCCCGTAGGCGAACACGGGTTCTCCAATGGGAAGCCCTCCGAGGATGAGCACGTCCAGTTCCGGTGTGCGGGACTCCTGACTGGGGTTGGCCGCAAGCGAGATGACGTCACCCGCTCCGAAGGTGGCCAGCTGACCGGTACCGATCGGCCGGTGATCGCTCCCGGCCGTTCCTTGGCCGCCGAGCACGTAGACCAGCGCATTGAACTCACGCTTCCAGGGCACGTCGACTGAGGCACCGGGAGAAAGCGTTGCATGCACCATGGCCATCGGAGAATGGGTCGAGCCGGGCCCCCGCAATCCACCCACCTCGCCGGCGATCACCCGCATGAGGGCGCCGCCGTCGGGCGAGGAGAGAAGGACCACGTTTGACCGACCGATGTCCTGGTAGCGCGGAGCGATCATCTTGTCGGCACGGGGGAGGTTCACCCAGAGTTGCACGCCGTGGAAGAGACCCCCACTGGCTACCAGCTCCTCCGGCGGCGCCTCGATGTGCAGGATCCCTCCACCGGCGGTCATCCACTGGGTGTCGCCGTTGGTGATCAGCCCTCCTCCGCCGATCGAGTCCTGGTGCTGAAACGTTCCATCGATCATGTAGGTCACCGTTTCGAAACCACGGTGAGGGTGCCAAGGCGTGCCTTTCGGCTCACCGGGGGCGTACTCCACCGACCCCATCTGATCCATGTGCACAAACGGGTCGAGACGGTGCATGTCGACACCGGCAAAGGCCCGGCGGACCGGAAAGCCTTCTCCTTCCAGACCGGAGGGAGCCGTGGTCACCGAAAGAACCGGTCGGCGGGTGGTCGAGGCCACGTCGATCGGTTCCAACCTCGAAAGGGTCGTCCTGTCATCCACCGTCACTGCAGGCATCGCCCACCTCCTCTGTCAGAGCGCTCTCATGCATCACCACCGAGGCCGCCCGCACGCTTGTCGCTCGGCACCCTCGATCATCTCCGGGTCGGCATCCATGATGCATCCGTTCCCGCTCGCTTCTGCGGCCACCACCGCTTCCGCACAAGGTGCAACTATGTTTGCGTATACAACATTCCCGCCGGGCAGACCCCCCCCGAAGTGGAATGCCCGCGGGCACCCATGCCCGAGAGCGGGACCCGTCACAGTGCCATGGCGTTGGGCGGTATCGACCGACCACTACGATGAGCGTCCGCAGGGACGGAACAGGAGAGGGCACCGAATGCGGCAACGCGGCGGGTCTACTCGTCAGCGCGACCATCAAGAGGCAGCGGCATCGGCCGAGATCATCGGGCGGCAGCTTCGCAGCGCCCGCGAACAGCGAGGCCTCGACCTCTTGACCGTCCACGACCGACTCAACCGGTCGATCACCCAGCTCGAGGCACTCGAGAGCGGCGACCTTGCCCCCCTCGCCGATCAGGCACAAGCGCTCTCCACCCTCCGCCGCTACGCCGTATTCCTCGGCCTGGACGGCGATGCGCTCGCCCTCAAGATGATCGATGCCTGGTCAGCGGCACCGACGCCGGCGGTCGGATCGACGAACACCGCCGGCGCCACGGCTGTGATCGACCGGCTACCCGAGCACCTTCGAGCCTTCACCGAGACCGGTCAGGTACCCCGGGTGGGCCGGCGGGCGGCACGAGGAGCGCCAGAACCAAAACGGTCCGGCATCGGAGGACCGCCGACGGGGACGTTTCCGGTCGTGCCCCGCCAGGACCTGAAGGACACCAAGCGCGAGCTCGCTAGTGCCAGACGGCGTCTCCAGGCACCCACCTCACTCAAGATCATCACCTGGTTGACGCTACTCCTGCTCATCGCCGTGCTTGCCGGCTTGGGAATCTACCGGTGGCGACCACAATGGCTGATCACGGCTCATATCCTGCGAGTGGAGGCACCGTTCGCCTCCCCAGGGACGCAGGCCACCCCGACCTTCAAGACGGCTCCGGCAGTGACCCTGACTTCGACGGCAAACCAGAGCGCCTCCTACAACGTGAACGCCAAGGCGTACACCGTGGGCATCGCCGTCACTGGCCAGTGCTGGTTGCAGGTGACGAGCAGCACGGCGCTCGCGCCCCTTGTTGTCGGAGTACAGCCGGCAGGCAAGCGGCTGTCCTTCCCGGCGAGTGGCACGATGACCGTGCAGGTCGGTGCATCGGCCGTTACGGTCGGCATCTCCATAAACGGGAAGAACGTGTTCTACAACGCACCGCAGGCAGTGCCGTTCACCTATACGTTCACGACGAACCCGACCTCGTAGCACGGGCTGGTCGCCCCCGTCGCAGTGTTGCCCCGGCGTCTTGGCGGGGACGTGGCTCCGTTCCTCCGGTGCAGCCGGACGGACCGGTCACGAAGCCATCACCCGGTCGATCCCACCGGTGTCCACGTCGTACCGCCAGCCCTCGACCATTGTGCCGTCGACAATCAGCTCACACTTCCGAATGGCCTCGATGTCGGCGGCCAGGGCCCGGTCGGGGTCCGGCATCGCCAAGAACTCCCAGTCCCGAGCTGCCTCGGTCATCTCGATTGGCAGTTCGGCTGCAATGCCGACGTCGTCATGGCCGCTCAGAGCGCACTGCGTGTGCTGCATCACGGCTATCCGGTACACGGAGAGCATGTTCACGGCCAGCACGAGAGACCGGAGGACGTCCTGTGTGACACGACCACCCGCGTTGCGGATGATCTTGGCGTCACCCGGGGAGAGACCCAGGATGGCCAGCGGGTCGATCCGCGTGTCCATACAGGTGACGAGGGCGAACCCCTTTGCGGCCTGTCTGGAAAGTCCACCCAGCTTGAACTGCGTCCGGTACGAACGATTGGCCTCGAGGAGATCATCGAACATGGCCTCATCATGGCAGGCCCGGTCAGCAGCCGGAGTACGGCAGCCAAGCGCTCGGACCCGTTCATTCCGCGCCCTGGGTCCACATCGAAGCGCCCTCCGCTCGGCGAAGAGCCGCTTCGCGCTCCAACCTGGCCAAATGGATGCTTTCGGCGCCGGGTCCCCCCGACGTCGCCCCGTGGACGGTGGGAGGAGTGTCGAGTAGGGCGCCGAGTGCGGCAGCCACCGCCTCACGCAGAGCCCGAAGGTCGTACCCGCCTTCGAGGAACAGGACCAGACGGCCCGGCTGGGGAGCGAAACCGGCAACGATGCGTGACAGGTGGGCAAAGTCCCCACTGGACAGGGCCAGATCGGCGAGCGGATCCGCCCGGTGAGCATCGAAGCCGGCCGACACCAGCACCCAGGTCGGGCCGAAGCAATCGACTGCGGGAGCGGCAACCTCCTCGAGCGCCTCCCGCACGACGTCCCCGGTGGCGCCCGGAGGAAGGGGGATGTTCACCGTACCGCCCGGATCACTCGTTCCACCGATTTCCGAGGGATGACCACTCCCGGGGAACAGGGGTGACTGATGAGTGGAAACGTAGAGCACCCGAGGGTCGTCCCAGAAAATGGCCTGTGTGCCGTTGCCATGATGAACGTCCCAATCGACGATGAGAACCCGCTCCCCCGTGGCCGCAAGTAAGGCCGCAGCCACGGCGATGTTGTTGAGCAGGCAGAAGCCCATGGCGCGATCGGGCAGCGCATGGTGACCCGGGGGACGTGCGGCCGCGAAGGCGATGGCGTTCGGGTGGAGCTTCAAGGCTTCGATGGCCGCCAGTCCGGCCCCGGCGGCCATCCTTGCCGCCTGCCACGATCCGGCACCGGCATAGGTATCCCGATCGAGATCGCCTCCACCCCGCCCGCAGAAGGTGGCAAGTCCCTCGAGATAGCCGGACTCGTGTACTCGGGTGAGGTCGGCAAGGCTGGCCGGGCGAGCGGGGAGCACGAGGAGATCGTCGCCCAGCTGTAGGTCGGCAACACCGGCCATCGCCGCTGCCACTCGACCGGGTCGTTCCGGATGCCCGGACCGGGCGTGCTCCGACTCGTCGAGATCACCGGTGACGATCAGCTGCACGACTCTCCCCTCCCCATGACTCTCCCCACCCCGCCCCTCGTCCGGATTCGTCCGGATTCGTCCGGATTCGTCCGGATTCGTCCGTCACGGGACATCATCCACCGGACCGGTCGGCACGGCCAATGCGCGCCGTCTTCACCGATCTCCCGCGTGCTCAGGGTATCCGGGCCGTCGAGCACAAGATCGATGACGCGCTGGGTAGGAAGTGAGGCGGACGGGTATGGTGTTGCGGGAGGATGGGTGCGGTGCTGGTACAACTTCTCTACTTCGATGGCTGCCCACACTGGAGAGAGATGGAAGACCTCCTCCGGCGCGCCCTGGATCTGTCGGGCGTGACGGCGACGATCGAGCATGTCCACGTGGACACCCAGGAAGCAGCAGACCGACATGGCTTCGTTGGATCTCCTTCGCTCTTGCTCGACCAACGGGACCCGTTCCGTTCGTCCCCCGGAGCCTTCGGACTGACATGCCGTGTCTACCCCACTCCGGGAGGACCTGGAGGTACTCCGACCCTGGAGCAGTTGCTCGAAGTGGTGAGCGAGGCTGCCGAGTGACCGCGGCGATGAACGGTGTGATCGACACCGCCTCCGGGGTATTCGTCGTCTCCTTGACGACGGTGACATATGCATCGGAGGGGCGAGGCAACAGAGCTTCGGAGTGCAGTTCAGCTCATCCGCAACCGGGTCGAGCGGGCTGGCCGGTGAACCGGGCGGCGATCCATCGAAGGACGGTGGCCGCCGCGGGTTTGATCACGCCCGAGTGGCTGTCGCCCGCAAACAGCTCGAGTTGGACCTGGTCTCCGATTGGACACGCCTGCTGATCGACAAACAATTGGGTGAGTTGCCACGGAACGGTGTGGTCCTTGGTCCCTTGGATCACCAGCATCGGTGCCAGCACCCTGACCTGGCCCGGGCTGTTCAATCGTGCATCCGCCTCTACCAGCGCACTGTTCGTAACTCCCGGCCTGAGCAGGTGTGCTGCACTGATGTGCTGCAATGCCGCAGCGATCTGGGGAAGGCAACCGGTTCCAGCAACCTCCATGTCCCGGATGCCCAGGGTCGTGAATATGGAGGATGGCGAGAGATTGGGATAGGTATGAACCCACGCCCACAGCGCCATTGCCACGAAATCGAGGTCGCCCTGTCCATGTGAGATCCCACCTGCCGCCGACAACGAGGAGGCAACGGTGACCGCGACCGTGAGGTTGGTCGCCGGGGCGATGGCGACCACGCCCCGTAGATGCAGTTCCGGAGCGTAGGTGGCCGCCAGCTGACCGGTGAACAGTGCCGCCTGCCCTCCCTGCGAGTGACCAACCACGACGACATTCGGACTGAGTCGCAGCACCTGACCTGCCGCGCGAACAGCGTCGAGCGTGTTCCAGGCCTCACTTGCTCCGACCAGATAAGGATGCAGGGTCCCAGTTCCTAGCCCCTGGTAGTCGGTGGCCACAACGGCGTATCTGCGGGCAAGGTAACTGTTGAGGTAAGGCGCCAGGTAGAGCTGCTGACCGTCCAGATTGGTGAAGAGCGACGGCCCGCAGGGATGGGCCATTCCGGTGGTGCCGTGGTCCCACGCGATCACCGGATAGCCGCCTGAAGGAGCCCGGGTTGCAGGCGCTACGACATACCCGGACACTGCGATGACTCGACCGGTTACGTCCCGGGACCGATACAGAATCCGCCACACCCGAGCCTTTGTCGCGACCCCGGGCACTCCGAGGACCCGCTGCATCCTGATCAGTGATCCAGGAGGCCCAGGGGCAGCGGACGGCGACACGTCATAGAATGCGGGAAGGGCATTGGAGTCCGGGTTCGGCGCGTTCACTTCCGCCGGGATCCCACCGGGCCGCCCCCGGTTGACCGGGCCGGTGGATACGACGGCGCCACATGCCCCGAGAATTGCGGTCATCGCCGCCGCCGCGGCGATACTCATCGCCTGTCGTCCGGATCTGGATCGGGCACACCTCAGGAACCCGAGGACGCTATCGAGGGGGGGCAATCGGGTGGAGCTACGCATCAGGGTACGGAAGGTCGAGCACGTGTCTTCTCGGTCTCGGCGCCCCCGGAGCGAGCCGCTACCGTCCGCCGGCAGAGCGCAGGGTCTGCGACATCCAATACAACAACGGGTCGGATCGGCGGTTCAACCGGAAGGTGCGGCCGCCCAGGCGAACCCTTCTCGTCATCAACTCGAAGCTGACCAGCTCAGGC
This sequence comes from Acidimicrobiaceae bacterium, assembly GCA_027315005.1. Taxonomy (GTDB): domain Bacteria; phylum Actinomycetota; class Acidimicrobiia; order Acidimicrobiales; family RAAP-2; genus Bog-756. Next base: position 21,735 of record DAHUZT010000075.1, on the reverse strand, counting down.
TCGACCGCTGGCATCCGATCGATCATCTTGCCTGTCCGACCGGTGACGCCGCGCCGGAACACGACGACGCCGTGACTGGTGACGGCGACTGCGACGTCGTAACTGGTGGTCAGCGGCCGCAGAAGCAGCCCGAGGGGCAGAAAGGCTGCTCCGACCTCCAGCATCCCCCACCCAAGAAAATGGAAATGCAGCGACAGGATCAGCGGAGCGACGATGTAGCTGACGCCCATCATCGGCAAGTGGGCGATGAACCTGTTGCCGGTGACGCCGTCAAGCACCCCGAGCAGCTCCTCACCTGGTTCGAGCTCGGCTTCGCTGCGCGGCCACAGTCCCCTGTTGCCGAAGAGGTCGCGATGGGAGCCCCGCGGGACCATGCCCCACGGGTTGGGGCTTTCGATGGGACTGAGGAGATCACCGATTCGTCGAAGCTGCATCCACGCCAACACGGACCCCGAGAGGAGGCCGGCCAGCAATCGCCATCGACGAGCGCCCGGTTCCGTGAGGAGCTGCTCGCTCAGCTCGGCGGTCTCTGCGCCGTACCGGCGTCGCCACCATGGCGGATAGATCCCGAGAACGAATCGAATGAAGGCCCGCACGTTCACCCCGGTACGAGGCGACCAAGGGCCGCATGGGAGTTGACCCGGTCCCGTTCGGGGAGCTCCCGCAGGTGTTCCGCTCCTCGAACGGTGATCCGGTAGAGCTTCCTGTTCCCTCCACCAGGCAGTGCCTCGACGATACCGGCGTGCTCGAGTCTGGCGATGGCGCCGTAGAGACTCCCCGGACCGAGGGTGACCCCAGCGAAAGATTCAATGTCCTTGATCAGGGCGTAGCCGTGCTTCGGTCCGGACGTAAGGCTGATGAGAACCAGCGCACTTCGATCGGACGGCCCCCGGATGATTGCCACCCGGCGATGATACCGAAACCCGTGGTAGCTGCACGTTGGTCCCGACGCGCGCGCTCCGGCCCATCCACGGGATCACCAGTGACGCCCCCGATCCGGCGTGGCTCGGCCGGAGTACGCGCCGAGGTGACCGTCGTGCGCTCGTTGCGGGCATCGAGCTCATACACCGCCTGGAGGGGAACGTGGTCAACGCCGAGGTACCCGGCAAGCCGCTCCGCGTCCCACAGCTCCGGCAACTCAGACGAATCGTCCCTCATACCCGCTGGGGACAGATCGACCGACCCGACCAACCCCGGCCATGCAACTCGCAGAGGAGGTCGCGCCACCACTGATGGGGGGCGCAGCGGTGGCGAAAGACCCGCCGGGCCTATTGTTCTCTCGCTCTACATAGTGCCTGACCTGCGCTTTTGCGGTGGGGCTAGCAAGAATCGAACTTGCGACCTCAGCATTATCAGTGCTGCGCTCTAACCGACTGAGCTATAGCCCCGCTTGAAATGTCATGGAGGACTCTCCCCCACCGGCGACCCCTACTCCGGCCCACTGAGCCGACCGCAAGGCGAGGCCCGATCCATCCGAGGGGTCGGAGAGGCGGCGGACCAGAGTGTAGGCCGGTCCTGTCGCATCGATCGAAAGCCGGTGGTTTGGTCCTGGATGATCCGGTGCACCCACCAGCGCATGCCCCGCCGGGAGAGCAGGCTTTCCGAACCCGTGGGAACGAATCGGCCCCCCTGATTCGACTACTTGCCACATCACGGTGAGTCGGCGGCCACCGCGGCCACCGCGGCCACCGCGTCACCACCATCCAGGTTCATCACCCGAACCCCGGTGGCATCCCGACCCTGCGAGGCGATCTCCCGAACAGCCGTGCGAATGACGACCCCGGAGGTCGACACAAGAATGATCTCGTCCTCGAGGCGAGCCATGTACGCGCCCACCACTCTCCCCCGCTTTGCAGTCAACCTGATCCCACGGACTCCCTGCCCGCCACGCGCCTGTCGGTTGAATCGCTCGACCTTGGTGCGCTTTCCGTAGCCGGCATCTGTGACGATGAGGATGTCAGCCTCGTCGCGGGCCACGTCGCACGATACGACCCGATCCCCTTCCTTCAGGCGCACTCCTCGTACCCCAGCGGCATCCCGCCCCATGGGACGCACATCGTGCTCGGAAAACCGGATGGTCATCCCCGATTCCGTCACGAGGAACAGGTCGTCGTTCCCGTGCGTCTCCACTACCCGCACCAGTTCATCGCCATCTCGAAGGCTGATCGCGATGAACCCCTCGCGCCGGGACTTGTCGTACTCGGTGAACGATGTCTTCTTCACCTGACCGAGTTGGGTGCTGAACATCAGATAGTGGCCTTCTGAGAAATCCTTGGTGCCGACGATCGTCTCGATCACCTCATCGGGCCCGAGAGGAAGCAGATTCACCATGGCCGTCCCTCGAGCCGTACGTTCCTTGGTCGGTATTTCGAGAGCGCGTAAGCGGAACACCCGCCCGCGGTTCGAGAACAGCAGCAGGTGAGCGTGGGCACTGGTGTGCACCACGCCGTCGATGAGGTCTTCCTCTTTCAGTTTCGCTCCCTGAACCCCCCGACCTCCCCTTCCTTGAGTGCGGAACGCATCGGCGGACACCGCCTTGATGTAGCCCGCCCGGCTCATCGTCACCACGAGCTCTTCGTCCTCGACGAGATCCTCCACGTTCATGTCGCCCGGGTCGTGAGTGATACGGGTCCGGCGCTCGTCGGCGAACTTCTCACGGACCGCACCCAACTCGACAGCGATGACGCCGCGGAGTCTCGCTGGGTCGGAGAGGATCGCCTGGAGCTCTGCGATCTCCTCCCGCAATGCGGTCAGCTCCTCCTCCAGATTGGTTCGACCCAGCCTGGTTAGCCGGGCCAGCGTCATGTCCAGAATGTGGTTCGCCTGCTCCTCGGAGAAACCGAACGGGTCGCCCTGGAGCGATGCCAGTGCCGCTGGTCGGTCCTCTGAACCTCGGATGGTCGCAATCACCGCGTCGAGCATCTCGATCGCCCTGAGCAACCCCTCGATCACATGAGCACGACTTTCGGCCTTGGCCAGGAGGAATCGCGACCGCCGGGTGACCACTTCGACCTGGTGGGCGATGTAGTAGGTGAGCATCTGGGCCAGGTTGAGCGTACGGGGGACACCATCGACCAGCGCCACAGCGTTGACGGCGAAGCTCGTCTGCATCGGGGTCTGCTTGAACAGGTTGTTGAGCACCACGTTGGCGTTGGCATCGCGCTTCAGCCGAATGACCAGCCTTGTCTTCCCACCGGCCGAGTCGTCCTGTGCCTCGGCGATGCCATCGAGGTCGCCCGAGCGGACCAGATCCTCGATCTTCTTCGATACCGAGGCGATCGAGGTCTGGTACGGCATCTCCGACACCACGATGCGCGTCTCTCCAGCCCGACCCTCCTCGATCTCCGCCACAGCCCGCAGCTTGATCGATCCCCTGCCGGTGCGGATCGCTTCTTGGATTCCCTGACGTCCGAGGATCAGCGCACCGGTAGGGAAATCCGGTCCCTTGACGAAGGCCATGAGTTCGTCCGGAGTCACATCGGGATGTTCGAGCAGATGGGTCGCCGCGTCGATCACCTCACCCAGGTTGTGAGGAGGGATATTGGTCGCCATGCCGACGGCGATGCCTTGGGAACCGTTCACCAGGAGGTTCGGAAACCGTGCAGGCAGGACGAATGGCTCTTCTGAGGTGGCGTCGTAGTTGGGAACGAAGTCGACCGTCTCCTGGTCGATACCGCTCATCAGCTCCAGGGCGAGCGGAGCCAGTCGGCTCTCGGTGTACCTCATGGCTGCCGGACCCTCATCGGGACCCGTGCCACCGAAGTTGCCGTGCCCGTCGATAAGCGGGTGGCGCATCGAGAAGTCTTGCGCCATCCGGGCCAAGGCCTCGTAGATGGCAGAATCGCCGTGGGGGTGGTACGAACCCATCACGTCTCCCACCACCTTCGCGCACTTCGAGTGAGGCCGATCGGGTAAGAGCCGCTGGTCGTACATCGAGTAGAGGATGCGTCGGTGAACCGGCTTCAGCCCGTCCCTGACGTCAGGGAGGGCCCGGGAAACGATGACCGACATCGAGTATTCGAGGAAGGATCGTTCCATCTCCTCTTGAATCTCGATCGGTTCGACGAAACCATACGCTCCGTCGTCTCCGCCTGGACTCGAGAACCCGTCGCTGTCACCAGCCGGCATACCGTTTCAGCCCTTCGTCGTTTCGTTGGACGGCGCTCCACAGCACGGGGCGTACGTCACGATGTGATCCGTCACCGATTCAGATGTCGAGGAAGCGGACATCCTTGGCGTTGGTCTGGATGAAATGTCTACGGAGATCGACATCCTCTCCCATCAGCACCGAACAGACCTCGTCGGCTACGGCAGCCTGTTCGACGGCGATCTGGAGTAGGGACCGCCGGGTCGGGTCCATCGTCGTGTCGCGCAGCTCGCTGAAGTCCATCTCGCCGAGGCCCTTGAGCCTCTGGAAGTCCTTGTTGTGATTGGGGTGCTCGGCCAAATAGCCCGCTTTGGCCTGGTCGTCCTTCAGATAGTGCTTCTCCTTGCCTACCAGGGTCGAGTAGAGCGGTGGCTGGGCGACGTAGACGAATCCTCCCTCAACCAGTGGCTTCATCTGCCGGAAGAAGAACGTGAGAAGCAGCGTTCTGATGTGGGAACCGTCGACGTCGGCGTCGGCCAGGATGATGATCTTGTGATACCGGATCTTCGCAGGATCGAAATCGTCGGCAAGCCCGGCTCCGATGGCCGAGATCAAGGCCTGGATCTCGGTGTTCTTCAGCATCTTGTCCACCCGGGCGCGCTCGACGTTGAGGATCTTTCCGCGGATGGGAAGGATCGCCTGAGTCCTGGGGTTTCTGGCGTCCTTGGCCGATCCTCCGGCAGAGTTTCCCTCGACGATGAACAGCTCACTTTCGCGTGGATCTCGCGAGGAACAATCGACCAGCTTGCCCGGCAGTCCGGCGCCGTCGAGCGCCGACTTCCGGCGGGTGAGATCCCGCGCCGTCCTCGCCGCCAACCGTGCCCGGGCGGCCAGTAGCCCCTTCTGAACGATCTGGTTGGCTTCACGGGGATTCTCTTCGAACCAGTCGGCCAGCTTCTCGTTGGTGGCTCGTTCGACCAGCGAACGGATAGGGACGTTGCCGAGTTTCGCTTTGGTCTGTCCTTCGAATTGGGGATCCTGGAGCCGAACCGTGATGATCGCAGTCAGGCCTTCGCGGATGTCCTCGCCCAGAAGATTGGCGTCTTTCTCCTTCAGGCTTCCTTTGGCCCGTGCGTACTTGTTGGCCACGTTGGTGAGGGCCTTCTTGAAACCCTCTTCGTGCATGCCCCCGTCGATGGTCGAAATACCGTTCGCAAACGAGTGGATGCTCTCATAGAAGCCGGTGTTCCACTGGAGGGCGATCTCGGCCTCCATCGCCTCCTCCTTCTGCTCCAACGAGGCAACCTTGCGGAACAATGCTTCTTTGGAAGCGTTCAGGTGCTTGACGTAGTCGATGATTCCGTCCCGGTACTTGAACGTCAGCCCCGGTTTTGCCTCGGGCCGCTCGTCTCGGAACCTGATCTCGAGTCCCTTGTTGAGGAAGGCCATCACCTGAAGGCGCTCGACGATTGTTTGAGCCCGGAATTCCACCTCCTCGAAGATCGTTGGGTCGGGCCAGAAGGTCACTGTGGTTCCTGTGCGACCCCGAGGCGCCCTCCCGGTGGCTTGGAGCGCTCCTTTGGGCTTGCCGCCGTCGCGGAATTCGATCACGTGGTGGGTGCCGTCGCGATCGATCTCGAGCACGAGACGGGACGAGAGCGCGTTGACCACCGAGACCCCGACCCCGTGCAGACCGCCGGATACCTTGTATCCCCCACCCTCTCCGAATTTCGCCCCGGCGTGGAGCACGGTCAAGACAATTTCAGCCGCCGACTTCCCCCGATGCTCCTTCATCGGGCCGGTCGGGATCCCCCTGCCGTCATCGGCGACCCGGATCCCACCGTCCGCTAGCACGGTCACCTCGATCAGCGTGCATTTTCCGGCCATGGCCTCGTCGACGGAATTGTCGACGACCTCCCAGACCAGGTGGTGCAGCCCTGTCGGGCCGGTCGATCCGATGTACATTCCGGGCCGCTTGCGCACCGGATCGAGGCCCTCGAGGACGGTGATGTCCTTGGCGTCGTACCCGGTCTCGGACCGGGGTGTGTCTTCTTCGGTCTTCAGCGCCACGGACGCGCCCTTTCCACACTGTTGAGCTGACCGGGGGACGGTTCCACGCCGGGTCCATCGGGCCGGATCGAGCGGGTCCCCCGGGTCCCGGGCGGCAGCTTCGTTATCCCCGATTCCAGAAGGCCAGTCTAGCTGGCGGGGGTGACAGCAAGGCCCATTCCCGACCGGTCGCGGTTCACCGGGCTACGCGTACTTCCAACCGGGCTGGCCGCTCGAGGCCGCTCACCTCACCCACCCGGTCGAGCAGTCCGTTCCCCAGATGGCGCACCTGGGTCGCCCATGCCGGGTGGTCGACGAGGACGACCAGTTCGTCCGGGGTGACACGGACGGGTCGGATGTGGTCGGCGAAAGTGGGACCGACGATCTCCTCCCACTGAACGAACAGCCGGGTGAGCCGTCGCCCATCCGAACCACCCAACCGGCCGGCCAATTGCTCTAGGGACCCACTGATCCGCTGGGGACCGTGGTCATGCCCGAACCGGTCCGGGGGCATCTACCTACTCCAGCCGACAGAGGGCTCGAGAGCTCCTTCTCTCAATTCGATCACCGCAGTAACGGCAAGATCGGTCGGCGGGGGCAAGGCGGTGCTCAAGAATGCCTGGCCCGGGGGTAGGCCTCGGAGCAGGGCCCTGGCTCGTCCTGGGTCGAGCTCAGAGAAGACGTCATCCAGCAACAACACGGGAGCCGACCCCAGTCGCTCTGTTGCCAACTGGTGACCGGCCAACCGCAACGCCAGGGCGAGGGAGCGCTGCTCCCCTTGGGACGCGTGGCTCCGGCTGGGCAACCCTTCAAGGACTATCGACAAATCATCCCTGTGAGGGCCCACCTGGGTCGCCCCACGTTCGACATCACTCGTTCGAGAGGCCCGCAGTGCCTCCTGGAGGGACCCACTCCATGACCTGAGATAGACCAGTTCAACAGAACTGGGCCTGCCAGTGAGACACCGGTACTGCTCCTCTACTCGGGGAGCAAGTGCCCTCAACAGCTCTTCTCGCGATTCGACCAGGGCGGTTCCTGACTGCTCGAGCCGGCTGTCCCAGACGTCGAGACTGGAGTCCACCTCGGCTGACATCGGCTTTCGTGTGCTTCGCAGCAACGCCGATCGCTGCCTCAGGATGCGCTCGACCTCGGCAATCAGCTGCGATAACGATCTGGGACCCACGACCTCCAGCGTTTCGTCCAGGAACCGACGTCGGTCGCTCGGACCACCACGTACCACCGCGATGTCCTCCGGAGCGAACACCGTCGTCCGGAGAGCGAGAGCCAGTTCGCCGCGATCGTGGACCGGGTGGCGGTTGATGAAACTACGCGGTCGGCCGTTTGTCGACAGTTCGGTCTCCACCTGTATCGACCGTTCGAGCACCTTGGTTACAGCCCGGACGAAAGCCTTCTCGACACCCATGCGCACCATCGTCTCACGGGGGGCTCCCCGGAATGACCGGAGTGTGGAGAGGTAGGCCACGGACTCGAGAAGGTTGGTCTTCCCGGAACCATTCCTGCCGGTGATGACCGTGGCCCCTTCCGGAGCAAAATTCATCTCGATTCGTTCGATGTTGCGAAAATCGGTCAGATTGATCTCGGCGAGATGCACGGAACAGGAACGGAACGCGAAGAGGATCGTTGAAATCAGGCGACTCGTACGGGCATCAACAAGTAACGGAACTCAATCTCTTCGGCCGCACGTACCGTCGCCGGTTTGGTCGCGTCCACGGTCTCGAGGACGACCTCATCACCGTTCACGGCCTCGACACCGTCGATCAGGTAGCCGGGGTTGAACGCGATCGTGAGATCTCCACCTTCGAAGTCCGCATCCACCGTCTCGCTGGCATCACCGATCTCCTGTGAAACGACCGACAGATCGACTCCGCTCGGACGCATCGACAGTCGGACGGGAGTCGTGTTGTCGCGCACCAGTAGTCGCACCCGTCGGAGCGCGTCGAGAAGGGAGTCCTTTCCCACATGTAACCGGTTTGGGTAACTCGGAGGAATGAGCTGCCGGTAGTCCGGGTAGGTTCCGTCGAGGAGACGGGTGCTGACCTGGGTGTCGCCGCTCGAGAACGTGATGTCGTGCTCACCGATGGCCAGACCTACGGTGGAGGTCCCGGCTCCCGGTTCCCCCACCGCGGTGAGAGAGTCCTTGGAGGCAGCGGCGAGCATTGGCAGACGCTGGACCTCGCTGAGTGCCCGAGCAGGAACGAGGATCTGGGAACCGTCCGAGAACGCCTCCGAACCGGCTATGTCCCTCAGCGCCAACCGGTAGGAATCGGTCGCCACCAACCGCACCCCGTTCCCCTCCGGAGCGATCAGAACGCCGGTGAGGAGAGGGCGGGCGTCATCCGCCGACGCGGCCCGGACCACCTGGCGCAGCGCTCCGGCAAGCGAACCAGCTGGCACCGAGGTCGAGGGCTTCGGGGGCTCCGGTAACAACGGGAAGTCGTCGACGGCGAAGGTCCTGAGGCTGAAGCGTGATCGTGCCGCTCCGATCTCCATGTTCTCGCCATCCGCGTCGATGGTGACGGCACCAGGTTCGAGGGAACGCACGATGTCCGCTGTGAGGCGCGCCGGCGCCACGCACGTACCGTCGCTGACACCGATTGCCTCGGTGGCCACATGGATGGTGAGGTCGAGATCGGTACCGACAACGCTCAGGTGATTCCCCTCGATCTCCATACGCAATCCAGCCAAGGCGGCCGAAGCCGACGACCGGGTGCTCACTGCCCGCCCAGCTCCAACGAGCACCTCTACCAGCGAATCACGCTCACACCGAAACTTCACCGAAGAGCCTCTCTACTCGTGGGTCACCAGCTGTTGCCGTATTGATGAATTGATATTCAGTAGCAGTAGTAAGAGCTGTGGACTGCGGAAATCGCGGTCGAGCTCCTGATCGGAGCCACATTCCCTGTCCCCCGCTTGTCCCCTCCTTGCACAACCGTGCCGGTCGATGGGATCGAATGGGCGACAGGTTATGGAGAAGTTCGGCGATGTTCACACGATTACCGCAGGGAAAGTGGCAGTTTTCCACAAGAGGTGCACAACCTCCGGAAATTCTGGTTGGGGTGGAGGGGTCGGAGCGTTCATGTACCACTCTTGATCCGAACGATGAGATCGGTCACCTGGTTGTAGATCTGATGCCGCTCTCGCATCAAACCACCGATCTTTTCGACCGCATGCATCACCGTGGAGTGGTCACGACCACCGAACTCGCGACCGATGGCCGGGTAGCTGAAATCGGTGAGCTCGCGGAACACGTACATGCTGACCTGCCGAGCGGTGACGAGTGGGCGTCTCCGATTAGGGCCGCGCAGGTCTTCGACCGAAAATCCGAAGGCCTCGGAGGTGGCGTCCAAGATTACCTGAGCTGTGATCCGCCGCGGTTGGTCGGCCGCCACGATGTCCGAGAGCACCTGCTCAGCCAGTTCCCTGGTCAACGGCTGCCGGTAGAGGCTGGCGAACGCGGTGACCCTGATGAGGGCACCCTCGAGCTCGCGGATGTTGTCGGTGACGTGGGTGGCGATGAATTCGAGGACGGCGTCGGGAATATCGACTCGTTCGAGCTCGGCCTTGCTCTGAAGAATAGCGAGGCGTGTCTCCAGGTCGGGAGGCTGGACGATGGTGATCAGTCCGGAGAGGAACCGGCTTCGCAGGCGGTCTTCCAGCGAGGTGATCGATTTCGGGGAGCGATCGGAGGTGAGAACGATCTGCTTCGACGCCACATACAGGGAATTGAAGGTGTGGAAGAACTCCTCTTGGAGCGCCTCCTTCCCTTCCATGAATTGGACATCGTCGATGAGGAGGACGTCGCATTCCCGGTATCGCCGCTTGAAGGCGGTTGTCGTCCGATTGCGAATGGCCTCGACGAATTCGTTGAGGTACGTCTCGGTCGTCACATAGCGCACACGATGGCCGGTGAAGTTCTCCAAGACGTAGTTGCCCACCGCGTGGAGGAGATGGGTCTTTCCCAGACCAGCGTCACCGTAGATGAACAGCGGGTTGTAGGAACGGGTGGGTGATTCGGCTACGGATTGTGCGGCGGCATGAGCGAAGCGGTTGGACGAGGCGATGACGAAGGTGTCGAACGTGTAACGGGGGTCGAGCTCGACGGAATCGAGACGTTCGGCGGGACGGTGGCCGGCAGTCGGGGTAGGAAGTCGGGGCTCCAGGGCGTGGTCGGAGAGCGGCTCCACGGCGTCCATCTCCAGCTCGGGCTCGGGGGCGGGGGGTAGCAGCTCCAGCCGAACGATCAGGTGCCGGCCGACGGTGCCTGCGACGGTGTCCTGGATGAGCCCGAGGTAACGAGATTCGACCCGGTCGCGGACGAGGGTGTTCGGTACACCGAGGACCAGTTCGACATCGGTGACCGACAGCGGAGAGACGCCCGAGAGATAGGCCTTCCAGGTCGAATCGGAGACCTGTTCGCGCAGCGCTTCCGAGCACGACGTCCACAGGCCGTTGCTGTCGTTCACTTGGGCATTCGCCCCTTCGGGGCTCAACTGGTCCACAAAGATATCCACAGTTGTGGACGACTCCCGTACTCGTGACCACCCGTCCCCGAGGGAGGGCTGGCGCTTCTGGCGATGGTGTGTTCGGTGGGCACTGCTCGGTTGTGTCGTCGGGATGGGGTGGCACGGCGAATAGTCCGTCCGGCCGAGGAATCCACCGACCACTGGAACGGTACACCTCGGCCACCACCTCTGCCGTCTGTGCCGACTAGAGCCGGCGAGCGATCGCGCCTAGCATGCCTGGGAATGTCCTGATCCCGGTGACCAGGTCCCTGCCGCACGCGACATCCGAGTCCACGGTCCAGGGCGAGGAAGGAAGTGGATGGATGAAGCGCACCTATCAGCCGAATACGCGAAAGCGAGCGAAGACTCACGGGTTCCGCAAGCGGAGCTCGACGAAGGCGGGCCGGGCTGTCCTGCGGGCTCGGCGGGTGAAAGGCCGGCACCGCCTTTCGGTGTGATGATGCTGCTCGCCCGACAAGCACCGGGAAGGATCAGGTCGCGGGCCACCTTCGAAGCGGTGGCTGCCACGTGCCGACGAGGTAGATCTGGTCCGATCACGGTGCGGTTCGTGGAACGAAGTACCTGGTCAGAGGCACAGATCGGATACGCGATCAGCCGGCGGGTCGGCAGTGCAGTTGTGAGGAATCGCTTGAGGAGGCGGCTTCGGGCGATCATGCTGGAACAAGCGCCGCTCCTCGCGCCCGGCGCCTACGTGGTTCAGGTCGGGCCGAATGGCCCGGCACTCAAATTCGACGATCTGAAGGCGGCCATGAGCCAAGCACTAGAGGGGGCGACGAGCCATCGATCCAGCCGCCGGGTGAACTCCGGCGTGACCACGGGAGATGGAGCCGGTCGATGAGAGCGGTGCAGCGAGAGCCGGTCGACGAACCGGGTGCTCCGCCGATCGACGGTCAGGTGCCGGGCGAGGGACGGAACCTGCTGATGCGCGGCATACGGGGCTATCAGTTGGCGAGAGCGGGACGGCCTACCGGATGCCGGTACATCCCGACCTGCTCGGAGTATGCAATCGAGGCCATCCGGTGTCATGGGGCGGTTCGCGGGTCGTGGATGGCACTTCGTCGGGTGCTGCGCTGCAATCCGTGGGGCCGCTACGGCTTTGACCCCGTTCCGGAAGGGGGGCGGTCATGCTCGGATCGCTGACCACCCCTATCGGCAAGATCTTCCAGCCGCTGCTCGACGCGGTGGGATCGATTCTGGCGTTCTTCTTCTCGATCATCCCCAACTATCCGATCGACGTGGCCCTCCTCACGGTTGTGATCATGGCTCTTCTGACCCCGATCACGGTGAAGAGCACGAAGAGCATGGCCGCCTTGCAGGCACTTTCACCGGAGATGAAGAAGCTCCAACAAAAGTACAAGGGCGCGGAAAACCGGTCCCTGTTGAACGAAGAAATGATGAAGCTCTACAAAGAGCACAATGTGAGCCCGGCATCCGGGTGTCTTCCGATGCTGCTTCAGCTCCCCGCCTTCTTCATTCTCTACAGCGTGGTCCGAGGCATCACCAACACGGTCACCCACCCGGCGTACACCACCACAGTCGATGGTCTGAAAGTGCATCATGTCCAGACGGTCCAGGCAGTGCCGCGATACATCCCGATCGGCAGCAAGATGCACGCGGACATCGTGGCCGCTCATGGCCAGCTGGTGTCGTTCGGAATGGATTTCGCCAACAAACTCCTGGGACACCACAGTTCACTGTTCGCAGCGATACCGTTCTTGCTTCTTGCGCTGGCATCAGTCGCTCTTCAATATGTGCAGATGGCGCGACTGAATGCGCGAAACCCGAGTGCATCACAAGCCAACCCACAAGCCGCAGCATTACAGAAATATATGCCATTGATTTTCGGTTTCATTTATATAAATGTGGCTGCGATTCTCAACGTTTATTTTATTATTTCGAGTGTGATCCGCGTGCTGACCCAGGAGGTCCTCTTTCGGAGAGGGATCGTCGGTGGTCCCCCGCCGGTCCCGACGACGACGGCTCCGGTCAAGACCACGCCCGGTGATCGGACCGAGCGGTCGTTGCCGCGGGCGACCAGCAGTTCGAAGGCAGCTCCCGCCAAAACCGGTGCCGGCAAGACGAATTCCGGTAGCAGGTCCGCCAGCAGGGCAGTCCCGACCAACGGCAAGGCGACCAACGGCAAGGCGACCAACGGCAAGGCCCCGACCAACGGCAAGGCGACCAAGGCAACTGGAGCGAGCTCTGGGTCCAGTGCCAACCGAGCGTCTACGGCCCGCGCGAGGAACTCCCCGACCGGCAACGGAGGTTCCACCGCGAGCAACCAAGATGCGCCGAAGGGTGCCGCGGGGCCCACGGCCCAGAGCAACGGGAGCAACGCCGCTCCGGTCCGAGGGCGACCGTCGGCAACCAATCGTCCGAGCTCAGGGCGGCGAAGTCCGAGTAGTGCCGGTGGATCCAAACGAGGCGCCGAGCCGAATACCCCGACAACGGGTAAGGAGCACCCGCGCTCAAAAGCGAAGCGAGAGAGAAAGGCCAGGTAGAGCGTGGAGTGGGTGGAAGCCAGCGGGAAGTCTCTCTTGGAGGCGCAAGATCGTGTTCTCGACCTGTTGGGTGTGGCTGAGGACGACGCGGAGTTCATCGTCCTGGCCGAGCCGAAGCCCGGTCTCTTTGGACGCATGCGCGGAGAGGCCCGGGTCCAAGGTCGGGTGCGACCGGTCGTTCCCCCGCCGAAGCGAGGACGGCGGCAGCGGTCGGATCGACCGCGAAACGAGCATCGGCCGCAAAGTGGAGGTGAACGGAAGAACCGACAGGCTGGAGGGGGCAAGGGAAGGTCCGGGCCCGGTCGGGAGGCGAACCCACCCGCGGCGACCTCGAGACGGCCTCCTGGGGGAAGTTCGACGATGGTCGGTGGCGCGGACGACCGACCGAGGGAGGCACCTGCCAGCGTGAACAAGCGTGGCGGCGCTCGGGGATTCGAGGGAACGAGTGGAGGACGGGATCCGGAAGTCGAGCGAGCCGGATCAGAGCGGAGTGCCGATGCGAGTGAGGTTGCCATGCAGGAGTCGCTGACATTGCAGGAACAAGGGGAGTTCGCCCGTGCGTTCGTCGCCGGGTTGATCACGGAGTTTGGACTCGAGGCCGAGGTCGGTGTGACGGAGTTGGACGCCGAGACGGTTCAGGTGGCGGCAACGGGGAACGATCTTGGACTGCTGGTCGGTCCGCGCGGGTCGACCCTTTCTGCAGTCCAAGACCTGACCAGGACGGTCGTGCAACGGCAATCGGAACGGCGGACCGATCGGATTTTGGTGGATGTAGGGGGATACCGGGAGAAGCGAGCGACGGCACTGCGTCGATTCACTCTCGGCATCGTTGAAGCAGTGCAGAGCTCGGGTGAGGAACAAGCACTCGAACCGATGTCACCTGCCGATCGAAAGATCGTGCACGACACGGTGAACGAGATCGAAGGGGTCGAGACCCGCTCGGCAGGCGAAGAACCCAGCCGGTACGTGGTCATTCAACCCTCTTCCTGACGCATCGAGTATCCGGGCGCGACGGTGTGCGCTGCAGGTCCGATTCCAGACGGGCGGGGGGATCTGCTCGAGCTTCGGGGCCGAGCGGTTGCTGAGCTGGTTCAGCTGGCAATGGAGACATTGCGCCGCGCGGCCGCCAACGGTCTCCTCGGCTCGCTCCCCATAGAAGAGCATCTCGATCACTCGTTGGGCTTTGCTGTGGTGATGGAGCGGGTCCTTGGCCGTCCACCGGTTCGTGTGTTGGACCTGGGAACGGGCGGTGGTGTCCCTGGTCTGGTGCTGGCGGCCTGCTGGCCAAGGTCCGAAGTCGTGCTGATGGACGCAAGTGAGCGTCGGACGGAGGTGATTCAACGGGAAGTGTTGTCCTGGCACCGTCCCGCTCGGTTGACGGTTGTCCGTGCTCGAGCCGAGGAGGCGGGAAGGGACCCGAATCTGCGCGAGGCGTTTGACGCGGTCAGTGCACGTTCGTTCGGTGCTCCGGCCGTGACGGCAGAATGTGGATCCGCGTTCGTGGCAATGGGTGGACTATTGGTTGTATCGGAGCCGCCACCGGGGCAGCACTCGACCCGATGGCCGAAGACCGGAGTCGCCACGCTCTCCTTGGATGTCGGCCGGGTCGAGCGAGTCGATGACCGATTCGGCTATCGGGTGCTGCGCAAGGTTGCTTTGCTCGACGACCGTTTCCCACGACGGGTGGGACTACCGGCGAAGCGCCCGCTGTTCTGAGTGACAGCGCTGATCGGATCCGGACGGTTGAGGCCGGGCCGCTGGCTCACATTCGCTCGCTTGACGTTTCACGTGAAACATGTGGTGGTGGAAGGTTGAGCACCCGGTGTCGGAAGCAGGCCCCACGCCGGGGACCTCAGTTCCTCTGCTACCGGAATCGGTGAAGACGGCAATCGGGCGTCGCTGGCCTTGGCCGCTTGACGGATGAGGTCGGGACAACCGCTGTGGGACCTGCATCGCTGCGGCCGCAGGCCGGATGGAGGGCGTGGTGGGTGCGATCCGTTGCGACTCAGAGCGTGTCACCCATCACGGCACCGCCTGGTCGGCCGGATCCATCGTCCGCTATGGCGGACCGGTGTCTCGCTGTCGGTCATCGATCGTTGGCCGCCAGTCATTATCGGCGCAAGCGGTGGTCCGGGAACGTTAGGGGGTATCGTCGTTCGCAATGGAACCGTTCCCGGTGAGACGTTGCGCTCTCCACGGGCTGTTCCCGCTCCTGGGCTTGGCCACCGTTCGAAGTCGTGCGGATGGCGCGTTCGACGTTTCACGTGAAACGTCGATGCCAAATGCTTGACCCGGGGGCCGGTGCGCGGCAGGATGAACAGCACGATGCCGACGTCAAGGTTGAGACGGTAGTGCGAGGCCTGCGTCGTGGGCGCAAGCGTTCCCTCGCCCAACAGTCCGACGAAGGGCGGCCCGCTGACTCGGACCGGCCAAAGACGGTGACGCTTGTCGAAGCTCCACAGGCCGACATGCACCAAGACGATCCGGCCGAGACATCGCCGGACACCGAGTCGCCGACGGAGCCGGCCTCGGACGGTTTCGGAACGACCGTTTCGGAGGTGGTGTCGGCACACGCCGAGCTCGACAGCGTCCTACCTCCCAAACCGCGCCCAACGCGACCGGCTACCGACCGCATGTCGGACCACCGCGAGCGTTCTGACCCAGCCGGTTCTGTTGCTGGAAACGTGCTGAGAGGGGAAGCGACGGGGGGGCATCCGAACTCGCGGTTGCGCGACGTCAACCGTGGTTCATCAGCTGGCCGGCCACCATCCGATTTGCCGGGCCCGTCGCCAGCTGCCAATCCCTCCGGAGAGTCGGTGGAGGCTGCGGTATCCCCCGGATCGGACCTGTACGAACCGGAGCGCGCTCCCGTGGCCGTGTCGGGGACGCCTGAGGTTATCGCTGCGGAGCTACCCCGGGTGTTGGCGGTGGCCAATCAGAAGGGAGGGGTCGGCAAGACCACCACGGCGGTCAACCTGGGCGCAGCGTTGGCGGAGATCGGATTCCGTGTGCTCGTGATCGACCTCGATCCACAGGGGAACGCGACCACGGGTTTGGGAGTGGACGCACGCAATTTTGAACTCTCGATGTACGACGTTCTCATGCGCGATGCCTCGTTGGAGGACTGTATCGAACCGACCAGCATGAAGAACCTCTTTGTGGCTCCGGCGACGATCGCACTCGCCGGTGCCGAGATCGAACTGGTGCCGGCGTTCAGCAGAGAGCTCAAGCTCAAGAAGTCGGTTGAGTCGGTCCTGGACGACTTCGATTTCGTCCTGATCGACTGTCCGCCGTCGCTCGGTCTGATCACGGTCAACGCCCTGGCTGCGGCCCACGAAGTGCTGGTGCCCATTCAGTGCGAGTATTACGCCTTGGAGGGGCTGAGCCAACTCATGCAGAACGTGCAACTGGTTGCCTCAAACCTGAATCCGCATCTGGACATCACCACTATCGTGCTCACCATGTATGACGCCCGGACGAAGCTGGCTGACCAGGTGGCCAACGACGTACGGCAGCATTTCGGGGCCAAGGTGTGTCGGAACGTGATACCGCGGACCGTCCGGCTCTCGGAAGCGCCGTCCTTCGGACAGCCCATCACCGTATTCGATCCTGCGTCGCGGGGGGCCATCGCCTATCGGGGGCTAGCCAAGGAGGTCAGCGGTGGCACGACGTAGCGGACTGGGCAAGGGGCTCAGCGCGCTGATTCCACCTCCCGAGGGTGGCGGCGACCGGTCCTCGGTGCTGAGAGAGGTCTCCATCGGTGCAATCCGACCCAATCCACGGCAGCCGCGCGTCAACTTCGACGAGGACACCATGTCGTCTTTGGCCGCTTCGATTCGTGAGCTCGGTGTTCTGCAACCGGTCCTCGTCCGCGAATTGGGATCGGTCGGCAGCAACGACTTCGAGCTGATCGCCGGCGAACGGCGGTGGCGGGCCGCCCGCAGGGCGGGCCTGCAGACGATCCCCGTCCTGGTCCAGACAGCTGACGACACACATAGCCTCGAGCAGGCGCTCGTGGAGAACCTTCACCGTCAAGACCTCAATGCTCTGGAGGAAGCGGCCGCCTATGAGCAGCTGATCGAGGAATTCGGATACACCCACGATCAGGTCGCGAAACGGGTCGGAAGGAGCCGTGCTGCGGTGACGAACATCTTGCGTCTCCTGCAGCTTCCGGCGGGAGCGCAACACCTTCTGATCGACGGTCAGATCTCAGCCGGTCACGCGCGTGCGCTCCTCGGGACACCGGACCGGGGATACCAGGAGGCGTTGGCCAAGGCGGTCGTGGCCGAGGATCTCTCGGTGCGCGCTGTGGAGGACCGGATTCGGCGGCACGATCACCGTGAGGACGCTCCACTGGAGGGGGCAGGCATTCCCGCGGTCCCCGCGGTCGAGGAAGACGACTGGGTCCCAGAGGGGACGCCTGTTCTCGCGCCCTCCCAGCCGTCTCCGGCGGACAGTGGACGGCGCCGGCTTCCGCCGCCGGGCATCTTGGAACTCGAAGAGCTGCTCTCCCGTCATCTCAATACCCGGGTGAAGGTTGAGATGACCGCCAAGCGGGGACGCCTGACTATCGATTTCGCGACCCTGGAGGACCTCGAGCGCATCTATAGGTTGATGGTCGGGCGATCAGAGGCGGATGCCCTCGAAGCCTAACCGCTTAGGGTGAGTATCGCTTGACAGAAGCGTGGAACTCTCCCTACTTTAGCACGTAGAGTGGTCAGACTTCTCTGAACCGATGGTAGAGCGTAATCCACAACCTGTGCATGAAGTTGTGGATTACGTCCATGCCTCGGAGATGGAGCGTGTCGTGCAGGATGAGACGCGTCATTCCCAAGTGTTCCCGACCCAGGATCCGAGAGCATCCACGACGGCTCGGGCGATGGCCGTGGCCTGCTCGACGACCACGGTTGCCGGGCTGATCTCGCACACGACGGCCGGCATCCGGGTTTCGCGCAGCACGGGGAGAGACATGCCATGACTTCCCCCATCGGCAAGGCCCAACAGTCCTGGCAGCAGGTGCTGGAGGAGTTCGGCCAGCAGGCTCCCTCCCGGCGAGGTGTAGTGATAGCCGGCGTAGTAGGCGGTCGCACAGCGGTGGGGGCCGTTGTCGATGCGGAGCCCGATGAACACTTCGGACCGGGCTTGGTTGGCCTCCGATGCCTGAATGGACCCGCTGGGGTGGTGGTGCGTTGTCACCAGGGCTCCGTGGCTCACCAGCATCCGGCGAAGAGCGGCCACGCAGGCATCCAAACCACCTTCCTCACCGATCGCCACTCGACGGTATGCCAACGTTCGTGGAGCCTGACGGAGGAGCTCACGGTCGCGCACGGCTGAGACGAGCTCGGTCCCGTCATGGCGAGTGCCGAACCGGAGGAGTTCCGACACGGTGGCCGCTCCGGCGATGCCGTCGACCGGGAGGCCGACGTTTCGCTGAAAGTCGCCCAAGGCGCTCGACGTGAGGTCGCCGAAGATCCCATCCACCCGCCCGGTGTCGAAGCCGAGCGCGCTCAACCTTTGCTGGAGCTCCGCCACGTCGTCTCCTCGGAGCATCGGTGTCCGGCGATACAGAAATCGATCACCGAGCTGGTATCCGGCCTCGACCAGGGCCTCCCAGGTCTGTGGCCCGCAGATCCCGTCGATCCGCAAGCCCCGGCGGCGCTGGAAGGCTTCGACGGCGGCACGGGTCCCGGCCCGGAACTCCGCCCTCGCATCAATTCCAGTTGAAAAGCCCAGGTGCTCGAGCCGCTGCTGGATATCGGCGACGGCGGGGCCACTCGTTCCGGCATCGAGCCAGACCTGCTCGCCGGCGCTCACCCCGACCGGACCTCGAAAGCGCCCCGCACCGGGCGGAGCCTACCGATCGCTGGCCTCAGAGATGTTCCGACAGCTCCTGGAGGAGCTGTCCCTTTCCCTTCGCTCCGATGATCCGCGCCGCGGGCTCTCCATCCTTGAACAGGATCAGGGTGGGGATGCTCATCACCTCGAATCGACGGGTGATATCCAGGTTGTCGTCGATGTTGAGCTTGGCCACCGCGAGCCGCTCCTCCTGTTCGGAGGCGATCTCTTCGAGGACGGGGGCGATCATCTTGCACGGACCGCACCAATCGGCCCAGAAGTCCACGAGCACCGGGACCTCCGATGACTTGACATGCTCGTCAAAGCTAGCGTCGGTCAGAGTCGTGATCTTCTTGCTCATGGGGTTGATCCTCCTACCCGTGCCCGGACTCCTTCCGGGGGCCCTCTGGTGGGCTCGATCGTTCAACGACTCGATGACGGCGATCATTCCCCCGGGGTTCGGTCGCGTACCGGCTGCGGTGGAGGAGGCAGCTCATCCGGCGGGTGCTTCGCGCTCATCGAGCCAGCGTTCAGCGTCGATTGCGGCCATGCAACCCGAGCCCGCCGCCGTGATGGCCTGACGGTAGCGGTCGTCCTGGACGTCCCCGCAGGCGAACACGCCGTCCACGTTGGTGCGGGTTCTCTCGAATGTTCGCAGGTAGCCGCTGTCGTCCATCTCGAGCTGACCCTTGAACAGTTCCGTGTTGGGCCGGTGCCCGATGGCAACGAACAGGCCTTCCACCTGGAGGGTCGATTCGTCCTCGGTGAGCGTGTTCTGCACCCGGACTCCGCTGACCTTGGTGTCGCCGATCACCTCGGTCACACTGGTGTTCCACAGGAAGTCGATCCGCTCGTTGGCAAACGCCCGTTGTTGCATGACTTTCGACGCCCGTAGCTCACCTCTGCGGTGGATCACGGTGACCGAACGGGCGAACCGGGTAAGGAAGAGGGCTTCCTCCATGGCGGTGTCGCCCCCGCCGACCACGGCGATCGGACGATCACGAAAGAAGAAGCCGTCGCACGTCGCGCACGTGGATACCCCGTACCCGAGCAGTCGCCCCTCGTTGGGCACGTCCAGCATGAGGGACTGTGCACCGGTGGCGACGATCAGCGTTTCGGCGCCGTAGGATGGCGTGGTTGCACCGGACTTGCCGGTCCAGATTTCGAAGGGACGGCTCGACAGGTCGATTCGCGACGCTTTGGTAGTGACAGATTCGGCGCCGAAGCGGGCTGCCTGTTCTCGAAACGCCTGCATCAGTTCGGGGCCCATGATCCCGTTCGCGAAGCCGGGAAAATTCTCCACATCGGTCGTGAGCATGAGCTGCCCGCCCGGCTGATCACCGGTCGAGGAGAGCTCACCTGCAATGACCAGCGGGAACAACTGGGCCCGGGCCGCGTAGATCGCGGCGGTTAGACCGGCCGGGCCCGACCCGAGGATGACGACACGCCTGGTATCGGTCACCTGTCGGATACCCGCGCCGACGAGGTGCGGCGCGACCAGGCGACAAGGCCCAGGATCACGAACACCGCTCCCACGACTACGTCGGAAAGCCACACCCGGCCGCCGAATGCGTAGACGGTCAGCAGGCGGACGATGGCGACCGACAGGAGTGTCACGGTAACGATACTGGCGGCGAATACGATGATGCCGAAGACGATGGCCCGGGTGGCTAGTGTCAACGGCCGCACCGTCTTGTCGCGAAGCAGCTCTACCAGTTCTTCAACTCGATCGGCTCCCCGCGAGGCCAGATCCCCGGCCATGATCGAAGCGGCCTGTGACGACGTCGTGGCCGGTGCAGACACGGCCCGAGGCGATGAGTCCATGAGGGAAGACTAGTCCGATGTCCAGCCTGGCCTGCCCCTACGCCGGCGGGATCCGATGCTTGGGCGCTGGTGCAACGTCATTCGGCGACGATGAGGCAGACGCCGATGGTGCCCGGACCGGCGTGGGTACCGACTACCGGCCCGAGATCAGATACGACCAGAGGGTGGTCGGATCCGACGGTGCCGAGCAGATCCAAGAACTCACCGATGTCGCTCGCAGCGCCGTTGGCCACGCCCAACCAGCTGATCGACGGAAACCCCCTCACCTTGTCCGCCAGGTACTGAAGTGATCGGGTACGGGTGCGTTGCTTGGATTCCTCTTCGACGACGCCGTCGACCAGCGTCAGCACCGGTTTGATCGAGAGCAACGACCCGAGCAGTGCGCGGGCACCGCCGATCCGGCCACCCTTCTCGAGGTGATCGAGCGTGTTGACCACGCCGAACACGCGTGTGCGCCGGACGAGCGACTCGGCCAGGCTCGTCAGCTCGTCGAGGGACGCGCCACCATCGGCCGCTCGGGCGAGCTCCAGGGACATCAGACCGAGCCCCAGCGTCAGCGACCTCGAATCGACGGTACGAATGGGGAACCTGTCACCCACCGACTTGGCTGCCGTCATCGCTGACTGCAGGGTCGCCGAAACCGCCCCGGAGAGAGTGATGCAGAGGACTCCGTCGAATCCATCGGACTCGGCCGCCTCGAAGGCCTGCTGGAATGCGCCTGGCGACGGAGCCGCCGTTTCCGGAAGAGCGGGGCTCGAGACACATCGTGACCAGAACTCGTCAGTGGTCAAATCCACCCGGTCCACGAACTCGGTGTCACCGAACCGGATGGCAAGCGGTACCACGGTCAATCCGGCCGAGGCTGCCTGGTCCACCGAGAGATCACAGGCACTAT
>DAHUZT010000085.1 GCA_027315005.1 Acidimicrobiaceae bacterium | reverse complement strand
CGAGGAGTCCCAGACCTTCGGGATGGACATGGATCTGGTCGAAGGGATGCGCTTCGACAAGGGCTATATCTCCCCATACTTCGTCACCGATCCGGAACGCATGGAAGCCGTCCTCGAGGACGCGTACATCCTGTTGGTGGGCTCAAAGATCACTGCGGTGCGCGACCTCCTTCCCCTGCTCGAAAAGGTGATGCAGTCCGGCAAGCCGCTCGTCATCGTGGCTGAAGACGTAGAGGGCGAGGCGCTCGCCACCCTCGTCGTCAACAAGATCCGCGGAACGTTCCGGAGTGCCGCCGTCAAGGCGCCCGGTTTCGGTGAGCGTCGCAAGGCGATGCTCCAGGACATCGCCATCCTCACCGGAGGCCAGGTGGTCACTGAAGAGGTCGGACTGAAGCTCGAGAACGTGAGCCTCGATCTTCTCGGCACTGCACGCAAGGTGGTGGTTACCAAAGATGAGACCACCATCGTCGAAGGCGCCGGTACCGACGACGAGATCAAGGGGCGTATCAACCAGATCAAGGCCGAGATCGACAACACCGACTCCGACTATGACCGCGAGAAGTTGCAGGAGCGACTGGCCAAGCTGTCCGGTGGAGTCGCCGTGATCAAGGTCGGCGCCGCGACCGAAGTCGAGCTCAAGGAGAAGAAGCACCGTATCGAGGACGCCGTTTCCACCACCAAGGCAGCGATCGAAGAGGGAGTTGTTCCCGGTGGTGGAGTGGCATTGCTCCGGGCACAGACTGCTGTGACTGACACCGCGGGCAAGCTCGAGGGCGACGAGGCCACCGGTGCCCGCATCGTGGCCAGGTCCGTAGAGGAGCCCCTCAAGCAGATCGCCATCAACGCCGGAATGGAGGGTGGTGTCATCGTCGAGAAGGTGCGCAACCTGAAGAAGCCGGCCGAAGGCCTGGATGCCGCCACCGGCGAGTACGTCGACCTCTTCGACGCCGGTGTCATCGACGCGGTCAAGGTGACCCGTTCGGCACTGCAGAACGCAGCATCGATCGCCGCACTCTTCCTCACCACCGAAGCGGTCATCGTTGACAAGCCCGAGGAGTCGGCTCCGGCCATGCCTGGTGGAGGGATGGACGACTTCTAGCTCGTCCGCCAGCCATCTCGCGACGCGCAGACGAAACGCTCGCCTCAGCGGGTGGGCGCCGATCGGGCCGGAACGATGCACACGGCTCCGGGTCGAACGGTCCAGGTCACTGGCCCCGGCTGGAATGCCTGGGCGGGACATGACGTACAGCACAACGGGCGCCCGAGAGGGCGCCCGTTGTGCGTCGGGCCCGTGGTGCCTTGGCGCGTCCCCAGCCGCCAGGGGGCGATCGCTCTCTAGACTGGCGAAATGACAGAACCCCTCAGTCCATCGGTCGGTTGGGGCGTGCTCCACCTCTTCTGCAAGACGGTCGGTGCGGTCACGATGGCGGATGGCTCGGCCGCCTCTGTCGACCGGCGGCCCGAGACCACTTCATCAGGGTCGTTCGCGCAGGCCGGACCACCAGCGGTCGGCGAATGGGGATCGCCGCCGAAGATGCCCTCCACCGACCGGCAGGCTGTGATCCTGGCCGTCAAGCGGGCGGAGGCCTCCGGTCTCCAGGTCGTGTGTGTGGCAGTTCTCGGGCACAAGGCCGACTTGGGGTTCATGGCGGTCGGACCGGACCTCTGGCAGCTACGACGCTTCCAGACCGATCTCCAGACAGCGGGCCTGGTGGTGGTCGACTCGTACGTCTCGCTCACGGAAGTCTCCGAGTACGCCGCAGGGGTGCCTGATGACATGAAACAGGCCCGACTCCAACCAAGCCTTCCCCCCGAAGGCATGTCCGCCTTCTGCTTCTACCCGATGTCCAAACGCCGTGGTGAGCGTGACAAGAACAACTGGTACTCGCTTTCCTTCGAAGCCCGCAAAGAGCTGATGTTCGGCCATGGATCGGTGGGTCGACACTTCAAAGGACGAATACTGCAACTCATCACCGCATCAACTGGAATCGACGACTGGGAGTGGGGCGTCACGTTGTTCGCCGTGCACCCGGACGATCTCAAGGACTGCGTCTACACCATGCGCTTCGACGAGGCATCATCGAGGTTCGCCGAATTCGGCCCCTTCCTCACCGGGATCGTGGCATCGGTGGAGACCGTTCTCTCCGAGGTCGTCCACGATGCTTGAGAACTCGGAGGTCGCGCTCGACCCGCACTTTTCCATCGGCACCACTGTGCAGGAGATCGATTCGCTGCCCGCAGCACACGGTCGAATCGGCGACCTCGATGGGCTCCGAGTCGTGTTGCGCGGCCTCGGATCCGTCGTGGTCGGTTTCAGCGGGGGCGCAGACTCGGCTCTGCTTGCGTGGGTGGCGACCGACACCCTCGGAGAGGACCGGGTGCTGTGCGCCACCGCGGTTTCTCCCTCGCTGGCTCCCGAGGAGCTCGCTGACTGCCGCGCTCTGGCGGCCGAATGGCGCCTCCGTTTCATCGAGGTCGCGACAGACGAGTTGGCCGACCCGGCATATTCGGCCAATGACGGCTCACGCTGCTACCACTGCAAAACGGCCCTTCTCGACGCCCTCGGCCCGTTGGCTGCCCCCGGGTCAGGATCAGTCCCTGGATCGAACGGCGCGACGGTGGTGCTCGGGGTCAACCTGGACGATCTGGGGGACCACCGACCGGGTCAGACCGCCGCCGCGCAACGAGGAGCGGTATTCCCCCTGGTCAAGGCCGGTTTCAGCAAAGCTGCGGTGCGGTCATGGTCGAGGGAGCTCGGCCTTCGGACCTGGGACAAGCCCGCTGCGGCCTGCCTCGCATCTCGACTCCCCTATGGCACCCCTGTCACCCTCGGAACCCTCGCGTCGGTCGCCGAAGCCGAGTCCGGACTGCGCCGGCTGGGCTTCGGTCAGATCCGGGTACGCCATTACGGAGACACGGCTCGCATCGAGGTACCCCTCGATGACCTGGCCAGCGTCATCGACCGACGCGCAGCCGTCACCACCGCCGTCCACCACGCCGGCTACCGCTACGTGACCCTCGACCTCGACGGGTTCCGTTCGGGGAACCTCAACCAGTCCCTTACCGACCCGACGGGGCCCGATGCGCATCCCGATCATGGTACGGAGGATGATGTACCGGTGATGACACCGCTCATGGTTCCAAGCACAGCCACTCCGACCTCGGAGAGATCCGGATGATCGGCGTTCGGGTGAAGTTGACCTTTCCCGACACGCTGGTGCGCGAACCGATCATCGCCCGCCTCGTCCGGGAGCTCGACGTCGTTCCGAACATCCGACGGGCTGATGTCGGTGATCGCAGCGGCTGGATCATCTGTGAGCTGGACGGTGAAGGATCCAAGGTCGACCGCGCCCTCGAATGGCTCAACGACCAGGGTGTGCAGGTCGACCTGCTCGGAGACGTCGTCGAGAGCTGAACCGCGGGACCTCAACCAGCGCCGAGTGGAGCCCGGCGGAAGCGGGTCCTGCCCGGAGTGGAGCGGCGGGAGCGGCATCGGTCCCTGATCAGAACCTAGAGCGCCGAGAAGGGGGCCCGTCCCGGCTTGTCGTCGCACCGCTTGTCATCACACCGCGGAAGCGATCGGGTCAGGAACCGTCTGGACTACGGACGGTCCATCCGGCACCGGAAACCTTCCTGGGCTCGTAGAACAGGCAACCCTCGGGACAGGCGAACGGGATCTGCCGGTTGGCTCCGACCCGGCATCGCTCGAGCTTCTCGTCCTCCGAGGTGGTCTGCATGACGTAATGACGGCAATCTTCGCGAACGGCCACGCTCCATTGTGGCCGATGGATGCGCTCACGTGTGGGCAGCAGCTAGCGTCTGGCAGGTGATCGATACTCCCTCCGCCAAGCAGCTTCTGCGGTGGAGCGAGGCGTTGGCGGGCATCGCACGGACCGGTCTCGGGTTCACAGAATCCCTGTACGAGCAGGAGCGGTACGAAGAGATCCTCCGTGTGGCGGCGGACATCCGGGTGACGGCCGAAGAAGGACCTGGTGACGCCGAAGACGTTGATGGACTGGTGGAGGAATGGATGCGCTCGGTGGGCAAGGGTGTGCCCGGCTACGTGACACCCAAAGTGGCGGTCGGAGCCGCCGTCGGCAACGACCGGGGTGAGATCCTCCTCGTCCAGCGGGCTGATTCGGGGATCTGGCTCTACCCCACCGGCTGGGCCGACATCGGCTATTCGGCCCCCGAAGTCGTCGTGAAGGAAGTCAAGGAGGAGACCGGGATCGACGTCGAGATCGTCCGGCTCATCGCCGTGCTCGACGGACTCCGCATCGGCGTCAGCCGTATTCCGCTCTACTCACTCGTGTTCCAATGCCGGGTGCTCGGAGGCGAGCTCTCCCCCCATCCTCTCGAGTGCTCCGAGGTCGGATGGTTTCCACTCGACAGCCTCCCCGTTCCCCTGGCGGGCGCCGAGCGCTGGGGCCGCCACGTCTTCGCAGCCCTGCGCGGTGAGCCAATCGAAGTTCTCTACGATTCGGTGCGCTCACCGGTTTGGAGGGGTGAACCCGAAAGGTGACTGTGCCACTGCGTCTGATGCCTGAACTACGGGCGAACCGTGGAGCAGATCCCAGAGTCCGCCCGTCGATGATCTCGACTTGCGGACCGAGACATGCCCGCACTGCGCACTTCGTTCGAACCGATCTGTGACCACCTCGTTCACAGGCCTGCCGACGCCAGGACCCGACCGCCGATGACGACGAGGCCCATCGGCCGGGATCGGGACGGCTCCGGTTCGGGTGCCGGTTCAGGCTCCCGGTCGACGGGTTCCGGTTCGGTCTCCGGCGCGGTCACCGTGTCGGAGATCACCTCGGTGACGCCAGCCCTCGTCGAGGCTCTGAGAAGGCTGGTTCCACAGCTCTCAATGTCTTCACCCCCTCCCGGCGCGGACGAGCTCGAGGAACTCTGCTCGTCGGAGGTGACCACGCTCTTGATCGCCACCGACGACCGCGGGGTCATCATCGGGACGCTGACCCTTGCCCTGTTTCGGGTGCCGACCGGGCTACGGGCGTGGATCGAAGACGTCGTCGTCGATTCATCGGCCCGAGGAGCCGGCGCCGGTGCGGCCCTGGTGACGGAGGCGGTCGAACGTGCCGAGCGGGCCGGAGCTCGATCGGTCGACCTGACCTCGCGCCCCAGTCGCGAAGAAGCCAACCGTCTCTACCGCCGGTTGGGGTTCTCTCCTCGGTCGACCAACGTCTACCGGTGGAACGCGGATTCCATCGCGTTGGATCGGTCCGATTCGGAAATGGGTGGAGGAACGTCCGACCAGTGCTGACGGTCGGGAGGGGTCCGGGGCGTCGGGCGGGTCCGGGGCGTCCGGCGGGTCGAGGAATGTCCGACCGTCAGCTGACGTCGAGCTAGCAGTCCGGATGCCAGGAAGACCCCGAGCCGAGGAACCGGCTGAGCAGTGAGCGGCCGAGGTCGCAATCCGGCGATGCTCGGCTGGCTGGTCGGCGGCGCGGGGTGTCTCGGCCTTTTGCTTGCATTCGGCATCGATTCTGGTCCCGCCCGATCAGCGGCATCACAGGTCTGGCCCCCCTTCGTCCTGGTCACGGGGCTGCTGCTCGTCGGCTTGGCCGCGGATCGAGACGGACTGTTCGCCGCTGCCGGCCGGCGTCTCTCCGCGACGGCCCCGACGGGACCGGCCCTGGTCGCTGGAGCTGCTGCCACGGTGGCCGTCGCAACCGCGGTGCTCAACCTGGACACCTCGGTGGCTTTCGTCACCCCGGTACTGGTCCACCTGCATCGGAATCGGTCACCGGACCGGGCGGCGGCAGGGGCAGGCACACCGGCACCGAATGCCGTGAACGGAGACGCAGGAGACGAGGGAAGGCTGACACTGCTGCTCGCTACCTCCTTGTTGCTCGCCAATGCGGGGAGCCTCCTCCTTCCCGGTTCGAACCTGACCAATCTCATCGTCGTCGGACACCTCCAACTCACCGGTCAGGACTTCGTCGCTCGGATGGCACTCCCCTGGCTGGCCGCCGTAGTGGTGACCGGAGGCGTGGTCACCGCGGCGGAGTGGCGACGAACTCGGACGCTCCAGAGTCGAGGGTCCGACACATCATCGTTGGCAGGCCAGAGCAACCCGTCGCACGTGAAAGGACAAGTCGCCGGGGCACGCTTCAAAAGCGGCTCCGCTGAATCTCCATCGGTCCCGGATGTGGGCGGTGATGCAGGAGCGGTCTGGAACCCGAGAAGTGTTCCGGCACTTCTGAGTGGGTCATCGGTGTGTGCCGTGGTCGTCCTCATGGTCATTCTGCGCAATGCAGCACTCTCGGTGGTGGGCGTGGGAATCGCATTGACGATCTTCCGCCTCGTTCGGCACCACGAATGCTTCGAACGCGTTCGTACCGTCGTCGGGTTTCCGGTGCTGGCAGGCCTGTTCGGCATTGCGGTCGGCCTGGGAACGCTCGGACGGGTCTGGACCGGACCATCGGTGCTCCTGGATCACCTCGATGTTGCCGGGACCGCGACCCTGGCGGCATCGGCATCGGTGATCCTCAACAATCTTCCGGCCGCGTCGCTACTTGCCTCAGGCTCACTCCACCACCCTTATGCCCTCCTGGTGGGGCTCAACGTCGGACCAAATCTTTTCGCCACTGGTTCACTTGCGTGGTTCCTCTGGTGGAAGACGTCATGGTCCACCGGCTGCAAGCCACCGGTCCGACGAACGATTCTGCTTGGGATGGTTTCGGTTCCGCTGGCCATCGTCGCCGCACTCGCCGCCCTGGCGTTGACCGGACCTCGATGAACCGGCGTCGAACTCACGGCCCCTCGGACTCACGGCCCCTCGGACTCACAGCCCCTCGGACTCACAGTTGTGGTGACCGGAAAGCAACGTGCTCTCAGGTGACCTTGAGCAGGTCGACGATGAACACGAGCGTGTCGTTGGGGGCGATCCCAGCGCCGGGAGACTGTGAGCCGTATCCCAGGCTCGGGGGGATGATCAGCTCTCGCCGACCACCCACCTTCATCCCGACGACCCCTTCATCCCAGCCCTTGATGACCCTGCCGGCCCCGAGCACAAAACTGAACGGGGAACCGCTCCACGATGACTGGATCACCTTACCCGCCGAGTACGTGGCCAGAACGTACTGGACCTCGACCGTATCCCCGTCCTGAGCGACCGGTCCGGTTCCCGTGATGAGATCGCTCACCTCGAGCTGGCTGGGGGCCGGAGGAGGAGGGACGACGATCGTCGGCTGCGCTCCGGCAGTTCCTGCCGGAGATCGATCGGCCGGTGGAATGGGTGCATAGGCGGTCGTCGCCGAAGGACTCGGCGCTGTCGGGTTCACGGCAGTCGTGCTCGACGGTGCAGCGGTGGTCGACGGAGAGGCGCCGCAAGCGGCCAGGAACAGAGCGCCCAACGCCACGGCACCGACCAACAGGGAGTACCGCCGAGAACCTCGACACACTGCCGATTCCTTTCCTCCTCGGGTGTGCAAGACGCCGACCATCTTGCCCAGACGTTCAGCGCAGACGGTAGTCGGATATTGGTCCCTTCTGGTGACGCGTGCCCACGCACGCTGTGCAGGTCCGGGGTGTGACCGATCTCACCTTGGCCTCGCCAGGTGCTGGTTTCCTGCGGCTCAGGTCGGATCCGCGCTGCTCAGGACCGAAGCGTCACACCCACCTGGAAGCTTGGGGACATGACTCTTCAGACTCTCAAACGGGTAGCTGATGACCTTCGGTCCCTGTTGGCCGATCTCGACCCCGATCGGCTGAGTGGTACCGACGCAGCCAGACTGCTGGACGGGTTCGCGGAGATCGAGAAATTGGCCTCTGGTGGAAAACTGCTGGCCGCTCGGAGGGTCGAGTCGTCCAACGTCTGGCGCCGCAATGGACACCGATCAGCTGCCGCTCACGTCGCCGAGGCCACCGGCACGGCTCTCGGGCCCGCCATCAACTCCTTGAACACCGCCCGGCAGCTCCAGTCTCTTCCCACCGCTGAAGAGGCCGTTCGGAGCGGTCGCCTCTCCGAAGCACAGGCCAGAGAGATCGCCGAAGCAGCACGACTCCGGCCCGAAGCGGAGGGCGAACTGGTCGAGGCGGCCAGCAGACAACCTCTCAGCGTATTGAAGGTCCGCTGCCGTCGAATCAAGGCCACCGGACGTGATCAGCTGCAGGCATACGTGGCGGTCCATCGCGCTCGCTACCTCCGGAACTGGACAGAATCCGACGGAGGTGTCCGGTTCGACGCCAAGCTGACACCTGATGAAGGTGCTCGCTTGATCGCGGTGGTGAGGGCAGAGACGGATCGGCTTGCTGCGACGGCACGCCGAACCGGATCGGACGAGCCCCGAAGGGCACTCTCAGCCGATGCCCTGGTCCGGTTGGCCGACCGAGGCTCCCGACCCGATCCCCACCCGGACCGGGAGGGCCCCAGATCGGACGAGGCCCCTTCCGCCATGGTTCATGTCCGCGTGGATCACGCTGCCTTGATACGGGGATCCGTCGAAGTCGGAGAAGTGTGCGAGATACCCGGAGTCGGTCCGATACCGGTCGAAGTCGCCCGCCGCCTGGCGGTGGACTCGATCCTGAGCGTGCTTCTCACCGAGGGTGTGGACGTAGCGACGGTCGCTCATGCCGGACGCACCATTCCGGCATCGATCAAGCGGGCACTGTGTGAACGAGACCCGATCTGCGTGGTTCCCGGTTGTGGTGAGCGTGAAGGGTTGGAGATCGACCACGTCAAGCCCTTTGCCCAGGGAGGCCTGGCCAGCTTGGCCAACCTGGCCCGGCTCTGCCATTGGCACCACTACCTGAAGACGCACCACCGGTGCACCCTCGAACACACCGACGACGGCTGGCGATGGACACTGCCCGACGGAGCGAGATCGTCTCCGGACGCATTCGCCGGTTCGGGTTGAACGCAGTCGAAGCAGCGATGCAGGCCCGGGGTGCCACGGCGCGCCCAACCACGGTCTTCTCAAGCCGGGTCGACCGCGTCATTCCCTGGTACCGATCGGGTAGGTGGACGGACATCCGAATCTGATCCACCCCCGGTGGGCAGAGGGTTGTCCGGAATCTCTCCTGTTCCCTGCGCTGGCCGGAGCTCGTCGTCCACTGGGGTCGGACCAACGCCTCCTCGAAGACGCCACACGGACTCTGCCTCTGAAATCACCTCTCGAATGGAGCGACCGGTGTGACGGGCAATTCGGGCGGCATCCTCGTGCTCGACCTTGATGCGATCTGCGCTGACCTTCACCCGGAGCGATTGCCCGGCGATCCAAACAGTGCCGAATGTACGGGCAGCGGGCCACCGCTCGACGCTCACCATCCTCACCCCGAAAGTGCCGGTGTCGCGACGCAATACCGATCGGCAAACAGCGAGCAGAGAACGATCGCACAACACATGAATGACGTGCCCGGGCCGGCCCTTCTTCATGATGACCGGAGAAAGCCAGACATCGTGGGCACCATTTTCGAGCAGGTCCTGCGCGGTCGTGGCCAAGAGCTCCCCGGAAACATCGTCGAGGTTGGCTTCGAGCAGGCAGACTGGTTGCCCCGCGTCCGAGTCGTCATCTTCCAACACCCCCGCATGAGATTCTCGGGTGGGTCCAGAGCTGACCGATCCACTCGTTCCGGCGGGGATGACCGCTTCAGTCGGGCTGGCCGGATCCCGGTGGGAAGCAACCGTCAGCTTTCGATCAATCCACCGGCCGATGACCACTTGCGTGCAGTTGGGCAACTCACCGAGCTCGCGAGCACCCGCACCGAACCCTTGACCGATCACCTGCATCGCGGGCATCGGTCCGAAGCCCGAAGCCCAGGCAGCCAGCAACGCAGCCCCCGTTGGTGTCGTCAACTCCGCGTTCAGGTTCCGGCCCCAAGTCGGAAGGCCCTCGAGCAGGGCCACCACGGCTGGCGAAGGGTTGGGCAACAACCCGTGAGCAGACTTCACCAATCCCATCCCTGTGGCGATCGGGCTGGCGTAGACCTCGTCCACTCCCATCACTTCGAGTGCCGCTGCCGAACCCACGATATCGACGATCGCATCGCGGCCCCCCACCTCGTGAAAGTGAACCTGGTCGACCGGCCGACGGTGAAGGCGCGCCTCGACGGCGGCGAGAGCGGCGAAGGCAGCCAGAGCGCGAGTCGTCACCCGAGTTGGGAGACGAGCTTCCTCGATCAGGCCCGAGATGTGCGAGTGAGTGCGGACCACCACGTCGCCTTCGACGGTCACGATCGCACGAGTGCTCGCAATTCCCCCTCTGAGCACAGGTTCGGAGTCGAGCTGCCACCCGCCGAGGGGCAACCTCCGAAGCAGGGTCCTGACCTCCGAGAGGTCAGCGCCTACATCGAG
Organism: Acidimicrobiaceae bacterium; assembly: GCA_027315005.1. Taxonomy (GTDB): domain Bacteria; phylum Actinomycetota; class Acidimicrobiia; order Acidimicrobiales; family RAAP-2; genus Bog-756. Next base: position 1,685 of record DAHUZT010000085.1, on the reverse strand, counting down.
AAGGCTCCCGAGCGTCATGTCACCGGCTATCCCGGCGAAGCAATGGAACCATGCGATCGTTCGTTCAGCGGGTGGTCGACCCGCGATCACGCCGTCGCCGGAGGGCACCCCTTTGCCCGAGTCGTTCTGCAGGTTGGTGCTCTCTTGACTGATCACTGGCTTCTCGCATCCGGAGTGCGGGAACCGGACGAGCTGGCCCTACTACGAGCTCCTGCCGAGGCAATGCGGGACACCGCACAGGCGGCCCCGAAACCGTTGTCGATCCCGATGACGGCAACGCCCGCGGCGCACGACGCGTGCATGGCCAACAGGGCCGTCACTCCTTCGAGGCCGGCTCCATAGCCGGTGCTGGTCGGAACGGCGACCACCGGAGCGGGGGTGATGCCACCAACCAGACTGGCCAGTGCCCCTTCCATGCCGGCTACCACCACCACCGCGTCGGCGTCCGACAGCTCGTCGATCGAGACCAACAGCCTGTGGATCCCCGCCACGCCGCAGTCGGTGAGCAGGGTCGGCGAGACTCCAAGCGCCTCGAGAGTGGCCTGACACTCGCGAGCCACGGGGAGATCGGCAGTCCCCGCCGTGACGATCAGGGTGTTGACCCTGCGCTCGGGTGCCGGCCGCCAGACCACGGTCGACAGCTCACCGCGGACCCGGTCACTGCCGGTGGCGAGGCCGGTCAGGGTGCGGGTACCGCCCGGGTTGGCCATCATGGCCGCCTCGACCTGAAGATGGTCGGCACGGGTGAGGATCACCGGCGATCCGGGACTGCCGGGGATGCCGGTACTGCCGGGGATGCCGGGACTGCCGGGGATGCCGTTGACTGCCCCATCGTCTGCCCCGTCGGGAAGATGGTCCGTCGCGCCGGTCCGATGCTCCGCACACGCAGTCGAGTCATGGGTGCAGCTCTCAAGCGTCGCCTTCTCGAACGGCCGTTCTGAACCACCGTCGTGACCGTCTTCGCCGTCGGCGCCTCGCAGGAGTTCCCCTACGATGGCGGCGCACTGTTCGGGGCTCTTCCCTTGACCGTAGACCGCCTCCGGGAGCCCTTGGCGCAACGGCCGGTGATGGTCGACTTTGGCGAAGCCGAGGTCGGCGAATGGGAGACGTCGAAGGCGACGCGCGGCGTCATCAGGTGAGGAGGCGCCGGTCCGTACCTCGTCAAGCAGCTGCTGCAGTGCGGAACTGTCCATGATGTTCACTATCCTGCCTGGGTATGGCTGACGGCGCATCCTCTGACACGCCGATGTCCCGGCATCCCCGTATTGCCTTTCTCGGCCCGAAGGGCACCTTCACCGAAGAAGCCCTGCTCGGTGAGCCGGCATTTGCATCCGCCCTCTGTATCCCGTTCGAATCCCTGGTCGGAGTCCTCGAGGCGGTGCGCTCCGGGACGATGGACCTGGGTTTCGTCCCACTCGAAAACGCGATCGAAGGCAGTGTTCGGGACATCGTCGATAGTCTTGTCTTCGATTTCGACCTTCGCATTCAGCGTGAAATCGTGCTCGACATCCATCTTCACCTCATGGCCCTTCCCGGAACACGGCTGTCCGACGTCGAACGGGTGGCGTCGATCCCCATGGCCACCGCACAGTGCCGTGGCTTCTTGGAGGACGAACTCGGCCAGGTCAACATCTTGGCGACGAACTCCACAGCCGATGCGGCCCGCCTACTCGGGCAGCACGATG
>DAHUZT010000081.1 GCA_027315005.1 Acidimicrobiaceae bacterium | reverse complement strand
CGGCTCAGGCGAATTACCACCATCGGTGCGTCGTTGGCACTGTTGATGGGCCTGTTCGCCGGCCTGGTAAGCGTGGTGGTCGGTTCGACCGCTGCGTATGCCGGTTCGTCGACGACCACCTACTCCTGTAAGGCACCGATCCTCGGCCTGGTGAGCGTTACCGCCACCGTGTCGGAGACACCGGGTGTGCCGTCCAACGTCAACGTCGGACAGACCTTCACCGAGACGCCGACGGTGTCAGCCACCATCCCAGGCACGTTGATCACCGATGCCGGTGCTGCCGGTCAGACCCAGATCGCCGTGACCGCGGCGACCCTGACCGTCAACGGCACCAACGTCACGCCGACTTCGCAGGCGACGACGTACGCCACCGGACAGCTGCCCATCGTCATCCCGGTCGACGCCACGACCGAGGCAAGCGGATCGAGCATCAGCGTGACAATGAACCCGGACACCTGGACCATCGGGCCCAACACCGGGACCACCACGCTGACCGAAGGTGAGCTGGACCTGACCGCTCTGGTCTCGTTCCCCTGCTACACCCCGGGTGCCCAATCGGCAGCCATCGGAGGACCGAGCAGTCCTGCGGCCACACCGATGGACTCCTTCACCGCCACCTCGCCACCGATAGCACCGGTGGTGCAGAACCAGACGGTGTCGGTATCCCACGGGCAGTGCGCGCAGATCAACGTGTTGAACGGAGCCACCGACGTCGGTGACACCATCAACCCGGCCACCGTCGTGACCACTCCGGCCACGTCCACGGCCGACGGCACGTTGTCGACGGCTACCACGGGTGTGGTGACCTACTGCAACAACGCCAGCAGCACGGCGACCACGGACTCCTTCACCTTCACGGTGCAGAACGACGCGGTGTCGGGCTACTCCACCACACCCCAGACGTCCAACGTCGGAACGGTGACCATCAACGTCTCCTACAACCAGTGCTCTGCTGGGACCGGTAACGCTGGTGGTGGTTCGACAGGCTCGCTCTCTTCGTGCTCACTGCACCAGGAGATCGTGCTGCCGGTCGAGCCGGGTCAGATCATCCTGTCCCAGGCCAACGGGCTCCCGCTCGATGTCCTCGGCAGCTCGTTCTGCACCGGTGGGACCACAGCGGGCATCACGTTGAACGGAAACTCGCAGACTGCGTGCGGGATCCTCAGCCCGTTGACCGTCACCAACTCCACCGGCCTGGATACGGGTTGGACGCTCACCGGTCAGGTGAGCGACTTCAACGACCCGGCTGCGCCTGGTCTCACCTGTAACACGGTGGCGTCGTACAGCAACCACTGCATCCCCGGCGGCAACCTCGCCTGGGAGCCAGCCAGTGCTGTGGCTCACAACATCGTGCCGGGTGACACCGCCCAGGTGGCCTCTGGTTCACCGATCGCGCCGTTCACGCCGATCGCACCTGCGGTCAGCACCAACCCGATTCTCGCGGGTAGTGCTGTGCAGCCGAACCCAGTGGTCGAGCCGGCTCCCAACGCCGGTTTGCAGGCTGCCCCGCAGAACCTGTGCTCCACGGCCTCTGGTCAGGCCGGCGGCACCTTCATCTGCGGTGCCGGCCTCGAGCTGGTGATCCCAGCCTCGATCGCCGAGCCGGGTGTGCTCAGTGCCATTGGTGCGCCCGCCTATGCGGCCACCATCACCCTGACGCTCTCCTAGGAGAGCCCGGGGTGAGCCGTAGCGGGTGACCGCTGCGGTCTGAAGCCACAGGGGGAGCGGGTTCGCCCCGCTCCCCCTGTGCGTCTTCCCCGGTCGGACCCTCGACGGCACTCGATCGGGGGGCGGACCGAACACTGATTTCGTCATGGAGCATCTAAGGTTTCGAGGGAGGTGCAGGTGAACCGCAGTGGCTGGGGGCAGAAGAAGGCAGCCATCGCAGCGGTGCTGGCCCTGTTCGCGACTGCGACGGTGGCCGCCACCTCTGTAGCGGCACCGACGGCCGTTGCGGCCACGCCCCCCTCGCTGTCGTGCTGGATGTCGTCCACGTCGGCCTCCACCACTCCCGTGGCCACCACCCAGGACCTGGCCATGAGCGTCACCGGTGCACCCTCCCAATCGCTGCCCGGGGGCACCTTCACCTTCTCCTTCGCCAGCCAGGCCCAGACGGTGCCGACCACCGCCCTCTCCAACCCGGTGACCTCGGAGGGTTCGATCCGCCTGGCTTTGCCGCTGCCGGCCGGTGCGAACTACCAGTCGGCCACCCTGTCCGGGGGGGCCAACGTGGGCTCCGGGGCCACTGTGACCGAGGTGTCTGACGTCGCCAGCCCGAGTGGGGCCGACGTGGTGGAGACGGTGCCCGGTCCCATCGCCGCCGGCCAGTCCTTCACCCTGCCCACCGTCGACCTGACCGTGACCGCGTCCTCGGTGGTGGGCACCACCATCACCTCCAGTCTCCTCGACGTGCAGCCGGTGGGCACGGCCACCTCGAGTACCGACCCGGTGCTGAGCTCGGTCCTCCAGACCACGGTGACCAATGGCACCACCGCCACGACGGTGCCGGTCACCGACACCTGCTGGCCGGCGGCCTCGCCGGCCCCGGCCCTGTCCACGACTGCGGTGGTGGCCATCGACACCCTGCCACCCGCCATCGACCTCGTGGCCCCGACCGATGGAGCCGTGTACACGGTCGGCCAGGTGGTGGACGCCTCTTATACCTGTTCCGACGTGGCCAGCTATGGCATCGCCACCTGCACCGGCACCGTTGCCGACGGGTCGGCCATCGACACCTCGACCGTCGGTACCCACACCTTTGCCGTGGACGCCACCGACCTGCGCGGCACTCCCGCCACCCAGACCGTCTCCTACTACGTCCAGGCCGTGCCGACCACCACGGTCGTCGGCCCGACCGATGCCGGGGCCGTCCCGTTGTCGACCGGCACCTCGTGCAGCTTCGGCGGGACCGGCTGCGCCGCACCGGCACCGCCCGAGGCCACCTACCAGGTAACCGCCCCGACCGCCAACGGCGGCAACCTGGTCATGGGCGACACCTTCGCCGTCACCTGGCAGGTGTACAAGCCCGGCGCCTATACGACGACCGCCTCGCCCGGTCCCCTCCTCACCTGGACGCTCCCCGCCCCGACCGGCACGGTCATCGAGGGTCCGGTCACCACCTCGGCGGTGGGCCTCGACTCACCCACCGCCGGACAGGGCTCGCTCACCGGGGCCGGCGCCTGCACCGACGCCACCTGTACCACCCACTCGACGCCCACCGGGCTGCTGCTGGTCAACGGCACCACCTACACCGGCAATGCCTACAACCCGCCCAATCCCCTCTCGTCGCTGACCACCACCTGGGTCGAGTCGTCCAACCCGTCGGTCGGCACCGACGGGATCTACCTCGAGCTCACCTACACGGTGAAGGTGACCGCTCCCGGCACGGTCAGCCTGCCCGGCTTTGCGCCCATCACCGCTCCGACCGGTCTGGCCTCGGTGACCGTCGGACCGCAGACCGGCGTCTCGTTCACCGTGATCGACCCCACCCCACCCACCATCTCCATCACCTCGCCGACCGACGGCGGTCGATACGGCTTCGGCCAGTCGGTGCCGGCCGCGTTCAGCTGCGCCGACCCGGTGGTGACCGTCACCTCGTGCGTCGGAACGGTGGCCACCGGCTCCAACATCGACACCACCAGCGCCCAGCCGAACGGCATCCACACCTTCACCGTCACCGCCACCGACTCGGTGGGGAACACGGCGACCTCCACCGTCGAGTACTTCGTGGTGGCCACCCCGCCGGTGGCCAACCCGCAGACCTTCTCGGTGGCGTGGGGGGCGTCGGCCACCCTGCCCGTGCTGTCGTCCGACACCGCCACCGACTACCCGCTCGATCCGCAGACGGTGACCATCGTGACGCCCCCCACCTACGGCACGGCGACGGTCAACCCGAACGGGACCGTCCTCTACACCAACGACCACGCGCTCAGCCTCACCGACTCGTTCACCTATACGGTGGCCGACACTGCCGGTGACGTTTCCAACGTCACCACGGTCTCCTTGGCCATCGTGCCGCCCCTGGATGTGCAGACGGCGAGCTCGCTTCCCGCCGGCCTCATCCTCCAGCAACCCAGCGCCATCCCGACCGACGTCCTCGGATCGACGGTCTCGGGGGGCACCTGCACAGGCGCCCCCCTCACCCTCGACGGCCAGCCCCAGAGTGCGTGCGGCCAGCTGGCTCCGGTGACCGTGATCAACGACGGGGGCGTCGACCAGGGATGGAGCCTGACCGGTCAGGTCAGCGACTTCGTCGACCCGTCGGCCGGGTCGTCGGTGAGCTGCAACGTCCCGACCAGCTACGTCAACGTCTGCATCCCCGGGGGAAATCTCGGATGGACGCCCGAGGCCAGTGTCAACGCCTCGCTGCCCACCAGCCCGGCCCAGGTCATCTCCGGAGCGGTCATCGACCCCGCGTCGGTCTTCGCCCCGGGCACTGCGGTTTCCCCGCCACCCGGACTCAGTGCCGCACCGGAGATGCTGTGTCAGGCCCCGGCCGGCGCTTCTCTCGGTTCGTTCAGCTGCGGGGCGAGCATCGTCCTTCCCGTCCCGGCCTCGGCCGCCGCGCCGAGCTCGCCCGGTTACCAGGCCACCTTGACGCTGACTCTGTCGTAGCTAGGATGATCGGTCTGCCGTTCGAGGGAGAGAGGTCACCGATGGTGGGGGGAAGCCTGATCCGACAGTGCACGCGGACGGATGGGGGTACCGGCGGGACCGGGACGGGCGGCGCCCTCCCGCACGGAAGGGCCCGGAGCCGCATCGTCCAGGCCGTGGCCTGTGCCGCGGCCGGACTGATGGCCCTGGTCTCCGGGGCCCTGGTCTGGGGTGTGGCGGCAGCGAGCCCGGCCGGTGCGGCCGGAGCGGTCGGAGCCTCGAGCGGCGGTGCCAACACCAACTTCCAGTTCTCCGCCGAGCCCTTCGCCGGCCCCGGGGCCCAGCAGCGGGCCTACTTCTCCTACGAGCTTCTCCCCGGTCACCGGATCCTCGACCAGGTGGTGGTGCTGAACAAGAGCAACGCCCCCGAATCGTTCATCGTCTACCCCGAGGACGCCACCAACGTGCCCAACACCGGTGCGTACGCCTTCCAGGCCCAGAACAAGGTCCACAACACCACCGTCGGCCGGTGGGTGACCGTCGGCAACACCAGCTTCACCGTCCCACCGGGCCAGGAGGTCGTAGACACCTTCCAGCTCTCGATCCCGTCCAATGCCCCCCCCGGTGACCATGTCGGCGCGGTGGTCGTGCAAGAGCTGCACAACCCGGCCCAGCAGCAGAACCCGGTCGGGGTCAACCTCATCCTTCGCTTCGCCGTCCCGATGTACGTACGGGTGGTGGGCAAGGCCTTCCCCGGTCTCACCATCGAGGACCTGACCGTGTTCCACCAGAGCCCGGCTTTCCCCTACCTGAGCGGTCCGGCCAAGACCGCGGTCCGGTTCAAGGTGGTCAACACCGGCAACGACATCCTCGACCCCAAGTCGGTGACCGTGTCGATCACCGGGCTGATCAGCGGGACCATCCACACCTACACCATCCACCAAACCGGTCAGGCCCAGAGCAAGGCCAATCCGCTCCCCCTCCAGATGCTGCCCGGCGGCAACCTGTCGCTCACCGAGGAGTGGAGCGGTCTGCCGCCATTCGATCCGCTGACCGCCCACGTGTCGGCGGTGGCCTCCGATCCCAACACCACTTCGCCGGTGACCGCTGTGGCCTCGACCTCGTTCTGGTACTTCCCATGGATCGTGGCCCTCATCGTACTGTTGATCATCGCCGCCATCGTGGCCCGCTTCACCGTGCTCAGCCCCAAGTCCCGCGAGGCCCGGCGGGCCCGCAAGGCGGCCGCCGCCGGTGGAGCAGCCGGTGCAGGGGCAGGATCGCGGGGCGGCCAGGTCACGCCGCCCGGCAGCGGAACGAGGGAGGAAGTGAAGACGTGACGGCCCGCCGCGTCGCCCGGGTGGCGACGGGCGCCCTCGTCGTCCTGGCCGGGCTCGTGGCGTCGGCGGCGTCGATCGGACTGCTGGCCGCCCCGGCCGGTGCGGCAGGAGCGGGGATCTCCCTGCAGGTGGTCTCCCCGCAGGTGCACACCAGCACCCAGTACGCGACCGTCGGCGAGCTCGTCCAGGTCACCGGCACGGGATGGTCGCCGGTGGGCCAGACCGTCGAGATCCAGATCTGCGGCCAGAACGCCCTCGACCTGAGCAACGACTGCAGCCAGTCCAACCAGTACACGGCCGCCATCCGTGCCGGCGGGATCTTCTACGGGTCGCTCGACGTCCAGCTCCCACCGGTGCCGTGCCCCTGCGTCTTCCTGGTGACCGCACCGGGAGTCGTCAATGGCGTCACCGTCCCTCTCACCATCCTCGGCGCCCCGATCGTGGCCCCTCCGCCCCAGCCGAAGGCCACCAACCCGGTGGCGGTGCTGGCCCAGTTGAACCAGCCCCTCTCGGTGAGCGGCTGGTTCGGCGGCCCCAAGGTCGTGAACCTGGTGCTGTCGGTGAGCAACACCTCCACCATCGCCTTCACCACCGCCACCCTGTCGGTGACGGTCGGACACGGTGCCAACCCCACCGGCTACGTGGTGGGACAGCAGTTGGCTCCGCTCGCCGTCGGGGCCACCCAGGTCCTCCGCATCCCGGTCACCATCCCGGCCTTCGCCTACGGCCACTACACGGTGCGGGCCCGGGTGACGACCGGACAGGGCACGGTGACCGCGGCCACCACCACCACCACCTACCCCTGGGGCTGGCCGGTCGCGGTCCTCGTCATCCTGGTCCTGATCCTCCTCCTCGTCAGGCACCGTCACCGCCGGGCGGAGAAGCGGGCGCGAGCGGTGCCACCCGGGCCGGCAGTGGACGCGCCGGTGCCGGCTGCCGCCCCTGCCGAGGCCACACCGGTGCCGGTCACACCCGCTCCATCGGCAACACCGCTACCGACGCCACCGAAGCCGACGCCTCCATCGGCAACATCGCTACCGGCACCGCCTTCGCCGGCTCCTCCCCCGTCGGCGCCACCGGTCGCCGTTCCAGAAGCGCCACCCTCCGATCCGTGATCGGCGGTGCACCATCACGAGTGCCATGCGGGGGGCTGGCGTCGGCACGGCTCCGGTGGGCGAGCCGTGGGCCTGACCGGGTCGACCAGCGCCTCGGCAGACGGCGAACTTGAAGCTCGAATTCGGATGTCTGTACTGTCGGTCAGGATCGACCACGGAGCACGATCGACCACGAGGGGAGGACGGGCTCACCGATGAAGCTCGCACGGCTGGGTGAGGTCGGGGCGGAGATCCCGGTGCTCATGGACGGGGCACGGGCCTTCGACCTGCGTGGTGTGCTCCCGGATCTGGGCGGGTCCTCCCTCGCCCCCGAGGTGCTGGCCCGGATCGCCGGCGCCGATCTGCCCGAGCTCGACGCTGCATCTGACCGTCGCGTCGGGGCGCCGATCGCGAGGCCAGGTGCCATCGTCTGCATCGGCATGAACTACGCCGCCCACGCGGCCGAATCGGGCTCGCCGCCTCCCACCAACCCGATCCTGTTCCTCAAGCCACCCAACTCGGTCGTCGGTCCGAACGACCCGGTGGACATCCCGAAGGGAAGCACCAGGATGGACTGGGAGGTCGAGCTGGGGCTGGTGATCGGCGAGCGTTGCCACTACCTCGACTCACCCGCCGAGTCGAGGCGCCACATCGCCGGGTACCTCGTGGCCGACGATCTGTCGGAGCGCGAGTTCCAGCTCGAGCTGTCGGGAGGCCAGTGGAGCAAGGGGAAGTCCTCTCCGGGGTTCTGCCCGCTCGGTCCCTGGCTGGTGACCCCTGACGAGATCGACCCCGGGAACCTGCGGTTGCGCAGCTGGGTCAACGGCGAACCCCGCCAGGATTCGTCGACCTCGGACCTCATCTTCGGCGTCGACCATCTCGTCTGGCACCTGAGCCAGTTCCTCGCCCTCGACCCCGGCGACGTGGTGCTCACCGGCACACCCGAAGGCGTCGCCATGTCGGGGCGCTTCCCCTACCTCGTTGCCGGTGACGTCGTCGAGGTCGAAGTCGAGGGACTCGGCCGCCAGCGCCAGGTCATGGGGCAGGCGTGAACCGCAGCACTCCACTGAACCGGTCCGCGACCGGGACCAGCCTGGCCGCCGACGGTGGGACGTGCGACCTGCGCCTGCACCCGGTGGGGGATGGGTCGCGTTGAAGCGACAGATGCCCCGGGCCCGTGACCTGGCGCCGCTCATCCGGCTGAAGAAGCCGCAGCTGGACGCGAGGAGGCGCCGCCTCGACGCGGCGCACACCATCTGGGATCTCCGTGCGATCGCCGCACGCCGCACGCCGAGGGCTCCCTTCGACTACACCGAGGGGGCGGCCGAGGCCGAGATCTCCCTGGCACGGTCGCGACAGGCCTTCGAGGACATCGAATTCCACCCGCGCATCCTGCGCGACGTCGCAGAGGTGGACACGTCGTCTGTGGTGCTCGGCGGCGACGTCGCCCTGCCCTTCGGCATCGCGCCGACCGGTTTCACCCGGATGATGCACGCCGAGGGGGAGATCGCCGGTGCCGGAGCGGCCGGCGCCGCAGGCATCCCCTTCGGGTTGTCGACCATGGGCACCAGCTCGATCGAAGACGTGCGTGCCGCCAATCCGGACGGACGCAACTGGTTCCAGCTCTACATGTGGAAGGACCGCGACCGCTCGATGGCCCTCGTCGAGCGGGCCGCGGCCGCCGGATTCGACACCCTCCTCGTGACGGTCGACGTCCCGGTCGCCGGCGCCCGCCTGCGCGACATCCGGAACGGCTTGTCGATCCCGCCCCGACTCACCCTGGCTACGGTCGCGAACGCCGCCCGGCACCCGGGGTGGTGGATCGACCTGCTGACCACCGAGCCGCTGGCCTTCGCCTCGCTCGACCGCTGGCCCGGGACCGTCGCCGAGCTCCTCGACTCGATGTTCGACCCGACGGTGACCTTCGAGGACCTGGCCTGGATACAGCAGCGGTGGCCGGGCAAGCTGGTCGTGAAGGGGGTGCAGAGCCTGGAGGACGCGGAGAGGCTCGCCGCCATGGGAGTCGACGGCATCATCCTGTCCAACCACGGCGGGCGCCAGCTCGACCGGGCGCCCGTGCCGTTCCACCTGCTCCCCGAGGTGGTGCGCGCGGTCGGAAAGGGTGTCGAGGTCCACCTCGACACCGGCATCATGGCCGGAGCGGACATCGTGGCCTCGATCGCACTCGGTGCGCGCTTCACCCTGGTCGGCCGGGCCTACCTCTACGGGCTGATGGCCGGTGGCCGCCAGGGCGTCGACCGTGCCATCGAGATCCTCGCCGGAGAGATCGCCCGCACCATGCGACTGCTCGGTGCCGCCAGCCTGGCGGAGCTGACACCTGACCACGTCACCCAGCTCCGATGATTCGAGGACCCGGGCAGTCGATCACCGCCTTCGTGACAGGCAGGTCATGTCGGGCAGGACGGGGTCATCCCGTGTCGGCGAGGAAGGCCAGCAGCGCCGCGCTGGTCTCCTCCGGACGCTCCTGCTGGATCCAGTGCCCGGCACCGTCGACCACGGTGGTCCCGCGGAAGTCGGGGAGGAGGCTCGCCATCTCCTCGGCCACTCCGGGCATCATCCGGCTGACCGGGTCGAGCGAGCCGGTGAGGAACCCGGTGGGGAAGGTGTAGACCGACGGTGGGATGTCCTTCGAGCGCTCCCAGTTGGCATCCATGTTGCGGTAGTAGCTGACCGGTCCGAAGAAACCGCTCCGCCCGAAGGCCTCGGCGTAGACGTCGACGTCGTGCTCGGTCAGCCACCCGGGCAGCACCTCGGGTGCGGTGCCGAGGACGTCGAGGAAGCGGGTCCCCTCTTCCGGGGCGTCGAGCAGCCGGGCATCGGCACGGGCCATGCCCTCGCCACCCGCCGCGTACCGCATGGTGCGCAGGAAGTGCCGGGGATCGGCGTCGAACTCGGCTTCGGCCGGGCCGACCGGCTGGAAGTAGAGCATGTAGAAGAACCTGCCAGCGAAGACGGCCCGGAAGATCGCGGTGGGTGGGGCGGGCGCCTGCGAGTAGGGCACGCTCAGGTTGTAGATGGAGGTGATCCGGTCGGGGTGGAGCCGGCCCAGCTCCCAGACGACCATCGCCCCCCAGTCGTGGCCCACGAAGTGGGCCCGCTCGTAGCCGAAGTGGTCGAGCAGACCGCACAGGTCTGCGGTCAGCCGGTCCGAGCCGTAGTCGGCCACCTCTCCCGGCCCCGAGCTCGTGCCGTAGCCGCGCTGGTCGAGGGCGATGGCCCGGAAGCCGGCGCCGGCCAGTGGCTGGAGCTGGTGGCGCCACGAGTACCACAGCTCGGGGAAGCCGTGGCAGAGGACGACCGGCGGGCCGCTCGGGGGTCCGGCCAGGGCCACGTGCAGCTGGATGCCGTTGACCGCGAGCATCTCGTGGGTGACGCCGGCGGTGGGGACCGGGTCATCCACGGGTGCCCCCGGTCGGTCCCTGGAGGTGTGGGGCCACGTAGGAGGCGACGGGCTCGTAGGAATGGTGGGTGGCGTCGATGGTCGTCATGCGGTCGGGTTCCTCACCTCGGGGATGGTTGGCGGTCCTCACCGGAACAGGAACGTGTGGACGTTGTCCGCCATGCTCGGCCACACCCGCACACAGAGTGCCACGCCCACCACGAGCGAGGCGAAGAGCAGCCAGATGCGGGCCCACCTCCCCGGCACCCGGTCGCGCTGGCGGCGCCGGTGCACACTGACATCCGGCCGCACGAGACCGGGTACCCGCCAGACGTAGGCGAGGACGTGGACGACGAGGATCGCGAACCAGGGGACGAAGCCGTACCGATGCAGGTCGTAGAGCCATCCCGGCGGGTGGTGCACGACGACCAGGGCGATGCCGGATGCGAAGAGCAACACCGTCATCACCACCAGCGGGGGAGCGAGGATCCGCAACAGCCGCTGGGGCGGGCCCTTCGCGACGTAGCCGGGCTCGCCCATGTAGTAGCGCACGAAGCGCCAGGTGGTGCTCGCGACCTTGACGACGATCGGCGGGATGAGGATCAACCCGATGATCACATGCGGCACGAGCAGGCTCCTGATCTTGAGGATGGTCACGCCCTCGGCCGCGAGCAGGACGAACAGGACCGCCGCCGCCGCAGCGGTCAGTCGTTCGTTGATGGAGACCCCGGTCTTCTCGGGGGCCACCTCACCCGGAGCGGCCAGCCGTCGGATCAGCGCGACGAGCTCGTCTCCGGGCAGCGTCGGCGAGCCGGGCCCGCTTTCCGCCGCCTGGAGGCGGTACGAGCGCCACCGGTGCCTGAAGAACACCACCAGTGCGAGGACCGCCAGCGCGCCGAGCACGTAGCCCGCATCGCTGAAGGCGTGGATGATCTCGCTCCAGCGGCTCCCGACCGCATAGCCGATGCCGGCCATCGCCCCGTCCCAGATGAGGCTGCCGGCCGCGGTCATCAGCCCGAAGGAGACCGGGGGGACCTCAGCTACACCGGCCGGGAGCGCGGCGAAGTTGCGTATCACCGGGACGAGCCGGGCCCCGAAGACCCCCGACCGCCCGTGGCGGACGTACCAGGCCTCGGCCCGGTCGAGGTCGTGGTGGCTGAGCAGGACGTACTTGCCGTAGCGGTCGACGATCGTCCGGCCGGCGCTGCGTCCGATCCACCAGGCGAGGTAGGCACCGAGCACTTCGCCGGTCACACCGGCGGCGATGACCCCCGGGAGGCTCAGCTGCCCGGTCGCGGCCAGCACGCCACCGAAGCCGAGGGTCAGCTCCGACGAGGTCGGGACGCAGCACGACTGCGCGACGCTGAGCACGAAGATCGCGGCATAGCCGCCCGAGGAGATGAACCCCTGTGAGCTGAGGAGGGCGAGCACCGCAATTGTTCTAGTAGAGATCGGGCGGCCTGAGGGTGGCCCCCGGGGTGGGATCGACGGATTTCGGGTCGGTCCCTCGCCTGGACGGTGGCACCGACCGGGCTCTCGGTCGAACTGCCAGGCCCGCCGTCCGAGGCCGAGCCGTCGGTGGTGGTGCTCGACCGGGTGGAGGCCGGTTGAGGTGGCGCAGCCCCGACCCCGACCCCGGCCCCGACCGCTCTGTCATCCCGCGGCTCTCCTCCGTCCCGCCGTCCGACGGAAGTATCGTCGGTGCCGGTGACCTCGCCATCGACCCGACAGCCCGGCCGGGCGCCACACGAACGGTCGACCAGGCAGAAGCGTGCACTCGCCGCCGTCCTGGACGGGTCGGATGCCTTCCGCTCGGCCCAGGACCTCTTCACCGAGCTCCGGGCCCGCGGTGAGAACGTCGGGCTGACCACCGTCTACAACCAGCTGCGTGCCCTGTCCGACGCCGGTGCCATCGACGCCCTCCGGGGCGAGGACGGCGAGGTCCGCTACCGGCGATGCGACACCGACCACCACCATCACCACCTGGTCTGCCGGGTGTGCGGTCGCACGGTGGAGGTCGAGGGTCCCGAGGTCGAGGAGTGGGCGGCCACGGTGGCCTTCGCCCACGGCTTCGTCGACGTGGCCCACACCGTAGAGGTGCTCGGGACCTGTGACGGGTGTGCAAAAAGGTTGCGTTCCGGTACTGTCGGGCGATGACCGACCCCGATCACCACACCCTGGCCGGCTCCGGGGTCACCGTCCCGCTGCTCGGTGTTGGCACCTGGGCCTGGGGCGATCGTTCCACCTGGGGGATGGGCGGGTACGACCGGAGCCTCACCCGCGACTCGATCTCTGAGGCATGGGAGGCTTCGATCGACTCCGGAGTCACCCTGTTCGATACCGCGGAGGTCTACGGCAAGGGTGAGAGCGAGCGGATCATCGGCTCCCTGCTGGCCGGTGACCCGGACCGTGCGGCCTCGGCCCGCATCGCCACCAAGTTCATGCCCGTCCCCTGGAAGCTCAACGTGCGTGCCTCGCTGATGGCGTCGGTCACCGCCTCCATCGACCGGCTGGGCCTCGAATCGGTCGACCTCTACCAGCTCCACGGGCCGATCAGTCTCCGCTCGCAAGAGGCCCTGGCCGAGGCCCTGGCCGAGGCCCACCAGGCCGGACGGATCAAGGCGGTCGGCGTCTCCAACTACTCGATCAGGGAGACCCGGGCGATGGCCACCGCCCTCGGCCGCAACGGGCTGGCCCTCGCCACCAACCAGATCGAGTTCTCACTGCTGCGCCGGGCTCCCGAGACGACCGGTCTGCTCGGGGCCTGCCGTGACCTCGGTGTGCTGCCGCTCGCCTACTCGCCCATCGGGCAGGGGCGCCTCACCGGCAAGTACTCGGCGTCCAACCCTCCCCCCGCAAAGCGCACCTTCTCCAATCATCCGATGGCCCTGGTCGATGCCGTGGTCGCGGAGCTGCGCCAGATCGGCGAGAAGCACGGCGGGAAGACCCCGAGCCAGGTGGCGCTGAATTGGATCATCGCAAAAGGGGTCCTCCCCATCCCGGGTGCGAAGAACCGCCAGCAGGCCGAGGAGAACGCCGGTGCGCTCGGCTGGAGCATCGACGAAGACGACCGCCGGCGGCTCGACGCCTGCGCCCTGACCGGCACCCGCACCCTCCGGGGGAGGTTCTGGCAGCACGGCTGAGCAGCGGAGCTGCTGGTGGGCTGGTCGGGGGAGGGGGCCCGGTCACTGCTCCAGCACCTCGGGATTGAGTGCCCGTGCGGTCCGGCGCGCGCTGTCGAGAGCCCGTTTCGTGGTGGCGACCAGCCCGAGGACGAGGACGAGCACCCCGCAGGCGGCCAGGGTCCACCACCCGAGGTGGCTGGCCGCGGCCAGGTCGGCATGGACCGAACCGTGGATGTGGGAGGTGACCAAGGCCCCCACCACGGCGACCCCGAGGGTCTGGCCGATCTGCCGGGAGGTCGAGGCGATTCCGGCCGCCACCCCGGCCTGGGCCCGGGGCATCCCCGACACCGCAGCATTGGTGATCGGTGCGTTGACCAGACCGAAGCCGGTGCCGAACAACACGTAGGCGACGAACAACCAGGTGAACGGCGTGGTTCCGTCGATCCGGGTCAGCATCGTGCAACTGATGGTGAGGGCGATCCCGGCCAGTACCAACGGCAGGCGTGCACCGCGATGGCCGACGATCCGACCGGAGATGGGAGACAGCACCACGGTCATCAGGGCCATCGGCAGCGTGTCGAGGCCGGCCCGCAGCGGTGAGAGCCCCCGGACCTCTTGGAGGTAGAGGGTGTTGAGGAACAGGAAACCACCGAGGGCGGCGAAGGCGGCCACCGCGGTGACCGTGGCCGATGCGAAGGGGATCGAACGGAAGAACGCGAGGTCGACGAGAGGCTGGTGGCGCCGTGGCTCGTAGCGCAGCAGCCCGGCCAGTGAGGCGACGGCCAGGCCGAACGCGGCCACGATGAACGGTGAGGTCCAGCCGTGGCCGGGGGCCTCGATGATCCCGTAGGTGAGCGAGGCCAGCAGGGCGATGACCAGGACCTGACCCACCGGATCGAGCCGCCTGGCCCTTGCCGCCTTCGATTCGGGGATGTAGCGCAGGGTCAGGACGATCGCCACCATGCCGACCGGGATGTTGATCCAGAAGATGGACCGCCACCCGACCGACGTGACCAGCGCACCGCCGAGCACCGGACCGAGAGCCATGCTGATGCCGATGACCGCTCCCCAGACCCCGACCGCCTGGGCGCGCTCGCGCGGATCGGTGAACGTGTTGGTGATGATGGACATGGCCACCGGATTGAGCATGGACCCTCCGACCGCCTGGAGCATCCGGAAGACGACCAGCAACTCGAGGCTGGGGGCCAGGCTGCACAGGAGGGACCCGGCGGCGAAGATGGACAGTCCGATCACGAACGTCCGGCGCCGTCCGAGCCGGTCCGCGGTGGAGCCCGACAGCATGAGGAAGCTGGCCAGGACCAGGGTGTAGGCGTCGATGGTCCACTGGAGACCGGACACCGATGCGTGGAACGCCGAGCCGATCGAGGGCAGTGCCACGTTGACGATGGTGACGTCGAGACCGACGATGAGCAGGCTCATCGAGCAGATCATCAGGATCCCGATCCGCCGCCGCCGGCTCAGCTCGTTGATGGCCGTCGGTTGGGCGACGCCGTCTTGCCCCGACTGCTCGGGTGTGCCGGTGGAGGGCTGCACACGCATGATCACGGTGACCTTACGGGGATCCGGTTCGCTCCGATGCGTGTCGACCCCGGACGAGCCCGGACGTGCCAGTCCCGGCGGAGCCCGGAAATGTCAGTCCCGGCGCTAGCCTCGACCGAATAGATCCGAGCCAGGTAACCCCTGCCGGTCGCCCGCCGTGGTCGGCCCGTCTGGCCGGAGCCCTCCGACCGGGATGGACGAACCGGAACTTCGACCTCATCTGGATCGCCCGTGTCGCCATGAGCGTCGGGAGGTCGCTGGCCGGCGTGGTCACGCCCATCTACCTGGCCCTCCAGGGGTTCAGCGCCTTTGAACTGTCCATCTACGTGATGGCGGTGGCCCTGGTGTCGGCCCTGCTCTCCACGTTGATCGGACTGTCCTCCGACCAAGTCGGCCGGAAGCCGTTCCTGGTGGTGATGCCCCTGTTCGCCGCGGTCGCCGGGGTCACCTTCGCCTTCACCGACGCGGTGCCCGTCCTGTTCGCGGCGGGTGCGCTCGGGAGCTTCGGGCGGGGTGCAGGCGCCGGAGCCGGTGCGGTCGGGCCCTACCAACCGGCCGAGTCGGCACTGGTCACCGAGATCGTCACCCCCCGGAGCCGCAACGCCGCCTTCGGCCGCCTGGCCTTCGGTTCGTCGGCCGGAGCCAGCATCGGGGGACTGCTCGCCCTCGTCGTCTCGTCCAGCCACGTCCACGGCCCCGGTGCAACCGCACTGTTCCGACCGGCGTTCCTGGCCATCGCCGCCCTGTCCGCCGCGGCAGGGCTGATCGCTCTCCGGTTGACCGAGCCGCGCCCGGGCCGGCACTCCGACCTGGCCGGCAGCCCGGTGGGCGGTCGGGTCGAACCCGATCCGCCCGGCGCGGCGCCGGCGCCGGCGCGCGGGGGCGAGTCCGAAGGAGATCCCGACCTTGCTGCGCCGAGCGGTTCTCCGAAACGGATGCAGCTGCCGAAGCGATCGCGCTGGCTCCTCTACCGCCTGTGGGCCACCAACACGGTGAACGGCCTGGCCGTCGGGATGTTCGGCCCCTTCGTGACCTACTGGCTCTTCCGCCGGTACGGCGCCGGTCCCGGTGAGATCGGCACGCTGTTCGCGGTCATCAACGCGGCGACCATGGGATCGGCCCTGTCGGCTGCCGGCCTCGCCCGGAGGTGGGGTCTGGTCCGCACCATCTTCGTGGTCCGCATGGCCCAGGCCCTGCTCATCATCCCGATGGTGCTCGCTCCCACCTTCATCCTGGCCGGTGCCTTCTATCTGGTCCGGATGGTCGTGCAGCGGGTCGGGATGCCCCTGCGCCAGTCCTACGCCATCGGTCTGGCCGACCCCGGCGAACGAGCGTCGGTCGCCGCCCTCTCCAACGTTCCCAGCCAGATCGCGATGGCCGGCAGCCCCCTGCTCACCGGCTACCTGTTCGACGAGGTCAGCCTGTCCCTCCCCTTCGAGATCGCCGCCGGCCTCCAGTTCGTGAACGCCACGACCTTCTGGGCCTTCTTCCACAGTCACCCTCCCGAGGAGGAGCGCCGGCGTGAAGGGGGTGGCACCGTACCGGGATCCGAAGGCGGAACTCGGCCGCCCCCGAGACATCCAGAACCGGCTCGGCATCGAACAGAAGGGGAACAAGGTGGTACGGCAGCATGCCGACCGTGAACGGAAGAGGTAGATCGTGCACTTCGCATCGCCGGCAGAGATTTTCGGGGTCGACGGGATCATCGTGTTGGTGGTCGTAGTACTGGTGCTCTTCGGCTCCACCCAGATCCCCAAGCTGGCCCGCTCCCTGGGTTCGGCCCAGAAGGAGTTCAAGAAGGGCCTGGACGAGGGATCGAGCGAGGGGTCGAAGGACGTGGAGGTGCCTGTCCCGGTTCGCCTCGAGGTGACCGGAGTGGTTCCCGGGCCCCCGTCGCGGGTCGCGACCGAGGGCGTCCAGACCGGCACGACCGCGTCCGAAGCCACCAGATAGGTGACCGGCCCCCGGCCGTCCCCGATCCCACCTGATCGCCTTCGGCCGAAGACCTGATCGACATGTTCCTGATGAGCCCGGCGAAGCTGCTGGTGGTGCTGGTGGTGGCCCTCGTTGTCCTCGGCCCCGACAAGCTCCCGAAGGTGGCCAAGCAGGTCGGGAGCCTCTGGGCCGACCTGCGCAGATTCCGAGAGAAGCTCGAGTCCGAGGTACGCGACACGTTCCCCGATCTGCCCTCCACCGAGACCATCACCCGTGCGGTCCGATCACCGCTGAGCTTCCTGGAGACCTCGACCGGCGATGAGGCCAACCGCGACGCGCCGGCACCGGCGGCCGGGGACGCGGCCCCACCCTCCGGCTCCGAAATGGTGGCTGGGCCCGAGACGGATGCGGCCAGCGGGGCTTCGGCGCTGTTGCCTCCACCGGAGGTCGCGTCGGCAGAGGCCCGGCCGGCGGTCGACACGGCCCTTGGATCCGATGGAGCCGTTCGGTCCGAGACGGTCGGGGTCGTGCACCAGGTCCGCCTCGATCAGAACCGGACAGCGGACACCTTCGAGCTGAACTGAGCCGCCCGCCCGGAGGCGTATCGAGCTCACCCAACGACCATGACCATCACCCTCAAGCAGCCGAACAAGTCGAAGGCAGCGTCCAAGTCGATGACGCTGGTGGAGCACCTGACCGAGTTGCGGACCCGCGTGCTGGTCTCGGCGGCGGCATTCGTGGCGGCTTCGACGGTCGCCTTCCTCCTCTACCCGTGGATCCTGTCCTTCCTCAGGCACCCGTACTGCCAGGTGGCCCCAACCCACTGCGTCTTCTACATCACCGGTCCGCTGGACGGCCTCTCGCTGCGGATCAAGATCGCCGCCTATGGCGGGTTGTTCCTGGCTTCTCCCGTTCTGCTGTGGGAGGTATGGCGCTTCATCACCCCGGGGCTGCATTCCAAGGAGAAGCGCTACGCGGTCCCCTTCATCATCGCGTCCATCGCCCTGTTCGCACTGGGTTGTCTGGTCGCCTTCGTGACCTTCCCTCACGCGCTCGGCTTCTTGGACAGCATCGGGGGCCCGAGCCTGCATCAGATCTTCAACCCGATCTCCTACATCTCCCTCATCGTGCTGTTGATGGTGGTATTCGGGATCACCTTCGAGTTCCCGGTGCTCCTTGTCTCGCTGCAGGTGGCCGGGGTGCTGACCCCGCAGCAACTGTCGAAGTGGCGCAGGTGGGCCATCGTGGGAATCGTGGTGGTGGCCGGTGTCATCACACCGTCCTCCGATCCCTTCTCGATGATGGCCCTTGCCATACCGCTCTATCTGTTCTACGAGATCTCGATCGTGATCGGCAAAGTCCTGCGCCGACGTGTTCCGCATGTCGTGTGAGGTGAAGGCGCACCGGAGCGCGAAAGTGGACTGCGGCTGCGTCGATGGAGAGGAGATGATAGCCTTGCGGTGGTTCAAGTCGAGCCATAGCTCCCCCGCTCTCGTGGGAAGATCGGTGGTCCCGGTGGGACCCCAAACCACTGGAGAAATTGCAGGTCTCTATCGGAGGCCTTCCGGTGTCCGAGCTCCTGTTCACCTCGAATCGTCGAGGAATGGCCGGTGGGATCGACCCCGGTCGGTCCACCATGGGCGTACTCTCGGATGACCGAAGTGGTGGCGGGAGCCGAGACATCGAGCCGGTCGGGATGGATTCCGACCTCTGGCTCGCCGAGAGACGGTACCGGTCCAGCCGAGCCGGACCGCACCGCCGAGAGCGAGCGGAACATCGCCTACCGCTCGTGGCCGGATGGCGAACTGGCGTCGGCCGTGTTGCTGCACTGCACCGGGGCCTATGACGAACTGTTCCTGCGGCATTCTGCGTCGATCACCACCGCCTCACGGATGGTGCTCGGCCGCGGGCCCCAATCCGAGGACATCACCTCGGAGGTCTTTTTCGAATTCTGGTGTTCACCCGAGAAGTTCGATCCGAAGAGGGGAACGTTCCTCGGGTACATGCGGGTGAAGGCGAGGGGCCGGAGCATCGACTACGTGAGGAGTGAGACCGCGAGGCGCTGCCGCGAGCTCAGCAACGGTCGTTTCGCGGGTGTCGTAGTTCCGGACTCGGATTCGGGGCTCATCTCGTCGGAGAGCGCCGCCCACCTGCGCCACGCCGTCTCCCGCCTGCCGCGCCCGGAACGTGATGCGATCGACCTGGCATTCTTCGACGGCATGACCTACGCCGCCGTTGCCCTCCAACTGGAACTCCCCGAGGGAACCGTGAAGTCGCGTATCCGACGTGCCTTGCGTCGCCTGGCGATGGATGACGAGGTGCAGATCGAAAGTGCCGAGCACGGCCTCCATCCGATGGATGATCCCGACTGTCGCGCTGGCGTTGACACCGCGGTTACGAGATGACGATCGACTGGGAGCCAGGTGTGGTCGACCCGGCCCGGCTCGCAGCCCTCGAGCGCTCCGGTTTGGTCGGAACCGGACCCGAGGACGTCTTCGATCGTCTGATCGAGCTGGCATCGGAACTGACCGGCGTCCGGCGGGGGGCAATCACCCTGGTCGACGCGAAATTCACGACGGCGAAGAGCTCGATCGGCTTTCCGGAGGGATTGCCCATCTTCGCTCCGATCGAGCACGCGTTCTGCCGGTTCGTGGTCGGTTCGGGTCGGCCTCTCGTCGTTGACGATGCCAACCGCGATCCGCGCACCATCGGCGATCCGGCCATCGAGGCGTACACCGCGATCGCCTGGGCCGGTTTCGCCATCGAAGACACCGAAGGGAACGTCCTCGGCACGTTCTGTCTGATGGACTCACATCCTCACGAATGGACGGCCGGCGACCTGCACGTCCTCGCCACCCTCGCCAAGGCGGCATCATCGGAGATCGCCCTTCGCAGATCCCAGATCGAGCTGGAGTCGGCTCGCGGAGAGGCGGAGGCCTTGCGCATGGCATCCAGGCGTCGATCGGCTGCTCTCGCTTCACAGGTCAACGTGTTGGTTGCTGCCGGAGATCTCAGCGAATCGATCGGACAGCTGCTCCTCGACTCGTACGACCTCCAGGAAGTGCCATGACGGTCGAACCGGCCGAGGAACCTCCGTTCCACCATCAGTGATCGGACCCGGTCGACCGGATCCGTCTGCGTCTCATCGGGCCGGTAAGAACGGTTCGAGCGACGTGAGAAACCATTCGGTGATGACCATCGAGGGAACCCCCTCGACCCGAACGCGGTAGGTCCGGGCGAGCACGCAACCACCCAGCGGCTCGTCCTCCTGCGACGGGAGGGGCAACGTATGGCAGCTGGTTTTCGGTAGGGGTTCCCGGGTCACGTCGATGCCTTCCTCGCTGAGTATCCGACCGATCGGGTCGTCGCTGGACGTCAGTCGCTGGTGGAACCTCTCCGACACTCGGCTGAGGACGACTGTGCTTTCGGCGTAGACGTAGGGCTGACCCGATCTTCGGCCCTTCAGGACCGCAGATCGATGGAGGACCGGGTGCCCTTCGTCGATCTGGAGTCCGTTGGAGGCCTCTGCCTCGGCGATCAGGTGGTGCCGGACCTCGGCATCGACGGGCTCCCCGACGAGTAGCTCCAGGAACGCGGTCACCGTGCCGGCGGTTCGATCGAGTGCGCGTTCCAGACCCGAGGAGCTCTCCACCCCCACCATTGAAGCCTCATCGCGCCCGTGGCTGCGCATCCACCACGGGGAACCCGGGGGCCGCTTCCTGCTCGTGATCGGGCCGCTTCCTCCTCGTGATCGGGCCGCGGAATACTTGAGTGTAGGACGATCAGCTTTTCTGAACTGGCGATGTCAACCAGGGAATAACCTGCTCCTCACGACGTTGTTCCGTGTCCAATACCGCCCGGACCCAGGAGGGACCACCGTGGTCGACTTCGAACAGACCCTTCCGCTGCTGCCGCTCGCCTCGGGGGTCGTGCTGCCCGGAATGATGTTCACGATGGCGCTCGAGACCGGAGAGGCGCAGGTCGCCGCCGATGCCGCCGGTTCCGTCGGGGGCCGGTTGGTGCTGGTGCCCCACGTCGATGGCCGCTACGCGCGGGTCGGGGTCATCTCCGAGATCCTCGAACGGGGTGAGGTGCCCGGCGGCTCTCCTGCGATCGTGGTGAGGGGGGCGGCGCGCTCGTCGATCGGCACCGCGGTGCCCGGGACCGGGTCTGCGCTGTGGGTGCAGGTCGAGCCGGTTCCCGAGGGCCCGGCCACCCAGGTGATCCTCGACCTCGCCCGCGAGTACCGGGCGGTGCTCGAGAACATCCTCATCAGCCGGGGTGCCCGCCGTATCGCCGAGCAACTGCGTGACGTGACCGAACCGTCGCTCGTGGCCGATATCGCCGGGTACTCGTCCGATCTGACACTGGCCCAGAAGGTGGAGGTCTTGGAGACGATCGACGTGGAGGACCGGCTGCGCCTCGTGCTCGGCTGGGCCCGCGAGACCCTGGCGGACATCTCGCTGCGCGAACGGGTGAAGACCGACGTCGAGGAGGGAATGGAGAAGACCCAGCGAGAGTTCCTGCTCCGTCGACAGCTCGAGTCGATCCGCAAGGAGCTCGGCGAGCTCGGCGACGAAACCGAAGGTGGCTCGCCTGAGGACTATCGGTCCCGCATCGCGGAGCTCGAGCTGCCCGAACAGGTGCGTGCCGCCGTCGTCCGGGAGATGGCGAAGCTCGAGCGGACCAGCGAGCAGAGTCCCGAGCACGGGTGGATCCGTACCTGGCTCGACACGGTGCTCGAGCTCCCTTGGGGGCAGGAGAGTGAGGACAGGCTCGACGTCGCCGAAGCCGGTGCGATTCTCGACGAGGACCACGATGGCCTCCGTGATGTGAAGGACCGCATTCTCGAACACCTGGCAGTGCGCAAGCTCCAGGGCGAGCGGGGCCTCTCCCTGGTGGATGGACGCGGAGCGGGGGCGATCGTGGCACTGGTCGGGCCGCCGGGGGTGGGCAAGACCTCGCTCGGTGAGTCGGTCGCCCGCGCCCTCGGTCGCAGGTTCGTCCGGGTCTCGCTCGGAGGTGTCCGGGACGAGGCGGAGATCCGCGGCCATCGCCGCACCTACGTCGGCTCGCAACCCGGGCGTCTCGTCCGGGCCCTCCGCGATGCAGGCACCATGAACCCGGTCGTGTTGCTCGACGAGGTCGACAAGCTCGGTGCTGATTTCCGGGGTGACCCGTCGTCCGCGCTGCTCGAGGTCCTCGACCCTGCACAGAACCACACCTTCAAGGACCACTACCTCGAGGTCGACCTGGACCTGTCGAAGGTGCTCTTCATCGCTACGGCGAACGTCGTCGACACCATTCCCGGCGCACTGCTCGATCGCATGGAGGTCATCCGCATCGACGGCTACACCGAGGACGAGAAGCTCGCCATCGCACGTCATCACCTCATCGGCCGCCAGCTCGGGCGCGCTGCGCTCCTCAAGGATGAGGTGGTGGTCGATGACGACGCGCTGCGACTGATCGTCGGTGAGTACACGCGTGAGGCCGGGGTGAGATCACTCGAACGCGAGCTCGGCAGACTGCTGCGCAAGGTGGCCACCAAGGTCGCTGCGGAGGATGCGACGACACCGGTGGTCGTCGGCGCCTCTGATGTTCGCGGCTGGTTGGGTCGGCCGCACTTCTTCTTCGACGTCGCCGACCGGATCGATGTCCCGGGCGTGGCGACCGGGTTGGCGGTGACCGGAGCCGGCGGCGACGTGCTATTCGTCGAAGCGACCTCGATGGAAGGACCCGAAGGTCTCACGATCACCGGTCAGCTCGGTGAGGTCATGAAGGAGTCCGCGGAGATCGCCCTCTCGTACGTGCGATCGCACGCGGCAGAGCTCGGGATCGACCCCTCCAGGTTTTCCGGGCAGCGCTTCCATCTTCACGTGCCCGCCGGTGCGGTCCCGAAGGACGGCCCCTCCGCCGGGGTGACCATGGTGACCGCCTTGGTGAGCCTGTTGCGCGACGTCCCGGTGCGGCCGCTGGCCATGACCGGTGAGGTGACGCTACGGGGGAAGGTGCTGCCGATCGGTGGAGTGCGCCAGAAGGTGCTCGCGGCCCACCGGGCCGGTCTCAAAGAGGTGGTGCTCCCCAAGCGCAACGGTCCCGATCTCGAGGACGTCGTCGAGTCCGTGCGCGAAGAGATGACCATCCGCCTGGTCGATGACGTCGCAGAAGTCCTCGACGTCGCTCTCGTCGGTGTCGCCACGGGACAGCCGGAACTGTCGAAGTCCGCAGCCTGACCGGCCGCGTCGCCCCACGAGGCGGCGGGGTGGGTCGCGTCCGGGGTGGGTCGCGTCCGACTCCCCGGGGTTCAGACCGGAGGTTCGCAGACGACCTCCCGTGGAGGGCGGAGCTGCGCAGCTCGAAACGTTACCTCGCTCGAACCAGCCCCGTCTGGTAGGCGACGACCACCAGTTGCGTTCGGTCGCGGGCCCCCAACTTGGCGAGGATCCGACTCACATGGGTCTTGGCGGTGGCAACGCTCATGTGGAGGTCGGTGGCGAGCTCCGCGTTGGAGCTGCCTTGCGCCACTGCCACCAGCACCTCCCGTTCACGGTCGGTCAGGACCGCGAGCCGATCACCGAAGTCTGTGGCTACCTGCGGTCGGCTCGCGAACTCGGCGATCAGGCGCCGAGTGACGCTGGGTGCGAGTAAGGCCCCTCCCTCGGCAACCACACGTATGGCAGCGAGGAGCTCTTCGGGAGGGGTGTCCTTGAGCAGGAACCCGCTGGCTCCGTTGCGCAGGGCATCGAACACGTACTCGTCGAGGTCGAACGTGGTGAGCATGAGCACCCTGACCGACTCGCATCGCGGTGAGCTGGTGATTTGCCGGGTCGCCTCGAGTCCGTCCATCACCGGCATCCGGACGTCCATCAGCACCACGTCCGGACGGGTGGCAGCGATCACCTCCACCGCCTTCAGGCCGTCGGCGGCCTCACCCAGAACCTCCAGGTCGGGAGCGGAGTTGACCAGCACACGGAAACTGGCGCGGACCAGGGCTTGATCGTCGACCACCACCACGCTGATCGTCATCCAACGCCCCTCACCGGCAGGTCGGCCTGCACGCAAAAGCCACCGTCGGCCAGTGGTACGGCGCTGAGAGTTCCCCCGAATGCACCGGCCCGCTCGTGCATGCCGATGATCCCGTGTCGACTGGCCACCCCGGGTCCGCTGGCCATCCCGGGTCCGCTGTCAACGACCGGGGCGGACTGGCCACTTGCAAGGACGGGCGAAGGTTGGTTGACCACGTTCACCGACACGGCGTCACCGCTGAATTGGATGCACACCCGGGTGGGCACCGGTCCGGCATGCTTGGTCACGTTTGTCAGTGCCTCTTGGACGATGCGGTAGACCGAGAGCTCGAGACCCTGGGGGAGGTTCGGCTTGATGCCGAGCACGACGAGCTCGATCGGGACACCGGCGTGACGAACTCGGTCGACAAGGGCGGTGACGTCTGCGATGGTAGGAGCCGGAGCGAGTTCCGGACCCTCGTCGCTCCTGAGCACCCCGAGCACCCGACGCAACTCTTCGAGGGCGGAGTGGCTCGTCACCTCCACGGCTTCGAGGGCGGCCCGAGCTTCGTCTGGTTGGGTGTCGATCACATGTCGCCCGACTCCCGACTGGATGGCGATGACGCCGAGACTGTGGGCTACGACGTCATGCAGCTCTCGGGCGATGCCCAGTCGCTCCTCTACGATGGACCGCTGGGCCCTCTCGATCTCCTGACGCTGCCGCTCCTCGGCCTGCTCGATGAGGCTGGTCTGATAGATCCGACGGGTCCGGACGCTGTCGCCGGCGAACCACGAGGCGGCGGCCAGCAACACGGTGAAGGTGATGTCTCCGGTGACCGGGCGGATGAGCGCCGCCGCCGCCAGTGCGATCAAGGCAGCCGCTTCCACCGACGCCAGCGCGAGGACGGAGGTCCGGCGGGAGTAGGTGACGGCAACCGAATAGAGAGGGAGCGCTATCACCGGGACAGGAGCGACCGAGTGACCGAGCACAGCGAGCACCGTGCTGGCCGCTCCGGTGCAGATGAGGGCGAAGACCGGTGCCCGCCGCCGCACGGCCACCGGCACCGTGGCCACCACCAACAGGGGGGTCAGGAACAGCCGGATGCGGGTGGAGACGGCATCTCCAGCGGAAATCCCGTGGTACGCCTTCCCCAAGGCTCCGAGGAGGAACAGGACCGCGATGACGGCGTCGATGGTCGCCCATTGACGAGCGGTCAGGCGTTGGACGAGTGGTGGGCGGGGCAGGTTGTCAGTCGATGTCAACGCAGCCATACTCCGACGCTACCGATAGTGCGCCATTGATGCGTCCGACTCGGGTTGATTTCCGCAGTATCACAGCGTGTACCCGTCGGCCGACGGCGACGCCGGCAACTACATCGTAGGGATGATGCCAAAAGCGTCCGGTGGCCGATGGAATCCTTCCGTCGAACCGTCAAGATGCATAGACCAGCTCGGATACGCAGAGCAGCATGCCTGCCGGTGACGACCGACGGGTTGCGAGCGACCACGGAGGCGACGGGATGATCGAGGTAGAGGGCCTTACCAAGAAGTACCAGGAGACGGTCGCCGTCGACGACCTTTCGTTCCGCATCGATCCCGGTCAGGTGACCGGCTTCCTGGGCCCCAACGGTTCCGGCAAGTCCACCACCATGAGGATGATCATGGGTCTCGACGAACCCGACGCCGGAACAGCGCGAATCAACGGTCGTCCGTACCGCAGTCTCGGCCTGCCCCTCCGCGAGGTGGGTGCCCTGCTCGAGGCGAAGGCCATCCATCCAGGGCGGAGTGCGTTCAACCACTTGCTGTTCTTGGCGGCGTCCAACGACATTCCCACTTCCCGCGTCGATGAGGTGCTCGCTCTGGTAGGTCTGAGTGGAGTGGCGAAGAAGCGGGCCGGCAAGTTCTCGCTGGGCATGGGGCAGCGGCTGGGCATCGCCGCCGCGCTCCTCGGCGACCCGGGGGTGCTCCTCTTCGACGAGCCGGTCAACGGTCTCGATCCAGAGGGCATCCTGTGGGTCCGCAATCTACTCAAGGGCCTGGCCGCCGAAGGCCGGACGGTGCTGGTCTCGAGCCACCTTATGAGCGAAATGGCGCTGACCGCCGATCAGTTGGTGGTCATCGGCCGCGGCCGGCTGCTGTCGACCGGTTCGGTGGCGGCGTTCATCGCCGAGAGCTCGGGTCAGTTCGTCCGGGTCAGGTCCCCCCGGGCCGACGATCTCGCAGAGAAGCTGCTTGCTCACGACTCCCGCAACGTCCACGTCACCAGAGAGCCGGATGGGACCCTTTCCGTCAGTGGGTTGGCCGCAGACGTCATCGGAGATATCGCCGGCAGCAACGGCATCCACCTCCACGAGCTTTCGATACAGAGCGCCTCGCTCGAAGAAGCCTTCATGGAGATGACCCGAGACAGCGTCGAATTCAGCGGTGAGTTGCCCACTGCGTTCGAAGAGAGGCTTCCCGTCACGAGTTCAGGATCACGAGAGTAGGCGACATGACAATCACCATCACAGAACGTCCGAACCAGGGTGGCGAGCGGTCCGCAGTTGCTGTCCGGCATCTTCGGGTGACAAGCGTCCTCCGGTCCGAATGGATCAAGCTACGGAGCGTCCGCTCCACCCGCTGGACACTGGCGGCTATGGCCGTGCTCACCATCGGCATCGCCATCATCGCCGGAGCCACCATCCCCGGCCGGTGGGCCACGATGACTCCGGCGGCCCGCCTGTCGTTCGATCCGACCAAGGTCAGTCTTCGAGGGCTTCTCTTCAGTCAACTGGTCATCGGCGTCCTCGGCATCCTGGTGATGAGTGCGGAGTATGGAACCGGCACCATCCGGTCGACGTTGGCGGCCGTTCCGAATCGCCCATTGGTGTTGGCTGCCAAGACGGTGGTCTTCGCTGCCGTCGCTGTCGTCGTCAGCGAGGTACTGGCCTTCGCAGCGTTCTTCGTCGGTCAGTCCCTGCTGACCAGCCCCGCCACCCATGCCACGCTCGGACAACCGGGAGTGCTGCGGGCAGTGGCCGGGGGCGGCCTGGTGGTCGCAGTGCTGGGCTTGTTCGCTTTGGGCCTGGCCGCCATCATCCGCCACACCGCGGGTGCCATTACGGCCTACGTCGGGGCCCTCCTGGTGCTGCCGATCGTCATCCAGGCCCTACCGACCTCGATCAACCAGCCACTCGGGAAGTTCCTCCCCTTCAACATCAGCAGTGCCATGACGCGGGTACACGCTACCGTCGGACCGGCGACCTCGTTCAGTCCGTGGACCGGCTTCGCGCTGCTGTGCGCCTATGCGGTGCTCGCCCTCGGCGTCGGAGGGTGGCTGATGGTGCGAAGAGACGCATGAACGTGGCATGGCCCGACGGAGACCTGCTCGGACGTGGACCCTCGTCATCGAAATACTCGCGGGCGTTGACGCACGAATCGACGATCCGATCGGACTCTGTAGGGTTCGATGCGGTGTCCGGCCCATCGGTTGCGATATCAGGGTCTGAGAGAGCCGGGGGCGAGGTTCCCCCCGGTACCTGCCGCAGCCGGAGCCGAACCCGACTCCCGGGACGTCCCCGGTGCGTCCAGGACGTCCCCGGCGAGAGCAGAGGCCACCCGGCTCCGGATCTTGGTGAACTCGTTGCCACTGAGTAGGACGGTTGTACAGCGAGGAAGGTTGTGGTCGAAGCAGAAGCTCATGGATGCTCTATGTCGACTTGTCTTCGGGCTGTCCATCCCTCCTCGCCCCAACACGATGGCATCTCATAGGCCGTCCACCGGACGACGAGCCCTTACGACGGTGTCGATTGCCTCCTTCGGACCAGCGTCGGTGTCCACGACCCTCACCGCCTGCTCGGCCCGCTCCACGTTCAAATCGGCGGCGGCCGCGGCAACGGTGACGTCGCTCACCTGGTAGAGCATGTCGGCGTTCGGTGGACCTCCATACCCTCGGGTCAAATTGTCCTGATCGTGGGCGCCCACGAGGAGCGCTCCCCCCGGAGCCACAGAGGCAGCGGCGACAGCGAGGGCCGCTTCACGGGCCGGCTGTGGGAGCTGGAGGTAGAGCACCACGACGAGGTCGAACCCGTGAGAAGGCGGCGTCCAGTCCTCCACGGAGGCCTCGACCCAGGTGACCTTGACATCCCAAAGGTCAGCGAACCGCTGCGCTCTCGCCAAGCCCACCGCCGAGAAGTCGACCCCCGTAACCTGCCAGCCCTGCTCGGCGAGCCAGATCGAGTTGCGTCCCTCGCCACAGGCGAGGTCCACCGCCCGCCCGGCGGGCAAACCGGCCACCTCGGCGACCAGGAACTGATCGGGCGTGCTCGTCCACACGAGCTCGTCGCCGCTATACCGCTCGTCCCACTGCTGGCTGCCCATGCTCAGTGGCTCTCCTTGTGACGGTCCTCGCTGACGACAGTCAGGCCAGCTTGGTGAACAGTCGCTGCACCTCGTCGAGGGGATAGCCGGACTCGGCCGCCTCTTCGGGGTGCTCCAGACAGTAGGTCAGGCCACTGGCGATCAGCCGGAAGCCGACCTGTTCGAGGGCCTTGGTGGCGGCGCTGAGCTGGGTCACGATGTCGCGGCACTCTCGTCCGTCGGCCAGCATGGTCTCCACGGCCTGGACCTGGCCCCCGGCACGCTTCAGCCGTTTGCGGAGGTCCGTGACCACTTCATCGGGTAGTTGCACACTCGCTCCTTGGCTCTTCTCGGTCTCGTCGGTCGATCATCGGTCGATATTCCTAGGTCAGTGAGAGAACCGCACCCTGGGCAGGAAATGGCCCAGCCACTTCGGCTGGTGCCAGGCGCTGTGGCCGCCCAGGCGGAGGACCACCGGCAGCACGACCAGGCGCACCACCAGGGCGTCGAGAGCCACGGCAATGGCCAGGATCACCCCCATCTCCTTCGGTGCGAGAGGCCCGGACAGGGCGAAGGTGAGGAAGACGGCGACCATGACGGCTGCGGCTGAGAGCACCACTCTGCCAGAAGTTCGCATTGACCCGACCATGGCGTGCTCGGGGTCCCGTTGGGTCTCGTAGCGCTCCTTGGCCGCAGAGAGCATGAAGAGCGTGTAGTCCATGGCCACCCCAAAGACCATGGCCCCGAAGAAGAGCGGGGCCCAGGCGTCGATGAAGCCCTGGGGCTGGAAGTTCAACGGACCGGACAGGAATCCGTTCTGGAAGATGAGACGCCCGATCCCGAAGGCACCCGCCACCGAGAGCGCCGTGATGAGGACGCCCAGGGCGGCGATCAACGGCGCCCCGAGGGCGATCAGCAGCAGGATGAACCCGAGTACCCCCAGGATCCCGAGCACGAGAGGAGTGTAGGAGGCCAGAGACTGCTGAAGGTCGTGGTTCTCCGCGGCCGCACCGCCCACCAGCGCCCCGGCGGGAAGGACGCGACGCAGCCGATCGATGGTGGCGCCGGTCGCAGCGGTAGACGGCCCCGTGGTCGGAACCACCTGGTCAAGGGTCCATCCGGCGTTGGTCGGCCCGGGGACGATCCCTGCCACCCCGGGAGCATGGGCGAGAGTGGCCATGGCCCGTGGCTGCTCAGCTGCGGGCACAACCACCTGGAGGGTGCCAGGAGCGCCGGATCCGAATGCGTTGGTCACCTGGTAGTAGCCGATCCTGGCGTTCGCGCTGGGTGGGACGATGGTGATGGAGGGCATGTTCGTGCGCATCCCGATGATCGGGACGGCGGCCAGGAGCAGCAGCACGAGGGCGGCGGCGCCAGCTGGGAAGGGGTGACGCCAGAGGAACCTGCCCCAGCGGCGGAGCATCCGATCGAGCGGACCCTCGGCCGGGGCCCGGTGACGGAGTCGGATCGTGCCCTTGTTGATGTTGGTACCCAGTTTGCCGAGGACTGCCGGGAGCAAGGTCAAGGTGGCGATGAGCACCGCCACGACGGCCAGCATGATCCCGAAGGCCATCGAGCGAAAGGCCGGGCTCGGGACGATGAGGATGGCGGCGAGCGAGGCCAGCACCGTGAGGGCGCTGAAGGCCACGGCCTTGCCGGCGGTATCCACCGTCTCGGCCACCGAGGCGACGATGGCCTCGTGATCGCCCGGCTCGGCCCCCCGCCGCTTGAGGGCGGACCGGAAGCGCATGACCAGGAACAGGGCGTAGTCGATGCCCAAGGCCAGGGCGAACATCAGGGCGAAGTTGAGGGCCCAGATGGACACCGGAGTGAACTTGGTGGTGATCACCAGGGCACCGGCAGCGACCAGCAGGCCGGCCATGGTCAGGAGGAGGGGAAGGCCGGCGGCGACCAGACTGCCGAAGGCAATGATCAGGATGATGATCGTCACCGGCCACGACAGCATCTCCGACTTGAGCATGGCGGACCGGTTGGCCGTATTGAAGTTGGCCCACAGGGCGCTGTCACCGGTCAGGGTCACGCTGACTTCGGGCGAGGACAGCTCCGCCAGCTTCGGCGCCAAGGCTTCCGCCGCCTGCACCATCTCGTTGGAGTTCGCGGCCGCTCCGGCAGTGATGACGGCGGTCCGGCCGTCCCTCGCGATCGACACCCCGGCCTGCGGCGGGACCACGGTGGACACCCGGGGATCACTCCGAAGCACTCGGGTGGCCTTGGCCACGATGGTCAGGGCTTGGGGGTCCGTTCCGATCGGTCCGTGGTGGTCGACCACAACAACTTGGAGGTCGGTGGCACCCAGCCCGGCGAAGTTCTTCTCGATGACGGCCCGGGCGGCGACGGACTGGCTGCCCGACGCTTGCCACCCGGCACCCGCGAGTGCACTCTCGACGTGGACCGCGAAGAAGCCGAAGGCGGCGATGACGAGGAGCCACGCCACGACCACACGGCGGAAGTGGGTAGCGGCCCAGGCCCCGAGACGAGCGAACGGACGGGGTCGGTCCCTGTTCGAGGGTTCGTATCCGGAGCCGTCGTGCTCGACGGACGGGGATTCCTGAGAAGAGGCCGCCGGTTCAACGTCAAGTCCCGTACTCGTGGATGCCGTCATGCGCCGTCCTTTGGTCCGTTCGCTCATACCCCACTGGGTATCCGGAACAATACCATGATACCCATATGGGTATCCCAAACCTCCGGGAGGCATCGGCAGACAGCAGTACCCGAAGGGGTATGTGGACGGCGGCGAAGTGCAAGGAGAGCGGGCGCCCAACCTGTAAGGGCTGCGGAGCCCACATCGAGCAGGTGTTGGGCGACGTGCCGATGGAAGAACGTTGCCAGTGCG
The DNA here is from genome assembly GCA_027315005.1 of Acidimicrobiaceae bacterium. Taxonomy (GTDB): domain Bacteria; phylum Actinomycetota; class Acidimicrobiia; order Acidimicrobiales; family RAAP-2; genus Bog-756. The sequence goes on along the minus strand of DAHUZT010000081.1, from coordinate 1,034 downwards.
GGACGTCCGTGGCTCCCGCTCGCAAGCGGAAGTCATGGTTGTCCCGATGAAGGCTCCGACCCGCCGGTGGCTTCGAGACGTGGCTGCTTTCGAATTCCTCGCCGGTCTGTCGAGCGTCTCATCGAGGGACTGAATCTCGAACAGCCGTCCCCTCCTCCGGTTTGGCGGACCCTTCAAGTGGCCCGCCACCCGGCTCAGGGGTGGGGAATTTCATCTCTGAAGGATCGCAGCTTGTCAAGAGGGCGCCGCAGGCTCCGTTGGTAGTTTCTGGTGCGTAGATGACGCGGGTTTCCGATTGACGAGCGCGCCCGAAGTGGAGTCCTCGGGTGACCGAGAACCGGGGAGGGCGGTCAAGGCCGGCCGAAGGCCCGCCCGCAGGGGAAGCCTTGAGGGCCCGGTCAGTTGCTCTTCACATCATGGGAAGCGAAGCCCGTTGGGGGCTTCGTGGTCGTCCCCTGTGTTGCCAAGTGGGGGACGCGTTGCGGTCCATCTCCAGAACCAGCATGTGCTGGCGGGCAACCCGAACTCCCGGGTGCCGTTCATCTCTTCGTCCGAACTGCGACGTGGAGTGGTTCGGCCGCATCCTGGTGGGCTCAATCAGCGGCCCGGTCTCGTCGCAAGGCGAGGACCATGAAATCCAACGAGCTCGCACCAGGCTGCGTCCGTTCCGGGTCTCACCCCGCCTTGGCCAGGCAACGGATCTCGCCGTCACGCAGGCCGTAGTAGACGAGGATGAGAAGCTTGCGGGCGGCCGCCACGCGCCCGATCTGCTTTCCGCGGCGCTCGCCGACGCGGTGGTGGTGCGCGGCGATGGCCGTGGCGCCGCGTTGGCGGACGACGCCTTCGACCGCCGCCCAGCGCACGAGTCGTGATCCCTGCTGGGTGATGTGACCTCGGCGGACCTTTTGGTCGGACTCGTGGTGGGTGGGGGTGAGTCCGGCCCACGAGCACAGGTGACGCGCCGAGGCGAACCGGGAGACATCGCCGATCTCGGCCACGAAGATGGCGGCGAGCACGGGGCCGACACCGGGGAT
>DAHUZT010000079.1 GCA_027315005.1 Acidimicrobiaceae bacterium | reverse complement strand
TCACCGCGCCCGGTCTCCCCCACGACGTCGTAACCCTCGTCGACGAGGATCTCCTTCAGGTCCAGCCTGATGATGGCCTCGTCCTCGGCGATCACAACCCGCCTCATCGTGCCCATTGCTTCCTCCCGTCGATACCACAGGGGCAGTCTTCCACCAGAGGATCCCTCTCCCTCTCTTCAGCATGAACCGGCACCGAGCCGGTTGTCTCTTGGGGTGGGCGCTCCGGGCCAGTTCCCGGAGTGACGGGCCCCACGCGCCCATGACCGGGCGCCACCCGACAGGTTGTCAATCAGGCCTGGCGACGAGTTGCTCCAGCAACTCGTCCTGCTTGCGCTCGAGTTCCCCGATCTGTCGCAGCAATGATGCCCGGGTGTGTCGCATCACCGTAGCCTGGCGGCTCGCCTCGTCGTGCTCCTTCGCCGCCACCGGCGTCTCCGCCACCAGCGCCCTCAGTCGGGTGTCGTCGGCGATGTCGTTGACCACGACCAGCTGCTCGTCGAGAATGGCCAGCTCCGCACGCGCACGCACCAGGCGCTGATGCGCATCACTGAGTCGGCGCTCGACGGTGGTCCGGTGCATCGTGCGTCCATGCTAGGCGGCTGCACCTCGTTTGTTCATCGGCGCCCTTCCCGATGCACTTCCATCACCCGTCGATAGCGTTCGCGCCGCCGAATCGAGGCCGGGGAAGGGGCCGGGCCGAGACCGATCGAGCCGTCGACGACGACCGATGGCCGCCTGGTCTTCCTCTCATCGACGCCATGGAATTCTTTGACGCTGTCGAATCGTTCCGACATGAGGTCATCGTCGAGGTAGGAACCCGAGGGGCTCAGATCACCGGGCCACGCGAAGCCGGGAAGAGCTCCCAGCGCTGCATTCTGCGCCCGGGCGAAACCGGATTCGAACATGCCGCCCATCCACATCGGCACGTGGCGCTGGTTACAGATTTCGATCACACCGAGAGCGGCGCCGATCCCGCCCAAGCGCGCCGGTTTCACGCACACGACCGAACAGGCACCGGCATCGAGCGCGTGCTCCACGGCCATCGGTGAGTCGAAACTCTCATCGAGACAGACCGGTGTGGAGATTCGGGACGACAGCCGGGCGTGAGAAGGAAGATCACGGCGGTCGAAGGGCTGTTCGATGCAGAGCAGTCCCAGGCGGTCGAGTCTCGTCCACACCGGATCGTCGGGGTCGGAATAGGAACCATTGGCATCCACCTGGAAGCGAACGTCGGGGAAGCCCCCCGCCAAGGCGGTCATCGGCGCGCTGTCAACCCCCGGCGCGATCTTCACCTTCACCCGGGTGTAGCCGGCATCGGCGAGTGAACCCACCGCGACGATCAGCTCGTCGATCGAGGGTGCCAGTCCCACGACCGCCCCGACTTCCACCGACCTCATGGCCGTTCCGAGCAGCCCACCGAGGGACTGCCCGGTCGCTCGGAGATAGGTGTCCGCCACCGCCATCTCCAACGCGGCGCGTGCCAACGGTGCGCGGGAGGCGCGTCCGCGCACCGACCATGAGGGACGAGCTCCCCGATCGTCGAGCAGACCGGATACCGGCGCTGGTCCGAGCAGAGATCCACCGCTGTCGACGACTGCTTCCAACAGGACAGGGAGCATCTGGTCCTCCAACACCCGCAGCGAGCTCGCGGCATCTTCGTCGTCATAGGTCGACTCGGACAGTGCCGCGCACTCCCCCCATCCGTGGACCGTCCTGGCGCCGGCGTTGGCCGTCATGTGGACCAGAACCAGCGGTCTCCTCCCGTGGTCGCCCTTCGCGGTGACCACGGGACGTCGAAAGCCGAGCTCGAGGAGGATCACCTCGACTGCCACCAGCTCGAGCTCCCGGTCCGACCCGACCCGCCGCCATCGTCGGGTCAGGGGATCGCCGGTCGGTGCCGGAATGCTCGGAGGTGAGGTGGCAAAGTCGTCCACACCCGGGCGCCTACGAGTCCGCCGGCGCCTCGGAGCGAGCGATTCGGCCGGGGGGCGGCCCGGGCCGCTGTCGGTGGGGCGGATAGGCTCCCCGGCGGCTGGCCCGGGTGGCGGAATGGCAGACGCGGTGGACTCAAAATCCACTGTCCGAGAGGGCGTGCGGGTTCGAATCCCGCCCCGGGCACCGGGAGGTCTTCACGTTTCAACCGGCACCATCTTCACGTTTGGGTGTCAGGCCGGCCTTCCCGCCGGGTCGGTGCTTGAGTGCAGTGGGTTTGGGGTCGAGGCCGTGCCGCACTGACCTGTGGGTAATCCCCTGCGGTCCGGCGGTCATGCCACACTTGACCGACCCGGACGGTCCGCCAGGGCGCGGACTCACGAGAGCGTCGAGAGGAGTCTGGTTGTGCTGGCCTTCACCTTCCCGGGACAGGGATCGCAACGGGCGGGCATGGGCCATGCGTGGATGGACCATCCTTCATGGGAACTGGTCGCGGAAGCAGATGACGTGTCCGGCAGGGACGTGACGGCATTGCTGCTCGACGCCCCGATGGACGAGCTCACCCGCACGGCCAACGCCCAGCTGTCGACGTTCGTGATGAGCCTCATCGTCCTCGACGCCGTCGAACGCCTCGGACTGCTCCCGGGCGCGTGTGCTGGCCACAGTCTCGGCGAGTACACGGCACTGGTCGCGTCGGGAGCGCTCTCCCTGGCCGATGGGACCCGGCTGGTCATCGAACGCGGTGATGCCATGCAGGTAGCGGCCGACCGGCAGCCCGGGACCATGGCCGCCCTGCTCGGGATTACCGACGACGACGCCGAGGCAGCTTGTCGGCGCGCCGAAGCCGAGGTGTGGGTGGCCAACTTCAACGCGCCCGGCCAGGTGGTGGTCGCCGGGAGCGTCGAAGGTGTGGCGATTGCCACCGAGCGGGCGAAAGAGCTCGGGGCCCGCAAGGTGCTCCCACTCCCGGTTGCCGGGGCCTTCCACACCCAGTTGATGGTGCCCGCTCGAGCGCGACTGCGCCAGAGTTTGGCCGAGGTGACCTTCCACGCACCTGAGGTACCGGTCGTGGCGAATGTCGACAACCGAGTCCACACCGGTCGGGAGGAATGGCCCGACCTGCTATCTGCTCAGCTGTGCAGTCCCGTGCGCTGGCGACAGTCACTCGAGACGCTGAGCGGCCGGGGGACGACCGTCGTGGCCGAGCTCGGGCCAGGCGGTGTGCTCACCGGACTGGTCCGTCGGACCACTCCGGACGTTCGCGGAGTTTCGGTGGCCACACCCGCGGACCTCGACAAGCTGATGGACATGGTGGCCGGAACCGACGAGTGGACCGCATCGGCCGAAGCGCATCAGGGGGAGCATCTATACACCTCCGAACGGGTCATCGTCAGCCCCGCGCCCGGTGTCTTCGAGCCGGACGTCCAGCTGGCCGCACTGGAGACCACCGCACTGGCGGAAGCCACCGCCGCCCCAGGTAGTGGTGCCGGTGCCGAGCCCGGATCGGCTCTCATGGTCGGGGATCGGGTCGGTACGGTCGGTTTGACCGACGTCCGTACTCCCTTCGACGGGATCCTCGTCCGCTGGCTGGCCGTACGCGGTGAGCGAGTGGTCGAGGGCCAGCCGGTGGCCTGGATCCGGACCAAGGGGAGCAGCTGGTGAACACCGCGTGGGTGGAGAGCTCGGCCGAGACGGAGGACCGGATCGTCCTCGTCACCGGGGGGACCCGGGGCATCGGGCTGGCTTGCGCGCGGTGGTTCCTCCACCGCGGGGACCGGGTGTGCGTACTTTCCAGATCGGGCACCATCGAGGATGGCCCGCAGGTGGAGCCGGACCGCCTGATGCCCCTGACCTGCGACGTCACCGACCCCGACCAGGTCGACGAGGCCTTCGGGACCGTCGAGGCGCGGTGGGGTCCGGTGGAGGTGTTGGTGGCCAACGCCGGCGTCACCCGAGACACATTGGTCCTCCGCATGTCGGAGGAGGCCTGGTCGGAGGTCATCGATACCGACCTCACCGGTGTGTTCCGGGCGACCAAGCGGGCGCTGACGAAGATGGTCCGACTGCATCGGGGACGGATCGTGCTGGTCTCGTCGGTCGGAGCGTTCATGGGTGCCCCCGGCCAGGCCAACTACGCTGCGGCCAAGGCCGGGCTGGTGGGCATGGCTAGAGCCATGGCCAGAGAGGTCGCCAGCCGTTCGATCACGGTGAACGTGATCGCGCCGGGTCTCGTACGAACGAATATGCTCGCGGCACTCGGTGAAGGGCAGTTGGGGCTGCTCGAAGCCCAGGTTCCCCTGGGACGGGTGGCTGAACCGGAGGAGATAGCTGATGCCGTAGGATTTCTGGCCTCTCCGGGCGCGTCCTACGTCACGGGAGCGGTTCTGGCCGTCGACGGTGGCCTTTCCATGGGCCTCTGAGCCCAGGGGCCTTTGAGCCCCGCCACTCGATCCCGAGCCGCGGAGGCCACCTGGTCCAGCTACCGTCTCGTCCACAGCCTCAGCCGACGACCCAGCCTCACCCGACAACACGACAAAGGAGCGGTCCGTGAGCAGCGATGACCAATTCGAGAAGTTCAGGGAGTGTGCCGTGGAGGTCCTCCAGGTACCCGAAGACAAGGTGACCCGCGAGGCGCGCTTCGCCGAGGACCTCGACGCCGACAGTCTCGACCTGGTCGAACTGGTCATGGCACTCGAGGAGACCTTCGATGTCTCGGTCGACGAAAGCGAGCTCGAGGGCATCGAGACCGTCGGGCAGGCGTTCGACTTGATCGACGCCAAGCTCTGATGCTCCTGGGCGTCGGTCCCGAAGGTCCGGTTTCGGGTCGTCGGGTTGCGATCACCGGGATCGGCGTCGTGTCGTGCTGCGGTGTCGGAACCGAGGCCCTCTGGGACGGCCTCAATGCGCCAGCCCCGTCCGGTGAGCGGCGAGTCACCGATTTCGATCCCGAGCGCTGGCTCAGCACCAAGGAGGTCCGCCAGGTCGACCGGTTCGCTCAATTCGCGGTGGCGGTGGCCTCCATGGCCGTCGAGGATGCCGGGGTGGTCGACGTGGATCCGGCCCGGGCCGGCGTGGTCATCGGGACCGGGGTCGGCGGGCTGGGCACGCTGGAGGGTCAGATCCTCCTCCACGAAGCCAAGGGGCCTCGTCGGGTATCACCTCGCCTGGTCACCATGATGATGGCCAACGCAGCCGCGGCAACCGTCTCGATCCGTCTCGGTTGGCGTGGACCATCCGAGACGGTGACCACAGCCTGTGCGGCCGGCGCCCACAGTATCGGCCATGCCGCCCACCTGGTGGCCGCTGGACGATGTGACCTCGTCATCGGTGGTGCGGCCGAGGCTGGCATGACCGCGGTCAGTATGGCGGCGTTCATGAACATGACAGCACTCTCCTCCTCGGAGACCTCCCGCCCCTTCGACCGGCGACGCGACGGTTTCGTGATGGCCGAGGGCGCCGGCGCACTGGTTCTCGAGGATTGGGACCGTGCCGAGGCACGAGGCGCCCGCATCTACGGAGAGCTGGCCGGATCGGCGAGCACCGCCGATGCCTTCCACATCACCGCCCCGGCGCCTGGAGGAACGGGAGCCGCCGAATGCATGAAGTTGGCCATGCAAGACGCCGGGATCGGAGCGGCGGACATCGGTCACGTCAACGCCCACGGGACGTCGACCCCCCTCAATGACCAAGCCGAAGCGGATGCCATCGGTGAGGTGTTCGGCACCGAAACTCCCCCGGTCACCTCGACCAAGGGCGTGATCGGACACGGTCTCGGAGCCTGCGGCGCCATCGAGGCGGTGGCATCGGTGCTGACCATCGAGCACGCCCTGATCCCGCCGACAGGAGGGCTCGAACAGCAGGATCCCGACATCCATCTCAACATCGTCACCGGTGCTGCCCGGCCGTGGAGGCCGGCTCCGATCCTCTCCAACTCATTCGGCTTCGGTGGTCACAACGGCTGCCTGGTGATCTCACCGACCTGAGTGGAGACCGACCTGGCTGTCGGGGCCTTCACCGCCAACGGACCGTGGACGGTCGACCGTGACGCGATGGCATGGCGGCACCCGCCGGACTCCGGCGGCGACATCGGCGAGCTGCGGCTTGTCGCCGGACGGCTCGCCCGCGAGCTCGTCCGGCGCCGCAGGTGGCCGCCCGGAATCAGGGTCGGGACCGTGTGCCGTCATCTGGGGGGCGCACTCCTCGGCTGGGGCCTGTACGACCGGGGGACCGCCGACTCGAGGGCGGGACTGTCCCGGCGGCTCCGGCCGGCGTTCGAGCTGCTCGGCCCCACCTACATCAAGCTCGGACAGATCCTTTCCTCTGGCGAAGGAATTTTCCCCGAAGAACTGGTCGAAGAGTTCCGCCTGCTGCGCGACCGCGTCCCGCCCGAACCGTTCCCGGTCGTGCGCACAACAGTCGAAGAAGAGCTGGGTCGTCCCCTTTCCGAGGTCTTCGTATCCTTCGACGCCAAGCCCATCGCCTCGGCGTCGATCGCCCAGGTCCACGCGGCCACCCTTCGCACCGGGGAGCGCGTGGTGGTGAAGGTCCAGCGCCGGACTGTCGATTCACTGGTGCGGCTGGATCTGGCGGCCATGTCCTGGCTGGCTCCGCTGCTCATCGGCCGGATTCCGGTTGCCGCCCTGGCCAATCCTCCCGCTCTCGTCGATCTCTTCGCGGAAACGATCGTCGAGGAGCTCGACTTCCGCCTCGAAGCAGAGAACATGCTCGATCTTGCCGCGGTCTTCGTCGCCACCGGCCAACGGGCGGTTGTCGTTCCCCGCCCACATCCGGTCCTGGTGACCCGGAGGGTGCTGGTGATGGAGCATCTCCACGGGTTCGAATGGGGTGACGCGAAGGGAATGCAGGCCGCTGGCATCGACACCGCACTGGTGCTCCGGTCCAGCCTGATCTCCTTTCTGGAGGGCGCGCTTCTGCACGGGGTGTTCCATGGGGACCTCCATGGAGGGAACCTGCTCGTCCAGCGAGACGGCACGGTGGCACTGCTCGATTTCGGCATCACCGGCCGGCTCGACGAAGCCAAGCGCCTGGCCTTCCTCCGTCTGCAGATGGGGGCCACGACCAACAACCTGGTGGCACAGGTCGAAGCGCTCCGTGACCTTGGTGCGCTGCCAGCCGACGCCGACATCGACGCCGTCATCCGTGACCTCGGACTGAACCGACCCGCAGTCGACCCGACCACGCTGACCGCCGAGGAGCTGGTCGGCGAATTGCGGGAGGTCACGAAGGCGCTACTCGGCTACGGAGCACGGATGCCGAAGGAGCTGATGCTCTTCGTCAAGGACATCCTCTTCCTGAACAGCGCCATGGCCACCATGGCTCCGGACGTCGACATCCTGGGCGAGATCCTCGCCGTCGTCACCTACTTCACCGAGAGGCATGGCGATCAGATCGCGAGGGACGTCGGGACCGAGCTGGCGCGGGGTTCGATCGATCTCCAGGGGTACAGGGCAGCGCTGGGCTTCACCGAGGAGGACCGCGAGATCACGTTCCAGGACCTCCAGCAACGCCGCGAGCTGATCCGGCACCGTCTCCAGCACCGAGAGGAGCACCGTGAGCGCCGCTCGTTCCTCAGGGCGGTCGCCGGTCTGGCACGCGGACGGCGGAGGGGGCCCGCCTGAGCCGTCGTCGTACGTCCCCGGCTGGCACTCAGCCCCGGTCCAATGCCCGGCGGAGCTGCGACACGAACTCGGCCGCCGCCTCGGGTCCTCCGCCGTCCAGCAGCCGGCGCACCAGAGCCGAGCCGACCACCACGCCGTCTGCCACCTCACAGACGGCGACAGCCTGCTCGGCAGTCGACACGCCGACTCCGACACACACCGGGATGTCGGAGAACCGTAGCGCTCGGGCGGCAACCTCCTGCGCCGTGTGGGCCAGCTCCGCCTGTTCGCCGGTCACCCCCATCCGGCCCACCGCATAGACGAATCCTCTCGAGCGCCTGCAGACCGCCTCCATCCGCTCCTCGGGAGTCGACGGCGCCACCAGCAGCACCGTGGCCACACCCGACGGGGTCGCGGCCTCCGACCACGGATCGAGCTCCTCGAGGGGGAGGTCCGGGATGATGGCGCCGCTGACGCCGGAGGCCGCCATGTTGGCCGCCATCCGATGGTGGCCGGCCCGGAAGACCAGGTTGTAGTACGTCATCACCACGGTGGGGATCCCGACCCGGCTTCTGCCCATTTCCGCCAGCACCCCTTCGGGCGTGGTCGCGCGGTCGAGGGCGCGCCGCGACGCTTCTTGGATCGTCTGACCGTCGATCATCGGATCGGAGAAGGGCATCCCGATCTCCACAGCGTCGGCCCCCGCCGCGGCCACCGCCTCCAGGGCGAGAGGCCACTGATCGTCCATTCCTCCGGTGAGGTATGGCACGAGCAGCTTGTGGCCCTGATCCTTGCGGGCGGTGAGCACCTCCTCGAGAAGGCTCGGCTGAGCGGTCGACTGCTCGGGCGGTGACCCATCATGCCACCTCCCGGTTGGCGGTCCATCCTCAGAGCGGCCGGTCATGCCGGGCAACCGCTCACGGCCGCAACAGGTCACGCACCTGAGCGACGTCCTTGTCCCCTCGTCCGGACAGATTGACGAGGACCGTTGACCCGAGGGGCAGCTCATCGGTCCCCGCGTTGGCGAGCACCCAGGCGATGGCGTGAGCCGACTCGAGCGCTGGGATGATCCCCTCGGTCCGGGCGAGCACCTGAAAGGCATCGAGTACCTGCTGGTCGGTGGCCGAGTGGTAGCGAGCCCTCCCGATGTCGGCCAGATGGGCATGCTCGGGTCCGATACCCGGATAGTCGAGGCCCGCCGAGATCGACTCCGCCTCCAGGATCTGACCCACCTCGTCCTGGAGCAGCGCGCTCCGCATCCCGTGCAGCACGCCGGGCAGTCCGCCGGTGAGGGCCGCTCCGCCCGCCGCCTCCACTGCCACCAGGGCCGCCGCTGTATCGTCGGCGAAACCGGCGAAGATGCCTGCCGCATTGGAGCCGCCGCCGGCACATGCCACTACCAGAGCCGGATCGCCTCCGCCGAGGAGTTCGCGACACTGCTCCCGTGCCTCCTCGCCGATCACCCGCTGGAATTCCCGGACCATCCACGGATACGGATGCGGCCCCATCACCGAACCGAGGCAGTAGTGGGTATCCACGACCGATCCCACCCAGTCGCGCAGCGCTTCGTTGACGGCATCCTTCAGAGTCCGACTTCCGCTGGCCACCGGACGGACCTCCGCGCCCAGCAGCTCCATCCGGAAGACGTTGAGCTCCTGACGACCGATGTCCACCTCCCCCATGTAGACCACGCACTCCATGTCAAACAGCGCCGCCGCGGTGGCGGTCGCGACGCCGTGCTGTCCGGCCCCGGTCTCGGCGATCAACCGGCTCTTTCCCATCCGGCGGGCGAGGAGGCCCTGTCCGACGACATTGTTCAATTTGTGTGAGCCGGTGTGGGTCAGATCCTCGCGCTTCAACAGGACCTCCACCCCGATCTCCTCCGACAGGCGTGGGCAGCGGCTCACCGGAGTGGGACGACCTCCGTAGTGTCGGAGCAGCCTGTCGAGCTCGATGCGGAACGCCGGGTCGGACCATGCCGCCCGGAAGGCCTGCTCGAGATCGACGCAGGCAGCAACCAGCGCTTCGGGGACGAAGCGGCCGCCGAACCGACCGAAGCACCCCCCGGGCCCGGGATCTCCCATCAACTCGGTCGGCGTCATTCGTCCTGCCAATCGAAGGGCGCCCCGGGCCGGGGCTCCGACCCCTCTTCCCAAGGGTCGTCGCCGGCTTCCCGACCGGAGGACATGGCCGCTCGACGCGCGCTGTCACGGACGGCGGCGATGAACGCTCGCAGCTTCCCGGGATCCTTGATCCCCGGTCGGGACTCGACTCCGCTGTCCACGTCCACCCCCCAGGGCCGCAGATGGATGATGGCCTGGCCCACGTTCTCCGGCCCGAGGCCACCCGACACGATGAGCCGTCGGGGGTCGATGACCCCTTCTGCCAGACGCCAGTCGAACAGTTCGCCCGAACCCGGGTTCTGCCCGTCGATCAACAGCGTCTCGGCCCCGTACCGGTCGAACCGTTCGATGTTGGGGTGACCGGCCGGGAACGCCTTGATCGTCCAGCCGGCCCGCCCGGCCACCCACGCGGTGTCGGCGGCCGACTCCATCCCATGGAGCTGCACCGCCTTCAGCCCGGCGAGATTGGCGATCTCGATCACCCGCTTCGGAGCCTCGTCCCGGAAGACCCCGACAGTCACCGTCTCGTGAGGCAGGCGCTTGACGATATCGGCCACGGCGGCAGGGGCCATCTGACGTGGCGAGGGCGCGAAGATGAACCCGAGGGCGGAGGCGCCCACCCCCACCGCCAGGAGCGCATCGGCTTCACTTGTGACGCCGCAGATCTTCACGAACGGCGCCGGCCGGCCCACCGGGATCATCGGTGCGAGCCGAGCAGTGCCGCCACGGCTTCCGCCCGGTCCCCGGAACGTACCAAGCGCTCCCCCACCAGGACCGCATCGAACCCGGCTTCGGCGAGGCGGTCGACGTCGAGAGCGGACTGGATGCCGGACTCCGCCACCTTCACCACATCGCCGGGAATCCGTCGCCCGAGTGTCTCGGCCCGTCGCCCGTCCACCTCGAAGGTCGCTAGGTCACGCTGATTGACCCCGATCATCCGGGCACCGCTATCCACCGCCCGGGCCAGTTCAAACTCGTCGTGCACCTCGACCAGTGCCTCGATCATGCAGGCCTGGGCGGTGTCGAGGAACCAGCTCAGCTCCCGGTCGCAGAGCGCGGCCACGATGAGGAGCACGGCGTCGGCTCCCATCACCCGGGCATCGCAGACGTCGCGGGCACCGAGCGTGAAGTCCTTCCGGAGGACCGGGAGCGAGCAGGCGGCCCGGGCATGACGGAGGTCGTCGGGGCCTCCGTAGAAGAACTCGGAATCGGTGAGCACCGACAGGCAGGCGGCACCACCGCGTTCGTAGTCGGCGGCCACGAGCGCAGGATCGATGGCCCTATCGAGGTCTCCTTTGGACGGCGAACGCCGCTTGATCTCCGCGATCACCCCGATACCCGATCGCGACCGCGCCGCACAGAGCGCGTCGGCGAACGGTCGAGACGGCCCGGCCTTCCGGGCCGTCTCGACCAGGTCGCTCAGGTCCCGATGGTCGCCGGCGACCCGGGCCCGGTGATGGGCGACGATCGTGTCGAGGTAGGCCGGCATGGACCGCCGATGCTACCAACCGGGATGTCCAAGCTCCCCCTGCGCCGGATGAGAGCAGCGTTCGCCGGAGCGGGGTGCCGGCGTGGAAGGCTGTCACCATGGCCGCCGAGACGGAGACCCTGGTCGTGATCGAGGACGATCCCCACATCTCCGATCTGATGGCCCTGTACCTGCGGCGAGACGGGTTCCGGGTTCTCCAGCACGACGACGGGGAAGTCGGTGTGGCCGCCGTCGAGCGGGAGCATCCCGCGCTCGTCATCGTGGACATCGGGCTACCCGGAGCGATCGACGGCTTCGACGTCTGCCGCCGACTGCGCAATGGCGCTTCGGGGGAACCGGTACCCGTCCTCATCCTCAGCGCCCGAGACGACGAGATCGATCGGATCCTGGGCCTCGAGCTGGGTGCCGACGACTACGTGACCAAGCCGTTCTCCCCGAGGGAGCTGGTGGCACGGGTGCGCGCGATCATCCGGCGCTCGAGCCCGGCCCCTGCAACAGCACCGCTCGTCCTCGTGTTCGGCACCGTCGCGATCGACACCGGACGGAGGGAGGCACGTGTCGCAGGTACCCAGGTCGCGCTCACCACCAGGGAGTTCGACCTCGTTGTCTACCTGGGCGAACACCCCGGACTTGCCCTGTCCCGCCGGCAGCTGCTCGACGGGGTGTGGGGCAGCGACTGGTACGGGGACGAGCGGACCGTCGACGTCCACGTCGGCCAGTTGCGCAAGAAGCTCGGCCCCGACCTGCCACTCGCCACGGTGTGGGGTGTGGGCTACCGGATGGGATGACTGCCTCATGAGGCGACGCCTCACCGTGTCGATCCTGGTGCTCCTGGCCGCCACACTCGTCGTCACCACGCTCACCAGTTACCTCCTGATCCGCCGGGCCACGGTCGCCTCGGCCGAGCAGCAGTTGGCCCAGCAGACTCGGGCCATCGGTGTGGCACTCTCCGGCCGGAGCATCTCCACCAGGGCCGCGTTGGTGCGCCAGCTCCATGTCATCGAGCGTGCCGGTGCCTTCGACGGCATCGCGGTGGTGGCGCTCGAACCGGACGGGTCTGTCTCCGGGAGGCTCCCGCGGGGGGTGCCGCTCCGACCCGAAGCCGTCCAAGCCCTCGAAGAGGGTCGCCAGGTCACCGGGCACACCGCCTCGCTGCTCGTGTACTCGGTCCTACCCATCACCCCGAGCCGTTCCGTTCCGTTCACCCCGCTGCTCGTCATCGCCCGACACGTCCGGCATCCGATCACCGGATTCGGCGACTTCCTCCTGGTCGGAGCCCTCGCACTCTTCATCTCCGCCATGGTCGCCGCGGCCCTGGCCCGACGGTTCGCCCTGCCGATCCGGGCAGCGGTGGACACGACCCGCCGCATGGCCGCCGGGGACCTCGACGCGACCGTGCCAGTTCGACCTCGGGAGGATCCGGAACTCGCGCAGCTGGCCACCTCGATCAACGCCATGGGAGCGAACCTGGTGCGGGCGCGCGACCAGGAGCGCCAGTTCCTCCTCTCCATCTCCCACGAGCTGCGCACGCCGCTGACCTCGATACGTGGCTATGCGGATGCGGTGGTCGAGGGGGCCACCGACGATCTCACCGGCGCCGTCTCCATCATCGGCGCCGAGGCCCGGCGCCTCGAGCGCCTGGTCCGGGATCTCCTCGACCTCGCCCGGCTCGACGCCGACCGTTTCTCCCTCTCGGTGGGCCCGGTCGACGCCAGGGAGGTCGCCCGCCAAGCGGCCGACGGGTTCCGTCCCGCCGCCACCTCCCTCGGGCTCACGCTGGACACCGACCTCGGCCCGGATGTGATGCCGCTCTGGGTCGAGGCCGACCCGGATCGGCTGGCCCAGATCATGGCCAACCTGCTGGAGAACGCCTCCGCATTCGCACGGAGCCGGATAGTGCTCGCCGAAGGGGCAGCCTCGGGACATCCCACCCTCACCGTGAGCGACGACGGACCAGGCATCCCCGCCGACGAGCTTCCACGCATCTTCGAGCGCCACGTCACCTCGGATCGGGTCCCCCGCCGGTCGACCGGTTCCGGGCTGGGTCTTGCGATCGTGGTCGAGCTGGCCACCGCCATGGGAGCCGACGTGCGAGCCGAATCACCCCTCGAGGGGGGACGCGGGGCCAGGGTCACCGTGACCCTCCGCCCAGCCACTCCACCTGCGGGCTACGATCTGGGACCCGATGGCGATCGCTCCGCCGGTGACCGGCACACCCTGCCCACCGGTGACGGCCCGGGCGCGCCAGGTCGAGTGGCCACGCCGTGAACCGGTCGGCGGACTGCGCTGGAACACCTCGGATGGGTGAAGTGGCGGTGGTGACCGGTGCTTCGGCCGGCATCGGCCGGTCCTGTGCGGACCGGCTCTTCCGCCACGGTTGGACCGTCTACGGGGCGAGCCGTCGGGGCACGCGTTCGGCCGGGTGGCACCCCCTCGTGATGGACGTGGACGACGACCGTTCCGTCGACGAGGGCATCGCCGCGGTGCTCGCCGATTCGGGACGCATCGACGCCGTGGTGGCCGGAGCGGGTTGGGGGCTCGCCGGGTCGGTCGAGGAGACTCCCATCGACGAGGCCCGCCGCCAGCTCGAGACCAACTTCTGGGGGGCGGTACGCGTCGTTCAGCGCACCCTGCCTGCCATGCGTGCCGCAGGGCGCGGGCGGATCGTGCTGGTCAGTTCGATCGGGGGCCAGCTCGGGCTGCCATTCCAGGCCTTCTACAGCGCCTCGAAATTCGCGATGGAGGGATTGGGCGAGGCGCTTGCCTACGAGGTGGCGCCGTTCGGTGTCACGGTGAGCCTGGTCGAACCGGGCAACGTCCGGACCGACTTCACCGACAGCCGCCGTCTGGTGCCCGTTGCCGCCTCCAGTCCCTATGCTGCCGCCATGGCCGGGGCGATCGAGACCATGGCCGCCGCCGAGCGCCGCGGCGTCGCGCCCGACCGGGTGGCAGCGCTCGTCGAGCGGCTCTGCTCCAGTGACCGGCCGGCACGGCGCGCCACGGTGGGCAGGCTCGACGAGCGCATCGGCCCGGTGGCGAAACGGTTGATCCCGAACCGCATCTTCGAGCGCGCGGCGAAGGGCAGCCTCGGGCTCTGACCGCTCCGAGCGCTCAGAGCCCGATCGCCGGCCAGTACGAGCCATCCAGCATTGCCCGCAAGGTGGACCGATGCATGATGAGGTCGTCCACGTCGTCGGGCATCTCCGCCTCTCCGAAATGGATCGACCGCTCGGTCACCCGGCGCATGATGGCGCCGTGCCGCATGGCGGCGAAGGCGATCGGCCAGGTGAGATCGCCGGTGGGGTGCTCGGAGCACCGGGCGTAGGTTCTGGCCACCTCCGCCGGTCGGAACAGATCAGGGAGGCCCGGCGATCCGAGGTCTGTGGCCAGGTCCTGGAAGAACAGGTGGAGGTAGCACATCCAACCGAGGTCGATCTCCGGTGGGGCGACCGACGCCATCTCCCAGTCGAAGACGGCCACGACCTCGTTCCCGCGGAACATCATGTTGCCGATCCGGCTGTCTCCCCATGACAGGACACCGGGACCGAGGTCATCGGGCAGCCGTTCCTCGAGCCAGGCGAAGCACTCGTCCAGCAGAGGAGACGGCCGGTCCCCCACGACCCAACGATGGTAGGCCTTCCAATGGCCGAGCAATCGTTCGAGGCAGCTCGCCCCGGGCTGCTGCAACTCGAGGAAACCCAGATCGACCCGGTCCGGACGGATCGAGTGGATGTCGGCGAGGGTTGCGATCGCCGAGTCCTGGATGGCTCGCCGTGCCTCGGGCGGACTGTCGAACACCCAGTTGTCACCGAAGGTGTAGGGGAGCACGTCCGGCGGCACCGCTCCGTCCGCTCGGACCATGACGAAGAACGCACCCCCGAGCACCAGAGCGTCGGGTTCGTACCACAATGGTTCGGGGACCGGGACACCGGTCTCGGCGCGAACCAGTTTCATCACCCGGTACTGCATGGCGAGGTCGTAGGTCGGGAAGACCGGATGATCGTTGGACGGAGGCTCGATCCGGACCGCCAGCCGGTGCGGCACCCGCGAGCCGTCCTCGATCCAGGTCGCCGTGAGCAGCACGGTTTCGGACGACATGCCGTTCGACTCCGGGCTGGTGAACTCGGTCACCTCGGGCCGGCGGTCACGCCCGAGGGTATCGGTCAGCCACTGGCGGAATCGGTCGGCCGTCTCTGTGCGATGGCGGGTCGACGTGGTGATGTGCTCGGCGGACCTCTCGGCGGACCGGTTCGGATCCCCCTCCGCGATCGGTGAGAGGTCAGCGCACACCGTGCCTCCGCTCGTCCCCGCGCATCGAAAGAGGGTCTACCACCTGATCGGCTACGACAGCGGGAGGGTCCGGGCGTCACCGGTCAACCAGGTGCCGTCTCCGCCGTCGACGAGCACCGTGTCGGGTGGCGTCACCCGACGATGGAGCAGGCTCAGGGCCACCGTCGCGTCGAGAGCCGGCGACCAGGCCACCGAGGTGAGTTGACCGACCTCGACCGAACCGTCCGGCGTGAGCACACGGGCACCTACCTGTGGCCATGGCCGCTCGGGGGAGCCGTCCCCGTCGGACAGCACCACGCCACACAGCCTGCGAGCCACCTTCGAGCCCCGGGCGTCCAACCTGGCCACCAGCTCCTGCCCGGTGAAGCACCCCTTGGTGAACGACACCGTACGCTCTACCAGGCCGAGCTCGGCCGCGATGCATCCCTCGGTCACCTCACGACCTCCCACCGGTATACCGGCTTCGATCCGGGCCGCCTCCCAGGCTGGAAGGTCGCACCGGACGGTCCCCGCGGCCACCCACTCCGTCTCCCCGACCGACGCACCGGAAGGACCCAACAGGTCCACTCCGGACAGTCCCGGCCACTCCACCGGAACGATCAGTTCGGGGGATCCCTCCACCGCCTCCACCGACTCGGGACCGCGAAGCGCCACGCAATGCCACTCGAGCGACTGGATGGCCACCGCCACCCGGAGGCGGAACCGCTCGAGGCGACCCTTGACGATCGGGCCGAATCCGGCATCCGTGTCGAGTACGAAACCGCCATCCCATCTGCTCACACGCACCAATGCATCGATCTTCCCCTTCGGGTCGAGGAGGAGGGCATCGGCCGACTGGCCCAGCTGGAGAGCAGCGACGTCCTGGCTGCACTGACCCTGGAGGTAGGAGACTGCGTCGGTTCCGGTGACCGAGAGCACATCGCGCTCCAGGTGGTAGGCGGCCGCCGACGAGCGCATTTCGGCGTACCCGTGAAGTCCGTGCACAGGCACCGTCACTCCGGGGTCGCTCCCGCCCCGATCCGGGCCATGGTCACCGCCGACAGAAGGGCGGCCGCCTTGTGCGCGCACTCGGCGTTCTCGGACGCCGGATCGCTGTCGGCCACGATGCCGGCGCCGGCCTGGACCGAGGCCCGTCCATCGGGATCCACCGTCATGGTGCGGATCGCGATGGCGGTGTCGAGGTTTCCGGAGAAATCGAGGTAACCCACGACGCCCCCGTAGACCCCTCGCTTGGTCGGCTCGAGGTCGTCGATGATCTCCATGGCCCGGACCTTCGGCGCTCCCGACAGGGTGCCGGCGGGCAGTGTGGCACGGAGCACGTCCACCGGGCTGCGGCCCGGCGCCAGCTTGCCGCTCACCTGCGACGTGAGGTGCATGACGTGGCTGTAGCGTTCGACAACCATCAGCTCCTCGACCCGCTCGGTGCCGAACGAGACCACCCGGCCCACGTCGTTGCGGGCCAGGTCGACCAGCATCACGTGCTCGGCCACCTCCTTCGGGTCCTCCATCAGCTCCCCCGCCAGGCGGAGGTCCGCTTCGGGCGTGTCCCCGCGGGGCCGTGATCCGGCGATCGGCCGGGAGACCACCGCGCCGTTGCGGAGGCGGACCATCGGCTCGGGCGAGGCGCCCACCACGGTGACCTCGGGAAACCGCAGGAAGTACAGGTACGGGCTCGGATTGACCAGCCGGAGCACGCGGTACACGGCGAAGGGATCGACTCCGAGACGGGGAAGGTCATAGCGCTGCGAGAGGACGACCTGGAACACGTCGCCGTCCCGGATGTGCTCCTTCGCCACTTCGACCGCGAGCTCGTAGGCGGCGTCGGTCACCGTCCGCCGGACGTCGTCGGGGGGACCGGTCCTCTGCGGCAGAAGGCGGGGAACCTCGTCGAGTGGCCGCAGGCACTCACCGGCCAGCTGATCGAGACGAGCCTCCGCCTCTTCGTAGGCGCAGTCCAGTGCGAGTGGGTCCCAGGCGGGGTCGACCACCACGTTGTCGATGAGCACCACCCGCTGACGCCAGTGGTCGAAGGCGGCGAGCTGGCCGATCATCGCCAGCACGGCATCGGGGTGGCCCAGGTCGTCGGAGGGTGGATGGGGGAGGTGCTCCACCTCACGGATCACGTCGTAGCCCAGGTAGCCCACCAGGCCGCCGTGGAGCGGTGGCAGATCGGGTAGATCCGGCGAGCGGAACCTCCCGAGCACCGCCTCCAGGGCGTCGAGGATCCCCCCGACCTCGGTCACTGGTCGACCGATCACGGTGTCGACATCGAGCCTCCCCGAGATACTGACCGCGGTACCTCGGGAGGTCAGGGTGGCGAGGGGATGGCGGCCCACGAAGGAGTACCTTCCCCACCGCTCACCTCCCTCCACCGATTCGAGGAGGAAACCGGGGCGGTCCCCCACGATCTGGAGAAAGGCGGCCACCGGCGTGAGGGTGTCCGCCACCAGTTCTCGCCACACCGGAACGATCCGGTGATCTCCGGCAAGCGAACGGAACCTGTCGAGACCTACACCGGCCGGTGCGGTCACCGATCCTCCTGTCACGACGGTCGTGGGGAGTCGGAGAACGACCGGTAGAAGCAGCTCCTGTGGCCGGTGTGGCAGGCACCGCCACCGGCCTGGTCCACCGTGACCAGCAGGACATCCCCATCGCAGTCGAGGTGGATGCTCCGGACGTACTGCCGCTCCCCCGACGTCTCGCCCTTGCACCAGAGCTCCTGCCGGCTGCGGCTCCAGAACCAGGTCCGTCCCGTTTCGAGCGTCCTGCGCAGCGACGCCGCACTCATCCAGGCGAACATCAGCACGGTCCCGTCCGCCGCGTCCTGGACGATGGCGCCGACCAGCCCGTCAGCGTTGTACGTGATCTCGTCGAGCGCCTCCTCGACGAACTCGACCGGTTGGGCCACGAAGGGATCGTCGACCGCGGGATCCAGCCCGGAGGTGCTCACAGGTACAGTCCTGTTCCACCGTCGATGCGGGTGGCGGCGACCGCGTGGATCTCGCGCTCGCGCAGGATCGAGTACTCCTCCCCGTGGACCTCGACCTCGAAGCGGTCCTCCGGGTTGAACAGGACGGCGTCGCCCACCTTGATAGAACGCACGTGCGGACCGACGGCGACCGCATCTCCCCAGCTGAGGCGGCGAGCCACCTGCGCCGTCGCCGGGATGACGATTCCGGCCTTGGAGCGGCGCTCCCCCTCGGACTGGCCCGAGCGCACCAACACCCGGTCCGCCAGCATGGTGATGGGCAGCCCCTGCCCGCCCGGATCACCTTTGTGGTTGTTGGCCGCTGCACCGCCAGTCGAAGGGGCACCGCCGGTCGAGAGCGCGTCGCCGGTCGAGAGGGTCACCGGTTCAGGCTACCGCAGGGGGTCGGGCGATCCTTCGCCGTCCAGTCCTGTCGATGCTGGACGCACGATGAGACCGGCGGCGGCGAGCTCGGCTTTCGCCTCGGAAAGGGTGTACTCGCCGAGATGGAAGATCGATGCGGCCAAGACGGCGTCCGCGCCGCCGACGGTGGCCCCCTCGACAAGATGGCGAAGCGTCCCGACCCCACCGGAGGCGATCACCGGAACCGGACAGGCGTCCACCACCCGACGGGTCAGCTCGAGGTCGAAGCCGTCACGAGTCCCGTCCCGGTCCATCGATGTGAGGAGGATCTCCCCGGCACCGAGCGAAGCACACTGCTCCGCCCAGGCCACGGCGTCCAGCCCGGTGGGCGTCCTGCCCCCGTGGGTGCAGACCTCCCATCGGGTCCGATCCGTTCCGACGACCGGTCCCGAAGCTCGCGCGTCCACCGCCGCCACCACACACTGCACACCGAATTCGGCGGCCAGCTCCGCGACCAGTCGGGGCCGTCCGACAGCCGCCGTGTTGATCCCCACCTTGTCGGCTCCGGCCCGGAGCAGCGCCCGGGCATCCTCGACGGAGCGTATGCCGCCACCGACGGTGAAGGGGATGAACACCTCCTCGGCGACGCGGGAGGCCACCGCCACCATCGTCCGCCGGTCATCGGCCGAGGCGGTGATGTCGAGGAAGACGATCTCGTCGGCCCCTTCGGCGTCGTATCGCCGGGCGAGCTCGACCGGGTCACCCGCATCGACCAGGTCGGAGAACCGCACGCCCTTGACCACCCTTCCCCGGTCCACGTCGAGGCAGGGGATCACCCGGATCGTATGCAAGCCTCCACCCCCTCCTCGACACTCATCCGTCCGTCCAGAAGCGCCTTACCGGTGATCACCCCGGCCAGACGGCGCTCGGAGCCTGATCCGACCCCCGGTACGGACAACCCGGCCAGGGCAATCAGGTCCGCGACACCCCCGACTCCTCCCGACGCGATCAGCGGGATGGCCGTCGAGGCCAGTGTGGCGGCCAGCCCTTCGAGATCGGGACCGGCGAGGGTCCCGTCCCGGTCGATGGCCGTCGCCACCACCGCAGCCACCCCTGCGTCCGCGAGGGAAGCGAGCATCGACTCGACCGAACGTCCCGAGGGCACCTCCCAGCCGTGCCCGGCCAACTCGCTCCGGCCACCTCCCAGGCGTCGGTAGTCCAGCCCGACCGCGATACGCCCGGGGTGCCGCTCTGCCATCCGGCGGACGAAGGCGGCGTCCTCGAGGGCGGCGGTGCCGAGCACCACTCTCGCCACGCCCCCGTCGAGCAGCTCGTCGACGTCGGTGTCGCTGCGGACCCCACCACCGTATTGGACGGGGACGTCCACCCCTCCGACCAGGGCCAGCACCGTCGACCGGTTGGCGGGCCGTCCGGTACGGGCGGCGTCGAGGTCGACCACGTGTAGCCAGCCGGCCCCGGCGGCAACGAAGTGCCGGGCGAGCGCGAGCGGTTCGCCGTAGATCTGCTGGCGATCGAAATCGCCCTGGATCAACCGCACCGCGGCACCATCTCGCAGATCGATGGCGGGATAGAGCTCGGTCACGACGGCCACCGGGCGGTGGTGGCCACGAAGTTGGCCAGGATGGCCAGGCCCACCGCGCCCGACTTCTCCGGGTGGAACTGCACCCCCCACAGCGGGCCCCGTTCGGCCGACGCGGTCACCGGACCCCCGTAGTCGCACGAAGACGAGGTGGACCCCGTCCGCTCGGGTGCGAACGAGTGGACGAAATAGACCCACGATCCGTCGGCCACCCCGGCGAACAGGCCCGAGCCCGGCCGCCCTTCCGCAGGCGGCACCAGGTCCAACCGGTTCCACTGCATCTGGGGGTGCTTGACGCCGGGCGGCAGCTTCCGGACCACTCCGTCGAGGAGACCGAGTCCTGGGGTACCCGGGCTCTCCTCGGACCCTTCGTACAGCAGCTGGAACCCGACGCAGATCCCGAGGAACGGCACCCCGGCTCCGACGACCCCCCGGACGGCGGCATCGAGGCCGCTGTCGCGAAGAGCGCGGGCGCATGGACCGAACGCCCCGACTCCGGGAAGGACGACCCCGTCAGCCGCCATTGCGCCGTCGGGGTCGTCGACCAGCCGGGCGTCCGCCCCCAGGTGTTGGAGGGCCTTCTCGGCCGAACGGAGATTACCGATGCCGTAGTCGAGGACGGCGATCACCGGCGAGGAGGAGGAGTCACAGCGTTCCTTTCGTGGAGGGGATCCGCTCCCCCTCCCGGCGAACGGCATCTCGGAGCGAGCGGGCCACACCTTTGAACGAGGCCTCCAGTACGTGGTGGGTGTTCTTACCGCTGCGGACACCGATGTGGAGGGTCAGGGCCGCGGAGGTGGCGAAGGCACGCCAGAACTCCTCGCCGAGCTGAGGATCGAACGGCGGGTCGCCGAGTGGCGTGGTATCGGCGGCGAACTCGATGCCGTAGGCGAGGAACGGTCTCCCCGACAGATCGACGGCGACGTCCACCAGGGCCTCGTCGAGAGGCAGGGCGATCGAGGCGAACCTTCGGATGCCCGCTTTGTCCCCGAGGGCCCGGGCCAGCGCCTCGCCCAGAGCGATCCCGACGTCCTCGACGGTGTGGTGCGCATCCACCTCCAGGTCCCCACGGGCGACGACCGAGAGATCGAAGCCGCTGTGACGGCCCAGCTGGCTGACCATGTGATCGAAGAACGGAAGGCCGGTCGAGATCTCGGTGACCCCCGAGCCGTCCAGGTCGACGGTGACTTCGACCGAGGTCTCCTTCGTGGAGCGCCGGACGGTTGCGGTCCGGGGCTCGGGATCGGTCATGACAGCGTCTCGGTCAGGGCACGGAGGAACCGGTCGTTCTCGTCCGGGGTGCCGACGGTGACACGAAGGCAACCCTCCACCCCGGGCCACCTCGAACAGTCCCGCACGAGTACCGACCGCACGAGCAGGCGCTTCCACACCTCGCCGGCCTCGACCGTCCGGGGCCGGAAGAGGATGAAATTGGCGTCCGAGGGCCAGGTCTCGACGGGCAACCGGCC
Source organism: Acidimicrobiaceae bacterium (assembly GCA_027315005.1). Classification (GTDB taxonomy): domain Bacteria; phylum Actinomycetota; class Acidimicrobiia; order Acidimicrobiales; family RAAP-2; genus Bog-756. The sequence continues at coordinate 11,461 of DAHUZT010000079.1, read as the reverse complement.
GAGGCCTGCGGCGATGCGTCCTCGTTCCTCGGTGACCAGCGCAACCCGTCGTTCCATCTCGTCGACGAATCCGAGGGCGAGGCGCCCGGCGAGCTGCTTCGCCGCGTCCAGATGGTACGGGAGGGCAACCTGCTCGCAGGCGAGCACCACCTCCGGATCGGCGATCAGATAGCCGAGCCTGAGCCCGGCCATCGCCCAGGTCTTGGAGAAGGTCCGGACCACCACGAGCCGTTGGCCCTCTGCGGTGTCTCGGTCGGCGAGCACCAGGGCGGATGCTCCCGAGAACGACCCATAGGCTTCGTCCACCACCAAGAGTCCCGGTGTCGCGTCCAGCACGGTGGCCATCTCGATCCTGGTGTCGGACCGCCCGCTCGGGTTGTTGGGGGAGCAGAGGAAGGTGACCGCCGGATCATGCTCGGCGAGCACTGCGACGACCTCGCCGAGGTCCAGGCGGAAGTCGTCGAGGCGCTGGCCGGCCACGACCGCGGTGTTCGTGATGCGGGCGATGTGGCGGTGGAGGGTGTAGGTGGGTTCGAAGACCGCGGCGTTCCGACCGGGGCCACCGTAGGCGAGCAGGAGACACTGCAGGATCTCGTTCGATCCGTTGGCGCAGAAGACCCGTTCGACCTCGACCCTGTGGAGGTCGGCCAGGGCCCGGCGCAGGTCGGTGGCCCGACGGTCGGGATAGCGGTTGAGCTCCAGTCCACCGAGCGAGGACCGGAAGGACTCGAGCCACGCCGGTGGCGGCGGCAAGGGCGACTCGTTGGTGTTGAGCCTGACCTCGACGTCGATCTGGGCGGAGTGATACCCGTCCAGCGCATGGAGGTCCTCCCGGACTCGCGGCAGGCTCATCGCACCAGGCGCCGTCGCACCGATTCGGCATGGGCCGGAAGCCCCTCGGTCTCGGCGAGGGTCACGACATCGGGTCCCAGGGCTTCGAGGGCCTCGGGCTCCACCCGGACCGCATGGATGTGCCGGAGGAAATCGTCGACCCGAAGACCGCTGGCGAACCTGGCCGAGCGGTTGGTGGGCAGCACGTGGTTGGGACCGGCCAGGTAGTCCCCGATGCTGGCCGGTGAGCCCGCTCCGAGGAAGACCGCTCCGGCGGCGTGGACCAAGGGCAGGAGAGCCTCGGCGTCGTCGACGAGGAGCTCGAGGTGCTCTGGAGCGACGACGTTCGCCACCGCCATCGCCTGTTCGGGCCCGTCGACCACGACCGCATGGCCGCCGGCACCCAAGGTGGCCTCGAGATCTGCTCGTCGGGGTGACGTCGCGACCAACCGCTCGATCTCCTTTCCGACCGCGTCCGCCACCGTCTCGGACCAGGTCACCAGCCAGGCCAACCCGTCGGGCCCATGTTCGGCCTGGACGACCAGGTCGATGGCGGCCAACGGCGGTGGGGTCTCCGGACCCGCCACCACCACCACCTCGGACGGACCAGCGAAGGCAGAGGCCACCCCAACCACGCCGGACACCTGCCGCTTGGCCTCCGCCACGTAGCGGTTGCCGGGACCCACGATCACCTCGACCGGTTCGATCGTCTCGGTGCCGTAGGCCATGGCGGCAATCGCCTGAGCCCCGCCCACCCGGTAGACCGTGTCTATGCCGGCCACCCACGCAGCGGCCAAGGTGGCATCGTCGATCCGGCCGTCGGGGCCAGGTGGCACGCAGAGCACGACCTCCTCGACGCCGGCCACCCGGGCGGGCACCGCGCACATCAGGACGGTGGAGGGATAGCGGGCCCGGCCCCCCGGCGCGTAGCACCCAGCCCGTGCGACGGGCCGAACGAGGGCGTGGACGGTGACGCCTTGCGATCGGTAGGGCTCCGAACCCTGCCGTGCGGTCGTCGCCTCGTAGGCGTGATAGGCCTCTATCCTCTGGTGGGCGGTGACCAGGGCTCCGAGCAACGGCTCGGAGACCCGCTCACCTGCCGATCGCACCTCCGCCTCGGACACCCGCAAGTCGTCGAGCACCACCGCGTCGAACCGGTCGGTCAACCGCCGGAGGGCGGCGTCGCCGCCAGCTCGCACCTCGGCGATCAGCGATGCAACGAGATCGGCAGAACGGTCCTGCTCATCGACCGGTCGCGGCAGGGCAGCCCGAAGGGCGCGGTCGCCTCCGAGAAGTCCGCGAACGTCCAGCCGGTGCAGTGCCATGGACCTGCGATGCTACCGGACCCGTTGGTTGGGCCAGGGCTCCCGGCGATGCGATGATCACAGGATGGTCACCAGCCCAGCCGAGCTGTCGTCCCTCGCCACCGCACTCGACGATCTCGCCAGGAGGGTGACCGCCTCCGCCGACGCCGCCCGCGACGCCGGCGACGAGGAGGCGGCCAGGGAGCTCTTCGCCGTGGAGCGATCCCTGAGCACCGCCAACCGACGTCTGGCCAAGCTCGTCAGCACACTCGGGCGGCGCTAGTCCTCCGGACGCGGCGAAGGCACCCCGGAGGGTGCCTTCGCGCGAGCGGGCCGGGCGGCGGATCCCGAACTCCGCTCTGCGGAACCGGTTGGCGGGAACCGGATCCGAGGTTTCTAGATCATCACGTTTTCGCGTCGATTACCAGTCACCTCCGCCGAATTCGTCCCGCGACAGGGGCACCCGGCACCCTCGGTGACCCGGAGCACATCGGCAATCCCCAGTTGGGGAGGTGGTTCCGATCATCTTGCCCGAAGTGGTCAATCGCATCGGTTGCACGATTCGGCCATCGAAGTCGACGGACAGAAGTCTCCGAAGGCGCATCCTCGACAACGCGGGCGCCGCGCCCGGCAGGTGGCTCGCCCGTGCAGGATGAGACGCAGGCTGAACACCCCGCGCCTTCGTGCCGGGACCAGCCGGTCGAGGTCGGACTCCACTCCCACCGGATCGGTCCTCTCGGTCAGTCCCAACCGCCTCGACACCCGGAGCACATGGGTATCGACCGGTAGCCCGGGAAGTCCGAACGCCACGCTCCGGACCACATTGGCCGTCTTGCGGCCGACTCCGGGCAGGGTGACCAGCTCGGTGAGGTCCTCGGGCACCCTCCCGTCGAACCGCTCGACGAGCACTGTTGCCATCGCCACCAGATTGCGTGCCTTGGTGCGGAAGAAGCCCGTCGACCGGATGAGAGCCTCCACCTCGGCGACGTCCGCAGAGGCCAGTGTCTCGGCTGTGGGGAACCGGGCGAACAGTGCCGGCGTGGTGCGATTGACCCGCTCGTCGGTGCACTGGGCGGAAAGGATGGTGGCCACCAGGAGCTGGAAGGGTCCGGAGTGAGCGAGGGCGCAGAGCTCGACCGCGGACCCGGGATAGAGCAGAGCGAGGCGCTCGTCGGTCACTCGAGCCCTTCCCAGTGGTGATCGGGGCCGGCCCATCGGGCGCAGGTTACCAACGATGTCGCGCCGCACTGCCGGTAGCGTCGGGTGATGGATCCATCCAAGCCCAGGTTCGTCCAACTCCCGGACGCCGGCGAACGGAGGGCGATCGCGGACCTGGTGGACCGGGCATCCGCCGCTCATCGCGAACCGGCACTGGGCGAGGATCAGCTCCGGGCCCTCCGTCGACAACCGGCGGACGCCACGGAGGATCCAGCCACCGGTTCACTGGTGGGTGTCGTCCTGGTGGACGGCACGGAATCAGGGACCCGGTCGATACCGGGGCTCTGCGGGTCGGCGCTCGTCACCGCTCCCAGGGGAACCACCGACTACGTCGCCGAGCTGGTCGTCGACCCCGAGGTCGGAGATCCGGATGGCACACGAGACGTCCTGCTCGATGCGGTCATCGCTGTCGTGGGCGACCGAGGCGGTGGCACCTTGGTGCTCTGGGCCCACCGGACCGGCGGCTCCGACGACGAACGGGCCGAGCGCTTCGGGTTCCGCATCGATCGGACCCTGCTCCAGCTGCGGTGCCCGCTCCCCCTCCCGCCCCCGATCGCACGGTCACCGTCCGGTGCCGCCGACCCCACCCGGTCGTTCGTGCCCGGCCGGGACGAACCGGCCTGGCTCGAGGTGAACAATCGTGCCTTCGCCGGCCATCCCGAGCAGGGCGGATGGGACCTCGCCACCCTGCTCGAACGTGAGCGCGAGCCGTGGTTCCGACCCGAGGGGCTCCGGGTGCTCGAGTTGGACGGGCGGATGGTGGGATCGTGCTGGACGAAGGTCCACCGCGACCACCTACCGCCGCTCGGTGAGATCTACGTCATCGCGGTGGATCCGGCGTTCCATGGGCGCGGGTTCGGCCGGATCCTCACCCGGGCCGGGCTGGATTGGCTGGCCCGGGGGGGACTGCCGGCCGGAATGCTCTACGTCGACGCCGCCAACCACGCGGCGGTGGCCCTCTACCGGACGCTCGGGTTCGTGGAGCACCACGCGGGCCGGGCCTACCGCACCGACGTTCCGGGCCCCGCTCAACCGACGCCGACCAGGTGACCGATACCGAAGGTGACGGCCGCCGCTCCGGAGGCGATCAGAAGCTGGCGCCCGGCGGACCACAGCCACCGTCGGCCGGTGAAGTGGGAGAGCACGGCACCGACCGAGACCGCTCCGACCGCCCCGAGGCCCACCGACCAGAGGGTGGCTCCGAGACCGCTCGCCACCAGCCATGGCAGCAAGGGCACCAGCGCACCGAGGGCGAACGTGAGAAACGACGACCCCGCAGCCTGCAACGGCTGACCGGTCTCTTCCGGGTCGAAACCGAGCTCCTCACGCGCATGGGTCTCCAGTGCGAGGTCGGGGTCGCTCATCATCTTGGCCGAGAGCTCTCGAGCCAATTCGGCCTCCAGCCCGCGGTGCTCGTAGATCGTCGCGAGCTCACGGCGCTCGACCTCGGGGTCGTGATGGATCGCCTCGCGCTCGACGTCGAGCTCGTGTTGCATGAGCTCGGACTGTGCCCGCATGGAGACGTACTCACCCGCCGCCATCGAACATGCCCCGCCAACCAATCCGGCCAATCCGGCCAGCCGGACGTTGCCCGCCGAAGCATGCGCTCCGGCCATGCCCAGGATCAACGAGACGTTGGAGACCAGTCCGTCGCTGACGCCGAATACGGCAGCCCGGGCTCCCCCACCCTGGACGTTGCGATGATGGTGATCCGCCATCGGCCCAGAGTACCGAGACGATCCCTCGTAGGTGACGCTGATCGGGGATCGAAGGAGTCCCTCATCTCCGAGCGAGGCCGGTCCCTGATGGCGAGGACCCGACTCTCCCGACTGTGTGGACCATTACTGTGTGGACCATGACTACCACCGTTCGCGGCATCGAATCGTTCTCCGACCTCGTCGGCTCGGAGCTGGGTCACGGGGAATGGCACCGCATCGACCAGGACATGATCAACCGGTTTGCGGATGCCACCGGCGATCATCAATGGATCCACATCGATCCGGAACGGGCTGAGTCCGGACCATTCGGCACGACGATCGCTCACGGCTACCTCACCCTCTCGCTCATTCCCGTCTTCCTGCACGAGGTGCTGGAGGTGGAGGGGATCTCGATGGGGGTCAACTACGGGTGCAACCGGGTCCGGTTCCCCGCTCCGGTCCCAGTGAACTCCAATCTGCGCCTACGCGCCTCGGTGGCCGAGGTCGAAGAGGTGTCCGGCGGGGTCCAGATCGCACTCGACGTGACACTGGAGACCGAAGGTGCGGAGAAGCCCAGCTGCGTGGCCCAGGTCGTCTACCGCTACTACCGGTGAAGGCCTGACCCGATGGCGGTGATCAGATCACGGCCGATTCCGTTCCGCAGGCTGCGGCGACCCGGGAAGCTCTGTGGCGCTCGGGCAGCAGCAACCGCTCATGGGGGTTGCATCCCGAAGGTCGCCGCCCGGTCGTGAACGGGCCCGTCACCGAGGAACTGCCCGCCGGGGCCGCAAAGACGGCGCTCGTCCGGTCCATGTTCGACACCATCGCCCCGCGCTACGACATGGTCAACCGGCTGATCACCTTCGGACTCGATGTCCGCTGGAGAACGGTGTCGGTACGGGCGCTCGGACTTCCGTCCGGCTCTCGGATCCTCGATCTGGCCTGCGGTACGGGCGACTTCCTCGCCATTCTTCGCCGACGAGGCTTCCACGCGTTGGGTGCCGACCTGTCGACCGGCATGCTCGACGCGAATCGCACCGGCCTCCCCCTCGTTCTGGCCGACGGATCGGAACTTCCCCTCCGCTCGGGCTCGCTGGACGGGGCCACCTGCGGCTATGCCCTGCGGAACTTCACCGACCTCGAGAGCGTTTTCGCCGAGCTCGGCCGCGTCCTCCGTCCGGGCGGCCGGATCGGTCTGCTCGAGGTGGCAGAGCCCGATCAGCCCCTGCTCGCAGCCGGGGACCGTCTCTGGTTCCGTCACGTGGTCCCGGTGATCGGCGGCCTCCTCTCCGACCCGTCGGCCTATCGCTACCTTCCCCGCTCCACCGCCTACCTCCCGGAACCGCACTGTCTTCGATCGATGCTGCTCTCCGCGGGATTCTCGATGGTCAACCGTCGGGCCCTCTCCGGAGGACTCAGCCAGCTGCTCACCGCCACCCGACGGGGTCGCCCGTGACATCGTCACCTGCCGGCATCCGATGATCCGTCTGGATGCGTCGCGCGCCGAACCACTCCGCGGTGACCGATCGATCGGCCGGCTCGCCGCCCGCCGGATCGGGCTCTTGCCCGGCAAACCCATCGACGCGTTCGCGCTGTCGGGTCGATCGGGCCGGCTGATGCATTTTGGCGATCGTCTGCTGATGGGGCTCGGAACCGCGCTCAGCATCGGCCTTCCCCAGGGTCTCGACGATCCGGTCGCCCTCGGACGCGCGGCCGGCTGGCTCGGGTCCCTCGTCACCGACGACCGGTGTGCGTCGCCCTCGAGCGGCATCGTGGGCTTCGCCGCCTTTCCGTTCGAGCGGGGTGAAGCTGCGTCCCTTGCGGTTCCGGAGATCACCTACTGCAGGGAGCCGGACGGCTCCGAGTGGGTGACTTTCGTCTCCGGCGAGCCCCCCGACGATCCGGCCGCTGCCCGCTCCCGACTCCTCGGGTGGCGTCCCTCGTCGAACGACACTGCCGCGGTACGAGACGACCTTTGCCTTCCGTTACCGGGCTCGTCGACCGCTCCGGAGGCGCTCCGTCCCGGTGCGCCATCCGGCGTGCGCTATCTGTCCTCCGAGCACGACTTCCTCGAGACCGTCGGCGGTGCATTGCGGGCAATCGAGGAAGGAAGCGTCTCCAAGGTGGTCCTGGCGCGGCAGGTCGACGTCGACTTCGGCATGTCCCCCGACCTCCCCGGCCTACTCGGTCGCTGGCACGAGCGCGAGCCGAGCTGCACCGTCTTCTCGTTGCCCACGCCGCATGGGCAGTTTTTCGGAGCCAGTCCCGAGCTGCTGGTCGCACGGCGGGGAAGGCAGGTGTCCTCGCGGCCGCTGGCCGGTACGACCGCGCGGGCCGGATCCGGTCGGCGGCGGGACGCCGGTCGTAAGGCGCTCGGCGACGGCCGGAAGCAGCCGGCGCAGCCCGACCTCCGCCTGCTCCCCGGCGACCTGGCCGCTTCCTCGAAGGATGTTGCCGAGCACCGCCACGTGGTGGAGGAGATCGGGCGCCGGCTGACACCACTGTGCTCGACGATCGTGGTCCCGACCGTCCCCGATCTCGTCCATCTCAGTACCATCACCCATTTCGGCACGTCGATCACCGGCACCCTGGCGGACCGGGCCGATCGGAGCCTTCCCACCGCCCTCGACCTGGTGGCCGTCCTCCATCCCACCCCCGCCGTCGGTGGCGTGCCGCGGGCGAGGGCGAAGCAGCTGATCGGCGAGATGGAAGCGGTCCCCCGTGGTCAGTATGCCGGTGCTGTGGGGTATCTCGACGGTCACGGCGACGGATGCTGGATGGTCGGGATCAGAGCGTGCACCCTCCGGGGCCACACCGCCCGCCTGGCAGCCGGTGTTGGCATCGTCGCCGGGTCGCGCCCCTACGCGGAGCTGGCCGAGACCGAGCTCAAGCTCCGGGCCGTCTACGATGCGCTGGCTCCCGGGCCGGTTGCCTCAGCCATCGGATCGTGACAGGCCACCCGGCCCGTCCCGGCGCAGCGGGCCCTTCGCTGACCAGCCGGTCGGCCGGAGGTGGTCGCCGCCTGGCTCGGAGCCGGCCGGGGACTGCGGACCGGACAGGGGTAACACGACCCTGAAGGTCGATCCGCGCCCGATCGCCGTGTCGACGCTCACCTCGCCGCCGAAGGTCCTGGCCAGGTTGGCCACGATGAACAGTCCGAGGCCGGAGCCTCCGGCCCATCGGTCCTCCCCGCCCCGATAGAAGCGATCGAAGGCGTGGTGGGCCTGCTCGTCGGTCATCCCTGGACCCCGGTCGGTCACCTCGAGCAGGGCACGATCGCCTCGGGCCACCACCGTGACGTCGACAGCTGTGCCGGGGGGTGTGTGGGTAAGGGCATTGCCGACCAGGTTGTGGACCATCTGTTCGAGGCGGGCGTCATCCGCGCTCACGATCACGGCCGCTGGGGCATCCAGCCCGATGTGCCGTGCGGGGTGGATGGTGCGTGCGTCGGCCACGGCCTCTTCGGCCACCGCCGCCAGATCCACCGGTTGGCGCGCCGGATCCGGACCGACACCGTCAGAGGCAAGCACCGAAAGGTCACCGACCAGTGCGCCCATCCTGCCGGCCTCCCGCTCGATGCGTGCCAATGCCCGATCGCGTGCCTCGGGGTCGACCAGCGCATGGGTGCGAAGAAGCTCGGCATAGCCCCGGATCGAGGTCAGCGGTGTCCGGAGCTCGTGGGAAGCGTCGGCCACGAAGCTCTTCAGTCGTTCCTCCGAGCGCTCCCGCTGGGTGAAGGCGGCTTCGATCTGGGCGAGCATCCGATTGAACGCTCGCCCGAGCCGCGCGATCTCCCCGTTGCCCCGTGTCGGCTGCACCCGGCGGGTGAGGTCGCCGGCGGCGATGGCGTCGGCGTCCGCCACCATGGCCTCGAGCGGGCGCAATCCGAGGCGGATCAGCAGGGTCATCAGCGCGGCGAGCACCACCAGCAACCCGATGCTGAGTGCGAGCTCGATCGTTCGCAAAGAGCTCAGGGTGTCATCGACCGTCGTGAGCGCGGTGGCCACGACGAGGGTTCCCCCCGTCACCGGGCTCGCGAGCAACCGGAACTCGGGTCCATGTCGCACAACCGACGGCACGTTCACCAGCGGCAGCCCGGCGATGGCGGCACGCTGGGTCCGGATCTCGGAGTTGGTCGGGCGGTACCGACCTGTCGGGAGCACCCCGGGTAGCTGGGGAGGTGGGTCGATCTGGTGCTGTTCGCCCGAAGGGCGAACGATCCGCGCAGACTGGTTCCGGTCGAGCAGTTCGACATAGAGCTCCGGGTTCACCCGCGAGTCGATGCCGATGACGGTGACCACGTGGCCGTGACGTTCGCTGTGATCCACGTATGCGGTGATCAGTCGAGCCGTGGAGCGGAGCTGATCGTCCACCCGGCCGTAGAGCGAGGAGCGTAGAGAGGACAGGGTGATGGCATCCACCGCCGCCAGTCCGACCGCGACCAGGACGATCATGGTGATGACCAGCCTCAGCCGGAGCCTCATCGTCGGGGCTCACGGAGGCTGTAGCCGACCCGGCGGATGGTGTGGATGAGCGGCGGTTCGTGACAGTCGATCTTCTTTCGAAGGTACGAGATGTAGATCTCCACGATGTTCGAGTCCCCTTCGAATCCCTCGTCCCAGACCTGGTCCAGGATCTGGCTCTTCGACAGCACGTGCCGGGCGTTGATCATCAGGTACTCGAGCAGATTGAACTCGGTCGCGGTGAGCTCGATCGACTGTCCGTTGCGCCAGACCTCGTGGGTGTTGACGTCGAGTACCAGATCGGCGAATTTGAGCCGTCCCTCGTCCTTCAGCTCCTCCAGAACCGTCCTGCGGAGTACGGCGCGGATCCTCGCCACCAGCTCTTCGATGCTGAACGGCTTGGTCAGGTAGTCGTCACCGTCGACCAAGCCGGCCACCTTGTCCGAAGTGGCGTCACGGGCGGTGAGGAAGACCACCGGAGTGCGGATGCCTTCGCTCCGCATCCGGCGGCACACCTCGAATCCATCCAGGTCCGGCAGCATGATGTCGAGCACCACCAGGTCGTGGCGCCCGGCGCGCACCTCCTCCAGCGCGTCCCCTCCCCTCCAGACCTCGGTGCACTCGAACCCCTCGAACGTGAGGGCGGATGCCACCACGTCGGTGATGTAGGGCTCGTCGTCGGCCACCAGGATGCGGCCGGTGCCACTCACCGCCCCGGCTCACCCGGTCGACTGCAACGCCGATCGGGCCCGGCGCACCGCTCGCACCATCCCCCACCAGGTCACCAGGGCGAACGCCTCCACCACGATGAAGGTCGACATCTTCGATTGACCGAGCTCGCGTTCGGCGAAGCGGATCGGCACCTCTTGCACCCCGGCGCCCGCCCGCCTGGCCTGGTAGGTCATCTCGATCTGGAATCCGTAGCCGTCGGCCCTGATCCGGTCCAGGTCGATCCTCCGGAGCAAGGGCGCCGCGTAGACCCGGAAGCCGGCGGTTGCGTCGGCCACCCCGAGCCCGAGCACCGTCGAGGCGTAGATGCTCCCACCACGCGACAACAGCCGACGGTGCCACACCCAATTGGGGATCGAGCCGCCTGGAACGTAGCGCGAGCCGATGACCAACTCGCACTCGGAGGAAAGGGTACCGATCAGCTCGGGCAGTGCCTCGGGTTCGTGGGAGAGGTCGGCGTCCATCTCCACGCAGGCATCGAACCCGCGGGCAAGGCCCCACCGGAACCCGGCCCGGTACGCGGACCCGAGCCCCGACTTCTCGTGGCGGCGCAGAAGCTCGATGTTGCCCACTTCCTTGCCCACCCGCTCGGCGATGTCGGCGGTGCCGTCGGGACTGCCGTCATCGACCACCAGCACCGTCGCGGCGGGAACCGCCCCCCTGATCCGTCGGAGCACATGTTCGATGTTCTCGGACTCGTTGAAGGTGGGCAGGACCACCAGGACGTTCATCCCGGGAAGCTTACGAGAGGAGCCGGATCAGCCGGGCGTCACCCCGGCAGCGCTGCGCTCTTCGGACCTGTTGACCGGGGGGTCGGTCGGGTCCGCCCCGTTGGAGGCCGGCTCGGTGTCCGAATGCGACTGCGTCCCGACCGCCGGTTCCACCTCGGACTCCCCCTCGGACGGGGACCGCGCGATCGTCCCCGAAGCGGATTGCTCCCAGATCTCCCGGAAGACGACCTGGATCGCCCCGCCGACGGGGATGGCCACCAGAGCACCGATCAGTGCTCCGAACGACGAACCGAACACCCCCCCGAGGTTGGCTCCGACCAAGACGGAGAGCAGGACCCACAGCGGGTTCATCCGGACGCTTCTGCTCATGACGACCGGGTAGAGGAAGTGGTTCTCGATCAGCTGGAAGCCGACGAAGACGATGAGCACGACGATCCCCGCGGTCGGTGTGTGCAAGAGGGCGATCACCACGGTGGGAACGCCCGCCA
>DAHUZT010000073.1 GCA_027315005.1 Acidimicrobiaceae bacterium | reverse complement strand
TGACCGCCCGACCGAAGTTCTTGAGGTGATCACTATGCCCCGATCGATGCAAGACATTCTCGACCATGCCGACGAACTCTCCAAGCGGTTCGAGGACTACGAGCCGTCATCCGACGACGAGGTTGGTGTCGCCGAGTACCTACTCCGTCGCGCCACTCTGGCCCGGGCCAGAAGTGAACGCCAGATCGCCGAAGCCGTCGAAGCGGCCCGACGCGCTGGGATCCCCTGGAAGCGCATCGGCGCCGAATTGGGCATTTCGGCCCAGGCTGCCCAACAGCGGTACGGGGTAATCGCGAGACCGGCATAAGGCGACCGGCGCGCCAGCGGGCGCGCGGCTCAGCCATCCGCAACTGCAACTCGCAAGGATGGGCTCTTGCCGAGCCATCCCCCGCGCACGAGGCGGTCCCGGTGAGTGGAGACCCCGCCGAATATCGCCTTCGACCTATCCCCCGGTCAGAACTGATAGGCCCCGCAAAGAAGTGCCGTTCTGCGCTCCGGCCAGGATGGCGGCGCCCGTCGTTATGGCGCGGCATTCTGCGCCGGCAATGAGAGTCAATTCCCTGGACTCCGAGTCGGTGCCGAGTACGTTAGCGGTCAGGACTACCAAGATCGGCAAACGGTAGTCCCCCTACGACCATCGCTCAGCGGGACAGTCTTGCCTACGACGCGAGGTAGTGCTCCAGAGCATCTCGCACCAGGTTGGAGACGCTGCGATGCTCGTCTTCAGCTCGCTCAAGCAATCGGCTGCGAAGCTCGTCGGGCACGCTGAGGCGAAGTTGAGGGGACCGGGCACCAGAGCGCGAAAGTGAGGGACGTCCCCGTCCGGCCCGATCGAGGATCTCGCCGGCCAACTCCTCTGCCTTGGCTTCGGTGAGTCGGGTGCCGTCCGCCAAGCGGACGTCCTGCTGATCGAGGTCGATCGCGCCCCGGTCCGTGACCTGCTTGTCGTGGATCCGAACCGACTCGGTCATGAAGGTCCTCCTTTCAGTGCGGTGGGCATGACATGGATCACCAGGTACCACTTCGGCAGGGCCACAGCGATGACTTCCAGCTCCAGGCCTCGATCGTCGGGCCCGACCCACAGAAGTCCCTCGCTGCCGTCCGCGGTGGTGATGGCGCTGGGCTCGACGGTATTGATGACATGTCGGGCAAGTGTTCGGCCGATCCGGTGCCTCCGGCTCGACTGCGTCCAGGCCAGCTCCACACAGGAGTATTGTAGGACTGATAAATAGCGAGGGCAAGCCAGGCGCTCACTTCGATCGGCCGACCCTCCGATCTCCATGTCGCACGCCGGTACCCTCCCGGACCCCCGACGTGCTTGATCCAACCGCCACCCCACGCTGGCCGGTGTCACAACCAAACGTGATGATGACGGCGATTGAAACGTGAAGACCTCCGAGTGGAGGCGATGGGACTCGAACCCACGAACCTCTTGACTGCCAGTCAAGCGCTCTACCAGCTGAGCTACGCCCCCATGGGTGGCTCAGGATAGCAGTGCCCCATCAAATAGCAGTGCCCCATCAAGCAGTACTCCATCAAGATGAGTTCGCTTCGACGGACTGAGCGTGGAAGTAGGCCCATCCTCTCGGCCCACCATCGCCGGCCTCCCATGTCCCACCGGTACCATCGGAGGTTATGGCACGGGCCTATGACGTCATCGAGGTCGAGCGGAAGTGGCAGCATTTCTGGAGTGACCAGGGAAGTTACGAGATCGATTCCGACGACCCGCGCCCTCCCTGGTACGTCCTCTGCATGTACCCGTATCCGTCTGGACCGGCTCACATGGGCCACGTCCGCAACTACACCTTCGGTGACCTGCTGGTCCGCCAGCGGACGATGCTCGGTTATGGCGTGCTCTCACCGCTCGGGTTCGACTCGTTCGGCCTACCCGCGGAGAACGCAGCCATCAAGACGGGGAAGCATCCCCGGATATTCACCGACGAACGCATCGCCGAGTTGAAGCACTCGATCACCGCTCTCGGGGCGGTTTACGACTGGCGGCGCGAAGTCCGCAGTCACGATCCGGAGTACATCAAATGGAACCAGGTGATCTTCACTCGCCTGCTGGCAGCCGGCCTCGCTTATCGGGCTACGGCTCCAGTGAACTGGTGTCCCGGTTGCAAGACCGTTCTGGCCAACGAGCAGGTGCTTGACGACGGCACCTGTGAACGATCGGGCGATCTCGTGACCAAGCGCGATCTCGAGCAGTGGTTCTTCCGAATCACTGAGTACGCCGACCGATTGCTCGATGCACTCGATGATCTGGAGTGGCCCGAACGGGTCAAGACCATGCAACGCAACTGGATCGGACGTTCGGAGGGTGCCGAGTTCGATCTGGTGGTCGAGGGTCACGACGGGTCCGACGGTGGTGATCGACTGGCCCTCCGGGTCTTCACCACCCGACCGGACACTTCCTTCGGTATGACCTATGCCGTCGTCGCCCCTGAGCACCCGATGGTCGATCTACTCACCACCCCCGAGCACTTGGCGGATGTCCGTGAACTGCAGGCTAGGGCCGCCACCAGTACCGACGTCGAGCGTCTTGCTGAGAACACCCGGGCCTTGGAGAAACGTGGCACCGCGACCGGATCTTCGGTGATCAACCCATTCACCGGCGGATCCGTGCCGGTCTTCGTGGCCGACTACGTGCTCATGGGATATGGCACCGGGGCCATCATGGCCGTCCCTGCTGAAGACGAACGTGACTGGGAATTCGCCAAGGTCCATGGGCTGCCAGTGGTGCGGACCGTCGAGCCGCCGGAAGGATGGAACGACCATGGAGGTCCGGGTGGCGGCCCGGGAGGCGCCTATACCGGACCAGGCCGGAAGATCAACAGCCAGTGGCTCGACGGACTCGATATACCAACCGCCAAGGTCCAGTCCATCGAGTGGCTCGAGTCGCAACACATCGGACAACGAAAGATCAACTACCGGTTGCGTGACTGGCTCGTCTCGCGTCAGCGCTTCTGGGGCTGCCCGATACCCATCGTCTACTGCCCGGATCACGGCACTGTCCCTGTGCCCGACGATCAGCTGCCCGTGCTGGCACCTGACGACGTCGAATTTCGGCCGACCGGAGAATCCCCACTGGCGACCGATCCCGCATTCCGCAACACGACCTGCCCGATCTGCGGTGGGCAGGCCACCCGTGAGACCGACACCATGGACACCTTCGTCGACTCGTCGTGGTACTTCCTCCGCTTCACCGACCCCTGGACTTCAGACAAGCCCTTCGATCCGGAGATCGCCCGTCACTGGTTGCCGGTCGACCAGTACATCGGCGGTGTCGAGCACGCCATCCTCCACCTCCTCTATGCCCGCTTTTTCACTCGGGCCCTCATCGACGTTGGCCTGGCGCCTGAGGGGATCGAGGAGCCCTTTGCCCGGTTGTTCACCCAGGGCATGATCCGGATGGATGGGACGAAGATGTCGAAGTCGAAGGGGAACCTGGTGGAACTGTCCGGCTACCTTGCGATTGTGGGTGCTGATGCCTTGCGGCTTTTCCATCTCTTCGTCGGACCTCCGGCCGATGATGTCGACTGGACGCACCAGACCGATCAGGTGATCGAAGGGTGTAGCCGGTTCCTCGACCGAGTGTGGCGGCTCACGGTACCGACCGATGGCACGTCAACGGTTCTCCGCACCGGAACGTTGACCGACGAGGACCGATCGCTTCGCCGCGCCACCCATCGACTTATCGACCGGGTGACCCGAGATTTCGAACGGTGGTCATACAACACCGCAGTCGCGGCGTGCATGCAGTTCGTCAATCTGCTTCAGCCCTATGCGCGGTCCGGTGGACAAGCCGATGTGATCGCCGAGGCGGCAGACACACTGCTCCTGCTACTGGCTCCCATGACGCCCCACGTGACGGCCGAGGCGTGGCAACGACGCCACGGAGGCCACATCCACGAACAGCTGTGGCCGGTTGCCGACCCCGAACTGGTCGCGGCCCAGTCGGCGACCCTGGTCGTTCAGGTGAACGGCAAGGTGCGCGGTCGAATCGAAGTGGACCCGAAAATCGATGGGCCCGAGGCCGAACGGTTGGCCCTGGCGTCCCCACCGGTGGTGGCCGCCCTCGACGGTTCGCCACCCAGGCGCGTGATCGTGAAGCCTCCCCGTCTGGTCAACGTAGTCGTCTGACGTGATCTCCTCGACGAGGGAGGCCGAAGGACTTCGTTACCTCGAGCTCACTAGTCAAGCCTTTTTGAACTGGACCAGCATGCTCGCAAGTTGGTCTGGTCCGATCGCAGGTGGAGCGTAGAAGGCGAAGCGGTCGACCACACCACCGAACCGGTCGAGTATCCGACCGGGGACCTCCAAGGGATGGGCGACCACTGCGAATGCATCCCGGACCTCGTCGTCGATCAGTCCGGCCATGTCGTCCCAGGCTCCGCGCTTGGAGAGCGCATTCAGCTCGGTCTGGAGGTCGCCCCACCCGTGGAGTTCGAGCACCGGGCGGTAGGCGGGGGTCGAACCGTAGAAGGCGATCTGGTTCCGAACGAGACGGTCAGCGGCGGCAAATCCGGCCTCGTCGATGCCGGTCACCACCATCCCCGGATAAGAGATCTCGAACTGGTCGCGTTGCCGAGCGGCTGAGGAAAGTCCCCGCTCGAGTGCCGGTACGGTGACCTCTCGGAGGTAGCGCTCAGTGGTGAAGCCGTGGACCAGCAGACCATCGGCTACCTCACCGGCCACCTCGGTCATGTGCTTCCCGACCGCAGCCAAGAAGATCCTCGGATTACCGAAGGGGTTTGGTCCCGGATCGAACATTGGCGTCATCAAGGTGTGCCGATAGAACTCGCCCCGGAAGGAGAGCCGGCTGCCGTCGGCCCAGCTGGTCCAGATGGCCCGTATGGCCAGGATCAGCTCGCGCATGCGGACCGCAGGGTGCGACCATGGCATCGAGAAGCGCTTCTCGATGTGGGGTTTGATCTGTGAACCTAGTCCGAGCATGAATCGACCACCGGACAGTGTCTGGAGATCGTTCGCCAGCATGGCCAGATTCATCGGGTTGCGGGCGAAGGCCACGGCAATGGCCGTCCCGAGAGTAAGCCGCTTGGTGTGCTCAGCCGCCAAGACCAGAGGAAGGAATGGATCGTGGCTGGTTTCGGCCGCCCAGAACCCGTCATATCCGATCTGTTCGGCCGAGCTGGCCGCCCCAACCACCCCGGACGGGTCGAACCCGAACCCGCTGTCGACGTTCATGGGTAACGGTAACCCACTTGGGCGGCACGACACGCAATCGGACCGGCCGCGGGTGTTCTCCACTGTCGGCGGTCGGAAGTTGCCGTCCGGAATGGTTGCGCGGCGGTCATGACCTGGCGCAGAATTCCAAAGGTGGACCGAGATTCACCGGCCGAGCGGTGCGGGGCCTCGGACGGTTTACCAAGGTGGTCACTGCTTCCGATCCCCGAGCTGTCGACCGACGAGGCCGAGAGGTCGGAGCTGACTGGTCCGGTTCCATCCGAATCTACTTCGCCAGATCCTGCCGCATCACCGCCCCCACCGGCGACCGGTCCGATAGCGGTATCCGACGACGAACGGAATCAATACGGGCTCCTTCTGGATCGTGCCGCCGAACGCGGCCTGCTTTCCACCGACGAGTACGACGCCCGACTTCGCGAGCTGGCAATTGCCGGCTCGGTCGAGGAACTCCAGCGCATCGTGGCCGAGCTTCCGATCTTCACTTCACGATTGTCGGAGAGATCCGAGCGCGTGCGTTGGTCCCGGCGCTTCGTGACCGGTGCTGTTGCTTCCGATCCTCGAGATGCCGAGAGCGTGTACCACGGTATGAGAGGTGGGAAATCGGCGCCGACGACAATGGCGCCGGGTCCGGTCGCATCCAGGGTGGCCGGGTCGGTGAAAACGAGAAGACGTCGGACCGGGAACCCCTGGGTCTTCCTCGTCGTGGTGACCGTGGTGCTGGTGGTTGCCTTGGTCGTCCTCGCCATCTATGCACGCTCGGTGGTCCACCACCAGGGCAGGGGACCGTCGGGTCGTTCAGCTATGGTGATGGCCGGCCCACTCCCTCCAACCGGAAGCAGTAGCCGTCCTCACACCCGATCATCTGGAGGTCAGTTGGTCAACTTGGTAGGGACGACCCGTTGCTCAAGGAACGATCCGTCGCTCTTGGAACAGAACTCGTCTCGACGACTGCCCACGCACAGCTCAGGTGTCGAATCGGTAGAAGTCGCCTGCCGGTTCCAGCATGTTCGGTGAGATCATTGGCAGGGTCGCATTCGCAACTTCGGCTAGAACCTCAGTGCTCTGTGAGATTCGAGCCGCGATGTCGGTGACCTGTGCAGCGTCGGCTGAGACTCCGTTGGCATAGTCGGTCACGTATCCCACGAGAACGAAGGGCACCCCGGCCTCCCCAGCCAGCTCCGCTTCGGGTCCGGCGGTCTGGCTCACTGCCGTGACCCCGGCAGCGGAAAGCGCGGCAATCTCGCTCTGGGTGTTGAACCTTGGCCCATCAACGTGACCGTAGCAACCCTCTGGAATGAGCACCACCTCCAGATCGCGGCAAGCGGCCAGCACGGTCCGCCGCAATGGCTCACAGAATGGATTATCGAAGACCCAATGTCCCCGGCCCGCCGCCCCCGGTGTGTGGTGCCACGTGCAAGGACTGCCATCTGGAAAACGGTTGGACGGGAAATGAAAGTCATTGAAAGCGATGACCGATCCAAGGGGAACAGCCGCCTCAACGGCGCCGCAGACGGTGAACGAGAGAATCGCATCGACTCCATTCTCCACGAGTGCAGAGAGATTCGCGCGGTGATTGAGTTGGTTCGAGAGTTGAGCATGTCCGGATCCGTGGCGAGCAAGATGGAGCACTTCGACACCTCGCAACCGACCGGCTGTCAACTCGACGAAGCCAAAGCGGGTCGCGCACTCCTCGGCACTTGCGTGCTCGAGTCCAGGCCATCGGTAGGTACCAGAACCGGAGATCAACCCGATCTTCATCGCCCGACAGTAGCGTTTCCGGCACTCCCTGTGCAGGTGCTGTTCATCGTCCCGACCGGGTGCCGACCGTCGTGCATCTCGGTCGAAAGCTGTCGGAGTGCGGGGCTTCGGCGACCGTGAAACCCGGCGTTCCCGACAGAGGCGCGTATTGATCAGATGTCATGCGGTCCTCGGCGCCTGAGGAGCGGCAGCTGGCGACGTAGACGTCGGCGTGTCCGGCAGAGGTGACCCAACTCTTGTAGCCGATCAGCTTCAGGGCCTTACCGACGGCAGTCGCAGTCGATACTGGAGTCCAGAAATGGGATTGGGGCCCGGACTCGGAGCATGCGAGCTTGCCAAGTCCTCGACCAGACCGGGGAAAGCTTCCGGTGGGGCTGCTCCAACAGCGGCGGCCGCACAGAGGTGCATGAGAAGCACCATGGTGGCGGACCCGCACGACCCGGCAACAGCCCCGAGCAGTTCGACAAATCGCTACGGATCTGGACCACACCCACACCGCTCCGGATCCACGGTGAGCGCCATCAGCCCTGTGGATCTCAGCGCTTCGATGTCTTGCTCCGGGCATGCTCCCTCGTCGACGGTATCTGCATTCGGATCGAGGACTCGGAGGACCGTAGTGGGAACAGGATCTGTTTGCCGCATGCGGCTTCGCGTCCTCGGTTCGTGTCGTTCGCTGTCGAGAGTGCAACCCTATCCGCACAACCTTCGAGAAGGCGGCGATGAGCGGTGGTGGCGAAGGGGAGCTGTCACCACGGCGAACTCGACTGCGGCCACTGTGCAAAGGTCGCCCCCCAAGCGCGCGGTTCGGTCTGTTGCACCATTGCTCGCCGAACCAGGCGCTTCACAGCGTGCCAGTAGCGAAAGTTCTGTGTTAGACCTCTCGGTCGTCATCCCGCTCCGTAGCACCGCTCAGCCAATCACGGCCACGCTCGATTCGTTCACTGCTCAGTCCTCTCCTCCCGGTGAGGTGATCGTGGTCGACGACGGTTCCACCGACGGAGGGGGAGACCTGGCGAGGGCGTACCGTTTCCCATCCGGATCCTCACCGATCGTCCTGCGTCGCGAGAAGCCAGAAGGGGTCTCGAGATACGGAACCGCGGGGTCGTTCATGCCAGCGGTGCGTGGATCGGCCTCTTCGACAGCGACGATCTCTGGCACCCACGGAGGATCGATCTCCTCGAGTAACTGGTGCATCGACACCCGGCACCTCGAGCGATCGCCACCGGCGCGATTGGGTTCGCTCTCGTAGAGGACAGGTCTACGCTGGGGCAACACCAGCGAGGACGTATCGTCGATCGAAGGGTGCTCGACGATCAGGCTCAGACCTTGGTCGATGCAACGAGCGATGACTGGGAGTCGGTTGAAGAGTCTGTTGAAGAGGAGGCGTACTGCTCGGATCTTCAGCAAGATGCGTGCTCCCCCACGACCCAGTTGTGCGTGCGACGGGAGTCCTACCTCGTTGCTGGGGGATATGCCCCTTGGTGCTCCGGGCGGGCGACTGGATTCTCGACGCATGCGTGGCGGCGAACGATCCGATCGTCAAACTCGAGGTCCCGCTGGTGTTCTACCGCGTCAGGGCCCAATCACTTTCGCACGACGACCGTGAGACGGCACTCCCCCTTCTGGTGGCCATCCTCGCTCTTCGTCGGGGAGGGGCCACCCCGGACCGGCGGCCGGCAGGCCCGATCCATCGGCACCTGGTGGGAGTGGCCGCTCGCGCTGCAGCTCGCTCGGGAGGACCTTTGCGCTGGCGACACTGGGAGGCGCCGACTCGAGCGAGCTGTGGCGCCTCACGGAAATTCACCTCCGGCGCCGGCTCACCCCTCTCGTGCTGGGCCGCCCCGGCCCCAAACGCTCCCAGGAGGGGAAGAGCCCTAGTTGAAGGAGGGGAAAATCGCTAGTTGAAGGAGGGGAAAATCGCTAGTCCCCCTGGTTCCGGAGGAAGCGCTCGAGTTCGGCGGCGATCTCATCGCCGGTGGGGACCTCCCCTTCGAGGCCCATGGGAGTGGTCTCCTGGGAATCGAGTGCCGCTTCCAGCCTTCGGACCATATCGAGGTGGTCGGGGTTGGCGGAGATGAGCTCGTCGACCTGGCGGCGGGTGGCGTCTCCGGCACTCCGGAGGGCGGCGGTGTCGACGACCACACCGGTCATCGAGCACAGTCCGTCGATGAGGGCTGCGCTGGCCTCGGGATAGGGCATGGCCGAGACGTAGTGCGGTACTCGTGCCCACAACCCGACGATCGGAATTCCAGCTTTTCCGAGTGCCACCTCCAGAGCTGCCTGCATGCCGGCAGGTACTTCGAGAGTGCCCTGAACGGTACCGATCCTGCCGGCCAGATCGGCTGATTGGGGCGGGACCGTCGACGCAAGCCGGACCGGGCGCGTGTGGGGGGTGGGCGCTGGGAATGCGCCGAGGCCGATCACGATGCGGACCCCGAACGCCCGCACCAGCTGGACGACCGCCTCGATGAATGTCGGCCAACGGAAGTCGGGTTCCGGGCCGGTCAGATAGAGCAGGTCGGCCCCCACCTTGTCCTTTCCGGCCTCCAGCTTGATGGTCGGCCAGGTCAGCTCGGTCGTGATCCCGTCTTCGATCCTGGCCACGGGACGCCGTGCCCGCTGGTCGATGACCGGTTCGGAGTCGAACGTGGCAACGTGGGTGGTGGGCGACACCTTGCGCAGCTCAGCCGCTGCAGTGGATGCCCCCATTCCGGCATCGACCCAGCCGTCGAGCGCCACGACCATCACCGGCTTCTGCAGGTGCAGATCGCTCGGAGCGGCCCAGGGGTCGAATCGATAGAGGGGGTGCTCCGACGGCCCGGTCACAGTGTCTCCACCTCGCTCAGAGCGCGTTGACCCAGTCGTTGCACATGGTCGGCGAACTCTTCCACGCCAGTACGGTCGCCAGCCGCTGCACCCCCTGCATACCGGGCGTGGACGCCCTGGAGGATGCAGGCCAACTTCCAGAATCCGAAGGCCCGGTAGTAGGGGAGCTGGGCGAGATCGAGGCCCGAGGCGGCACCGTAGAGGTCGGTGAGTTCGGCTCGACTGGCGAATCCGGGGACTGCGGTCGGAGCCACCCCCACCAACGACTGGTCAGCATCTCCCGGCTCTGTCCAGTACACGAGCAGCAGTCCGAGGTCGGCCAGGGGATCGCCGAGCGTGCAAATCTCCCAGTCGAGGATGGCCCGCACGGCACCCCCCTCATCGAGCACGGTGTTGTCGAGCCGGTAGTCTCCGTGCACGATTGCCGCTGCCTGCTGCTCGGGGATCGAGGTCGCCAGGCGAGCATGGACCTGGTCGATGACGTCTGGTCCGCGCGCGCCATCAACCTGCGATTGGGCGAACTGGGTATGCCAACGCTTGAGCTGGCGTGGGATGTAACCGTCCCTCCGGGCGAAGTCCCCGAGCCCGATGGAGTCGATGTCCACGGCGTGAAGCCCGGCCAGGGTTTTCACCAACGATTCACCTGCGCGGGCCCGAGCGCCTCCGCTGAGCTCTTTCGCCGACTTTTCGTCGCGGACGATGCGGCCTTCGACGAAGCTCATCACGTAGAACGGGGCTCCGTTGATCGCTTCGTCGGCGCACAGCGCGAGGGTCCGGGGAACCGGGACGTTCGTGGAGCCGAGGGCCGACAGCACGGCGTGTTCCCGCTTCATGTCATGTGCGGTCGGAAGCACATGGCTCACCGGTGGACGACGGAGTGCGTAGGAGCGACCACCGGCGTCGGTCACCCGATAGGTCAGGTTGGAACGGCCTCCTGCGATCAGCTCGTACTCGAAGGGCGGCTCCGCGCCTTCCACGGCGTCGGCCAGCCATGCCCCGACCCGGGCGACGTCGATCCCTTCGACCTCCTGGTCGACCGGGCTGGTCGCCGAAGAGCCTGGGACGGGCGCGATCTCCTGCGAATCCATGCACACGACGCTACCCGCGCCGCGGTGGTGGACCGCCGCAATCCCGATGGGCGCCGGCAGGCGGAGCGGATCGGGCCATTCCACCTCCGATGCCACCGGCGGCCCGGCGAAGCGACGGGAGCAGGCCGCGTCGGCCGCGTCGGCCGCGTCGACCGTAGGGTCCGGGCCCGGGTCCGACTCGAAGGACGACGTCGTCACGGTATGGTCGGGAGCATGGCAGATGTCACCGACGCGATGTTCGAGGACGCGGTGTTGGCCCGGTCCGAGCAGGTGCCGGTGGTGGTCGACTTGTGGGCGCCGTGGTGTGGTCCGTGCCGAACTCTGGGTCCCATCATCGAAAAGGCGGTGGACGCCACCGAAGGATCCGTCGAACTGGTCAAGGTCAACGTGGACGAAAATCCGGCCACCGCTCAGAGCTTCCAGGTCCAGTCGATCCCTGCCGTCTTCGCCGTGGTCGACCGGAAAGTGGTGGACGGTTTCATCGGGGCGCAACCCGAGGCGGTCGTCACCGAGTTCGTCAACAAGCTGTCCCCGGCCCCTTCCCAAGCCGACGTCCTGGTAGATGAGGCGCTCCGTGAGGGTACCGAGGCGCCACTGCGGAGGGCGCTCGAGCTCCAGCCCGATCACGAGGGCGCCATCACCCAGCTGGCCGCCTCCCTTCTCGCTCGCGGGGAGACCGATGAGGCCACCAAGCTCCTCGGTCGTATCCCCGAGACTCCAGGCACCCGACGCCTCCTCGCCGAGGCCAGGTTGGCTTCCCAGGACGTCCGGGTGGACGGCGACGACATCGACCGACTGCTCGGCGGTCTCCTCGACCGGGTGCGCGACGACGAATCAGCGCGGCAGGAATTCCTCGACTTGTTGGAGACGCTCGGACCGGAGGATCCACGCACCGCGGGATACCGCCGGGCCCTCGCCACTCGACTGTTCTGAGCCGCCCGCTCGGGCTCCGACCCCGCGGGTAGCGTGCATTCGTGCGCGCCAGCCGGCTCTCGCTAGGTGACCGGTCCTTCGAACTGACCGATCGGGCCCTTTTGATGGGCATCCTCAACCGGACTCCCGATTCGTTCTACGACAAGGGGGCGACCTTCTCGCTCGACGACCTGCTCAGACGAGGTCAGCAGTTGGTCGACGAAGGAGCGGACCTGCTCGATGTCGGCGGCGTCAAAGCCGGTCCGGGGCCGGCCGTGGACGAGCAGGAGGAAATGGATCGGGTGATTCCGGCGATCGAGGCGCTCCACCGACGCCTTTCCGTTCCGCTGTCGGTGGATACCTGGCGGGCCTCGGTGGCGAACGAGGCCTATGGCGCGGGAGCCGTCATGGGCAATGACATCAGTGGATTCTCAGACCCGGGCTACCTGCCGGCCGCCGCCGCCGCCGGGGCGACGGTGGTGGCCACGCACATTCGACTCGCTCCGAGGGTCCCCGACCCGGAACCGGTCTACCACGACGTCGTGGGTACCGTCGAAGCCTCACTGGCCGGGCTGGCGGCCCGGGCTGTCGCTGCAGGCTTGCCCTCCGACCGCGTCGTCATCGACGCCGGACTCGACCTGGGCAAGACGGCCGAGCAGTCGCTGTGCCTCCTGCGGTCCTCCAAACGCCTGGCCCGCATCGGCTACCCATTGCTGTTGTCGGCGTCGAACAAGACATTTCTCGGCGCGCTCCTGGATCTCGATCTCGGAGGGCGCCGAGAAGCGTCACTGGGCGCGGCAGCACTCGGAGTGGTGCTCGGGTGCCGGATCATCCGTGTTCACGACGTGGCGGGTCACCATCAGGTTTGTTCGGTCCTGGCGGCGGTGAGCGCGGTGGGGAGGGAGCGGATCAACGAGCTGTCTCGCGCCACGGGGCAGCCGACCGACCCGATCGGCAAGGGAGAAGGCAAAGAGCATCGGGGCGTGCGCACCGGGCCGGAAGGATCGGACCGGTCCGGGGATCGATGAACCGCGCTCCGTCGACCACGCGGTCCGAAGGCGCAGCTCGGGCCTCGACCGGAATGAAGGGCACTCCACCCGCCTACCTGGTACGAGGTGGCGATCCCAGCCTCGTGGCCCAGGCTGCTCACGACCTGGTGGCGGCCCTGGCAGGTGAGAGCGATCCCGCGCTCGTAGTCGAGGAATTCGGCGGACCCGGCGCCGACCAACTGGATGTGAGCGCGGTGATCGATGCCTGTACGACCCCGCCGTTCCTCGTGGACCGGAGGGTGGTCGTGGTGCGCGAGGCGGGACAACTCGTGGCGGCTGACGCCGAGCGACTGGCTGACTATCTGAAGGACCCACTGACAACCTCAACCCTGGTCGTGGTGGCCGGGGGTGGAACCATCCCGGTGATCCTGGTCCGGGCCGTCGGATCGGCCGGGACCGTTCTCGACACGACCGTCGGTACCGGACGGGCCCGTTCGACCTGGATGGCCGAACATGTCCGCCACGGACCCGTGCGCATGGACGGAGCCGCAGCCACGCTGCTCGCCGGCCACCTCGGCGAAGACATGGGTCGACTGCAGGGGTTGCTCGGTACGTTGGCCGCCGCCTATGGGGAAGGGGCCGCGGTCTCCGCCGAAGACCTCCGACCGTTTCTGGGAACGGCCGGAACTGTCGCACCGTGGGACCTCACCGATGCCATCGACGCCGGGAAGACCACCTCCGCGCTGACGGTCCTCCGCAGGATTCTGGACTCGGGGGACTCACATCCCGTGGCCGTTCTCACCATCCTCCACCGGCATTACCGCCAGATGCTCCAACTCGACGGATCCGGCGTGCGGACCGCGGAGCAAGCTGCCGAGCTGCTCGGCACCAAGAGCTCCTATCCGGCCAAGAAGGCATTTGCCCAGGCGAGCAGGTTGGGCTCCTCGGGCATCGGACGGGCCGTCGATCTCGTCGCCCGGGCCGACCTCGACGTCCGTGGGCTCACGGAGCTTTCCGGTGATGCGGTACTGGAGGTCCTGGTCGCCCGGCTGGCCCGCCTGGCCGGAACGGGCAGATAGGCGGTACCAGCGAGCCGGGCACGACGGGTCACGAGGCGATGGCATCCCTCGACTGCCGGCCGGTGTCGGCCACGTTCTCGGTCCAGTGCAATCCGTCCCAGTAGCGGAATTGGTGGCGCCCGGTCGGATCTGGGTTCCAGCCTGCGGGGGCCATCGGAGCCCGCAGGCTGGCATCGACCCGCAGGGCTCCCCGAGGCCGTTCCGGCTGGTCGATCGTGACTGGCGAGGTTGGCTCAGTATGGGCCTGAGGTTGAACCTGGGCCTCAGTCTGGGGCTCGGGCCGAGCCAACCCGCCCGAGGTGCCCTGGACGTGGGGAGCCCCGGTCGCTTGCGGGCGGTCGGCCGGGGTGGCGGTGCGCTTGGTCTTCTCCTTCGGCCGGTGGACGCGGGACAGACCGATCTGCGGGCGGATGAATCGGGATGCACCCGTCGGTTTTCCCTCGTTGCTGAAGAAGGTGCTGGAGATCTCGACCGGGCGTTCCTCCCCGGGCCCTTCGCTTCGGGACGAGGAGCTTGCCCAGTCCGAGTGGGTGGAGATCTCGTCTGCGGCCGGAGGGACCGCTGGCCGAGTGCCGATCGAGCCAGAGGCTGGCGGTGCGTCGGTGGAGGACTGGGCCGGTCCGAACGGGGTGGTCGGAGCGGGCCGGGGACCGGACCCCCCGGCGGGAGCCGCCGGTGATGGCGACGGAGTGGGCGGTGCGCCGGTCCGGGCGGGAGCCGCCGGTGATGGCGGGGGTGGTGCGGGGGCATCGATCGAATCTCGCACCGGCGCGCTCGCCGGTTCGGTCCGCAACGGGCTCATCCCGGCAGTGACCCGTGGCATCTCCGACGTCGGTCCCTGGGCCTCGACCGGTACGCCCACGGTGGCGAGGACCCGTTCCCGTGTCGTCACGGTCACCTGCTCCTCGGTGGTCAAGTGGGCGAGATCCCGGGCGGTGAGTGCAGCTCCGAAGCTGCCGAACGTGCTGGTCTCGTCCGCACGGTCGTCACTCCACTGCTCGCGCTGCATCTGGGACAGCTCCTCGGCGAAGCGCTCGAACGGCAGGCTGGCCGCCCGGCCCTCGCCGGAGACTGCAGCCACCTTGGAGCGGGCCTTGAACGCGTAGAGTGCGAGTCCCACGATCGGGAGGAGCAGGTCGAGGACGAGATAGGCGGGCTTGGACTCCTCTGCGGCCTTCCAGGCCCATCCAGGGTGCCGGAGGATGTCGATCGCGCCAAGGAGCATCGAGAGGATCACGACTGCCCCGATGAGCTCGAGGGTGATCGTGCTGGGACCTGCGATCTGTCCGACCATGGGGTCTGGGCCTCCTGCTGTTCCGTCGTCTGATTACTCTCAGTGTTCATCAAAATACGCAGAGTAGTCAAGGGAGGGATTGGATAAGGGGGATTGGCAACCGCGGCTGTAGCGGGGGTCCGTTCTGCAGGCGCCGGCGGGTCAGCGGAAGTCTCGGGACGGCGGGACGGCACCGAGCTCGAGCGGCTCGAACCACTCGGCCACCAGGGTCGTGGACCCTTCGGACCGCTCCACCCGTCCCCGGACGAGCAGGGCGGGGCTCGATCGGGCCACCGGCTTCCAGCGGGTCCAGGCTCCCTGAGAGCACACCACGTTGACCATTCCGGTCTCGTCCTCGAGGTTCAAGAAGACCGCCCCCCGGGCGCTCTCGGGCTGCTGGCGGTGGGTGACCACGCCGCCGACGGTCAGCCGTTGCCCGGCCTGCCATCCCGGGAGTGCACGAGCGGGGATCACGCCCCGCTGGTGCAGCTCGTCCCGGACGAGCTGCATGGCGGTGATATCCGGGGTCATGCCGAGCGCCCACAGGTCGTCGGCCATCGTCTCCCAAGGCCCCGGGAGCGGGAGCGGAGGGGGATCGGCGCCGGTGACCACATGCGGGAGGCGATCCGGGGTGGCCTGGGAAGCCGCCCCCGCCTTCCAGACCAACGAGCGACGCTGGTCTGGGCCTCGGGCGCGGGCGGTTTCGAGCCCGTCGAGGGCGCCGGCGGTGGCCAGCGACTCCAGCTGGGTGCGCGTGACGCCGGCCCGACGGACCAGGTCCTCCATGTCCGTCCAGGGTCGTCCCCCGCCGATCCGCTCGGCAGTCTCCTTCCCGATGCCCCGTACCGAGGAGAGCCCGAGCCGGATGGCCGGTACGGCCGGGCCGCCGGTCGGCGCGGCGCTGCCGGTCCCGCCCGGACCGCCGGTTCCCGAGGACCGGGCCCCGGATCCCGATCCGGTCTGCGCCCCGGGCTGCATCCGAGGAGCGATGGCCTCGAGGCAGGCGGCGCTCCGGCCCTGGTTCACGTCGGGACGAAGGACCGCCACCCCGTGACGCTTGGCGTCGGCGATCAGGCTCTGCGGAGACCAGAACCCCATGGGCTGGGCATTGAGCAGGCCGGCGGTGAAGGCGGCGGGGTAGTGCACCTTGCACCAAGCGGTCGAGTACACCAGATGGGCGAAGGCCACCGAATGACTTTCCGGGAAGCCGAAGTTGGCGAAGGCGGCGAGCGCCGTATACACCTCCTCGCACACCTCGGGGGGGACCCGGCGGGCGGCCATGCCGGCGAACAGCCGGTCACGCAACCGGGCCATCCGCTCACCGGAGCGCTTGGCGCTCATGGCCTGGCGCAGCTCGTCGGACTCGGCGGGGCTGAAACCAGCCACGTCGATGGCGATCTGCATGAGCTGTTCCTGGAAGAGAGGCACCCCGAGCGTGCGCTCGAGAGCGGGCTCGAGCAGCGGATGGAGGTAGGTCACCGGTTCGGTGCCGTTGCGCCGCCGGATGTAGGGGTGGACGGCTTGGCCCTGGATCGGCCCAGGACGGATCAGGGCGACTTCGATGGCCAGGTCGTAGAAGCACCGGGGTCGGATGCGGGGCAGGGTGTTCATCTGGGCCCGTGACTCGACCTGGAACACGCCCACCGTGTCGGCCCGGCACAGCAGGTCGTAGACCGCCGGATCCTGTTCGAGATGGGCCAGGTCGATCTCCACGCCGTGGAACTCGCTCACCAGGTCGACCATGTGGTGGAGGGCGGTCAGCATGCCCAGACCGAGCAAGTCGAACTTGACGAGCCCGACAGCGGCACAGTCGTCCTTGTCCCACTGGAGGACGCTGCGTCCGGGCATCCGGCCCCACTCCACCGGGCACACCTCGACCACCGGGCGATCGCAGATGACCATGCCTCCCGAGTGGATACCGAGATGGCGAGGGGAGTCGACCAGATCAGCGGCCAGGCTCCGCACCAGGGATGGTAGGTCGCTGCGGTCGGTCAGGGGCTCGCTCCGGTCGACCGACTTCGCCCAGGCGCCCACCGTCTCGAGCGGGTGACCGAGGGCTTTTCCCATGTCACGCAGAGCCGAGCGGGTCCGGTAGGTGATCACGTTGGCCACCTGGGCGGCGTGCAACCGGCCGTAACGCTGGTAGACGTACTGGATGACCTCTTCCCGGCGGCCCGACTCGATGTCGACGTCGATGTCGGGTGGGCCTTGGCGGGCGGGGGAGAGGAACCGTTCGAAGAGCAACCCGAGGGAGACGGCGTCGACGTTGGTGATCCCGAGGGCGTAACAGACCGCCGAGGTGGCGGCCGACCCCCGCCCCTGGCAGAAGATGTTCTGACGCCGGCAGAAGGCGACGATGTCCCACACGGTGAGGAAGTAGCCGGGGAAGCCGAGCTCACCGATGATGGTGAGCTCTCGGTCGAGCTGGGTCCAGGCACCGGTCACCCGCTCGGCGTGGCGGGCCCCGTACCGTTCGGTCCCTCCACGCCGGACCAGCTCGGCGAGCCAGGTCTGCTCACTGTGTCCCGCGGGGACCGGGAAGTCGGGTAGTCGGGGGGCGACCAGGCGGAGGTCGAAGGTACAGGCGCCGGCCAGCTCGGCCGCCCGCTCGACCACACCGGGCCACCGGGCGAACCGGCGCCGTTGCTCGGCCTCCCCGCGCAGGCAGGCCGTGGCCGAAGGGGGGAGCCATCCCTCGAGCGCGGCCAGAGGACGCCGGGCCCGTACCGCGGCCAGGGCCGTGGCCAGGGGGAACCGGGCCGGCGTGGCGTAGTGCACGTTGTTGGTGGCTACGGGAGCCACCCCCCGTTCGGTGGCGAGGAGGGCCAGGGCATCGTTGCGGCCGGTGTCGATCGGGTTGCCATGATCCCAGAGCTCGACGACCAGGTGCTCACGGCCGAACCGCTCGATCAGATGGTCGAGGGTCCGGGCCGCCGCCGCTGGCCCTCCGGCGGTGAGGGCGGACGAAAGTGCTCCCTTCCGGCACCCGGTGAGGACCAGCCAGTGGCCATTGTGTTGTTCGGCCAGGTCGTCGAGGGTGATGATCGGTGTTCCCTTGGCTCCTCCGTCCAGATGGGCTCGGGCGATCACCCGGCTGAGCCGGTTATAGCCCTCGGGGCTGCGGGCCAGTACGACCAGATGGGTGCCCTCGGGGTCGGGTATGCCGGTCCGGTCGGCGGCCGGCCGGGCAGCCTCGGCGACCGGTCGAGCCGGGGAACCAGGGGTGCCCTCGGTGATGGTCAGTTCAGCGCCGAACACGGTGGGTAGTCCGAAGGCCCGGGCAGCCTCGGCGAACCGGACCGCTCCGTAGAAGCCGTTGTGGTCGGTGAGGGCAAGACCCGAGAGGCCGAGCCGGACCGCCTCGGCCGCCAGCTCCTCGGGGTGACTGGCACCGTCGAGGAAGGAGAAATTGGAGTGGGTGTGCAATTCGGCATAGGCCATCGCTCGTCGTCCTGCTCTTCACCGGTCACCCATAGGTGGCCTCGACCCACCACTGACCCTGTTCAACCACGAGCAGGTGGGCGGAAGGGCCTGTCACCGCCTGCAGACGGGCGCTTCTCCGTCGGGACCGCGACCACCACCGCTCATCGGACGGCCACGGCCCAGCCCATCCGTCCACGCTCGACCAGACACCCGCCGCCACGGACAGACGACCTGGCGCGGCGGTGAGCAGGCCTCTCCCGGTCACCGCCACCGGGGACCCCTCGGCATCGACCAGCTTCGCCGGGAGGGGATCGGGGTGCACGAACACGGGTGCGGGCGGGGGGATCTGCCCGGGCCAGGGGGCATCCAGAGTGGCGTCCTCCTTGTGGGTGTTCGGGTTGTCCCGGGCATCCCAGACGATGAACCGAGCCCGTTGTGCCGGTCCCCGTCCGCCCTGGAGCCGTGCCTTCACCACACCGTCGGGTCCGAGGAGGCTCTGCACGGCCGCCAGGGTCCGACCCGCCCGCGTATCGAGGTCGCTCACCCCTCCCCAGAACTCGGTCTGGGTGGTCGTTCCCACCGTTCCGCTCGGGGCGCTGTGGCCGGCCTGCCGGGGGATGGCCACAATACCGAGACGACGTCGGGGGGGAGCATCGAGCTCGTCGCTCCGACCGCATGCCACCCGGTGGCACCGGATCCCATCGCCGCCGAACCGGCCGAGTACGTGGGGCTCGGGAAGGGCGGTGAAGTCACCCACTGTCCGGATACCCATCCGGTGGAGGAGCTCGGCAAGGTCGGGGTGTCCGAGGATGGTGATCGGGAAAGGCGCCAGGAAATCAGACGTACCACCTGGCGG
This sequence comes from Acidimicrobiaceae bacterium, assembly GCA_027315005.1. Classification (GTDB taxonomy): domain Bacteria; phylum Actinomycetota; class Acidimicrobiia; order Acidimicrobiales; family RAAP-2; genus Bog-756. Next base: position 56,952 of record DAHUZT010000073.1, on the reverse strand, counting down.
GACGATCGCACCGTGACCGGCGGCGAGTACGGCGGCGAACAGCCCATCGGCCACCCCGACCTCCACGACGGTGATCGAGCCAGCAGCTGTTGCGATCCGTTCGACGAGTGCATCCTCCCCACCGAAGTACCTTGCCGGCCCTCGGGCCGGCAGCGAGCAGATCCCGGCCCGCACCGTGGTGACCCATGGGCAGTATGTCCCGAGCACCTCGACCACTTCGGTAAACCGTCGACGGGAGACACCGCCCTCGTCTTCGTCGAGGAGTTCGGGGCAGCGCACGACGAGGAGCCGGTTCACGGTCCGATCACCGGCCGGGCAGCCCCGGCTCCCCCGGTGTCGCCGGCTGGTGGTCGTGGGAACCAGAGGACCTGGCGTCTCGGACGTACCGCCGAGCGACGGCCGGTGGCGACCACCGTCATCCGGCATCCGGAGAGGTGGCCCGTACCGCACCCGGCACCCTCCCAGCACAGGTGGTCGACCTGGAGGTGGAGATCGGGATGCTCGGGCCACTTCGACCGGCCGGGCACGATCACCAGCACGGATCGACGCTCTCTGGTCCGGGCCACCAGTCGACGCGCTACTCCCGGGCGCGGGGGAAAGGGGGGACGAATGACGACGAGGTCGATACCACCGATCAACACCCCGGTGACGTCGGCCCAAGCGGCGCCGGGTCGGGGGATGATGGCCAGACGTCCGAGGTCGATGCCGATTTCATGGGCGGCGACAGCGCCGAGGTTGTTCACCCCCACCAGGGCACACCACGAGCCACCCCTCGACGCGCCTGCCGACAGGGCAAGCGCCACGTTGACATCGGCACCGGTCGGCGTGTTCGATCCGGTGGCGCGGGTCGTGGGGGTTCCGCTGACCACGATGGTGGTTCCCCGGCGGAGGCCGGTGTCGGGGAACAGGCTGTCCAGGGGGGGGAGGACTGGGAGGAGCTGGGTCTGGCTGGCCGAGACCGGTCGGGTCCGTTCAGCCAAGAGGGCCAGCGAGGCCCTGGCCTCCAGCCGACTCGAGGATCGACCCGGGTCTTCACCGGCGGGTCGGTCGGGCAACGTTACGAACATATGTTCGTATGGTATCGCCCGGTCCGGGTGGTTGCCTCCGGGCCCGGCCTCGGTGCGCTGCGGGCCCGGGGCACCTCCGCGGTGGAGAGGCCTGTGGAGCCCATCTCGGGGGCGACGGAGCGAAGCCTTCCCGGACAGGAGACGGAGGGCCCGGAGAGTGCCGGTGCCCACCCGGTGTCAATGGGCGATTTCCTCGTTCTGCTCTTCGGGTTCGCTAGCATGGGGACACCAGAGGAAGGAGGTGGTCCAACTGAGCAGTCAACCTTTTGGGACCCTGGAGGTGGCTGGCCGCTGAGGCGGCTCGCTGTACCACCTGGCGAATCCCAGCCAGACACCCACCGGGCCACCGAGCCGGGCCAAGGTCCCACCCGGCGAAGCATGGGAACCCGGTGCACTTCAATGCAGCACGAGGTCATAGGGCGCCCATCCGGGCGCCCTATGACCTCGTTATGACCTTGTTCGGGGGGACCTCGGACGACCACCAGCGCCGTCTTCTCGATCGCCGGGTCTCGCTCGAGTTCCGTGATCGGGTCCGACCGATCAGCGACGCCGCCTATAGGCGAAGTGAACCTTGATGGAATGCTCATCGGCCGGACCACCGTCCTCGCCGATCTCATCAAGCAGTTGAAACCGTGCATCGAGCGCTTCCCTGATGCGTGCCAGCGGGACAGCGAGCTCACCTATCTGTTCGTGATGGAGGACGTATCGTGCTCCATCGAGGTGCTCGAAGATGCGAATGTCCCACAATGAGACCCCGTCATTCTCGTAGCTCACGTCCATGATGGCAACGTTCCCATCGAAATCGTAGGTCCACGGCTGTTCCCCTCCGAGGCGACGAAGCTCGGCAACCGTGTTGACATCGAAGATGAAGAGCCCATCTCGGTCGAGATGCTCATGGACGGCTTCGAACATCGACTGCCAGGCTTCGAAGTCCAGCAAGTGGTTGACGGTGTCGAAGACTGACACGATCACATCGAACCGCACTCCGAGGGCGAAGGATGCCATGTCGCCCCGAAGCAGGCGGGCCCCGGGTACCTTGCTGCTCGCGAGGGCCAGCATCTCCGCCGAACGATCCAGACCGGTCAACGACGGGATCGAGCCCAACTGGTTGAGGATCGCACCTGTACCACATCCCAGTTCGAGCAAGGACCGTGCATCAGGTCGGAATGTTGTGATCCAATCGAGGACACGAGCACCGCGCCGTCTGGGATCGTCCATGACGTCGTCGTAGAACCGGGCGAACAGCTCGTAAGCCATGGCACTCAGTTCCGAACCGTGCTTGTCACCGATTGCGATTCGGGGGGTGATTCGAGAGCGGAAAGCATGGCCGGTCCTGGAAAAATTCCCTTGGCTCCGAAAGCACGCGAGGCAGGCGTCGTCCGCCCGTCGAAAAAGCTGCCAGCAGCGTCGACCGGATGAGCGATGCCGAGCAGCCTAGGCGAACTCGGTCTACGGCGCCTCGACCTCAGCCTTGATCCGATCCAGCGTTTGCTGCATACCCCTCCGATTGGTGCGACCGCGGGCCCGGCCGAACACAGCCCAGTAGGCTCTGAGCAAGCTGGTGTCGGCAAGTTGGAAGGACTCGGTGACGTCGGTGCCGTCGCCCGCAGGCTCGAGCACGTACCTCCAGACATTCAAGGGCCTGTCAGCAGAACCGATACCGAAGGAGAACTCCCGTCCCGGGACACAGGCGGTGACCGTGCAGGTGGTCCAGTAGATCGGGCCGATGCCGTTGCGTTTGACGTGCCCTCGGAAGCGGGCCCCGACCGAGGGGCCCGTGGAGCCGTCCAGCCACTCGGCTTCGAATGTCTCGGGGCTGTAGCGACCAATCCGGGAGACGTCGCTCAAGAGCGCCCAGATTTCGTCCGCCGAGGCCTTCATGTGGACAGTCACCGAATCGTGCACCCTCCCACCATATGACCTGGACCAGCACGCCGATTCTCGCGGATCGTCTCGAGGGAGGGAAACCGGGGATGACGGTCACGGCATCAACGGCAACGCGACGGCAACGGGCGCGCGATGATCGTTGCCGGTGACCGAGGCAAGTCCATACTCCGGCGATCTCGTCCGTCTTCCGTGCCAACCTCCCGAGGTCCCGTGGCCCGTGGAAGATTGGCCACTCGGGTCGATTGCCGATGGGGTCGAGCTCCACGAACTGATGGAACGTGCCTTCGACCCCTCCGGTCCGCTCAATCAGACCTATGCAGTTGTGGTGGTCCACCGCGGACGGCTGATCTATGAGCGCTACGACGGTCTTTTGCCCCAGTGGGACAAGCCGGGGAAGCCGGTGTGCGTCGACACGCCACTCCTCTCATGGTCGATGGCGAAGTCGGTACTCCACGCGGCGATCGGCATCCTGGTCGCCGAGGGGCGCATCCAACTGGACGCTCCGGCACCGGTGCCCCAGTGGCAATCGACGGATGATCCTCGACACTCCATCACACTTCAGCAGTTGCTCGAAATGCGGGACGGGCTCGACTTCAAGGAGGACTACGAGGATCCCGAGAGGTCAGACGTCATCCAGATGCTCTTCGGTGAGGGCCGGGCCGACACGGCCGCGTTTGCTGCGGATCGTCCACTTGCCGCTCAGCCCGGGACCAATTTCAACTATTCGAGCGGGACGAGCAACATCATCTCCGGGGTGGTGGCGCGGCTGGTCGGATCTGGGAGTCGCTACGAGCGCTTCCTTGCCGATCGCCTCTTCCTCCCATTGGGGATGCGATCGGCGTCGGTGACGACTGATGAGGTGGGGACCTGGGTCGCCGCCTCGTACATGTACGCCACGGCGAGGGACTATGCGCGATTCGGCCTGCTGTATCTCCGCGACGGGATCTGGGACGACAACCGTATCCTCCCGGTCGGTTGGGTCGATCATGGACGACGCCCGCGCTCGGTCGACCCCGACGACGGGATGCTCTACGGCGCCCACTGGTGGACGGCTGGACACCCCTTCGGTACGTTCTGGGCTTCGGGCCACGAAGGTCAATTCATCGACGTCTGTCCGGCGCTCGATCTGGTCCTGGTACGGATGGGTCGCTCGCCCGCCGAGCACTACGAATCACTCAGAGCATGGCGGGCCGAAGTGGTCGCGGCGTTCGGCGGCGCCGACAGCCGTACCGTCACCGCTGAGCAGCCGATCCGCTCCTGATCTCTGCACTCCGGTGCGTGCTGACGGGATGACCGGATTCGGCGTTGAGCCCGGTCGCGCATCCGGAGCAGGATCCACGCGGTCGAGATCAATCCGTCGATGGTCCGCCACCGTCCCAGAGGCCTACTGGTGCCTCTCCGAGCCGGTAGTGTCCGGGGAGCCGTTCGCCACCGGCTGCGCGTTCCAGCCTTTGCTGCATTCCAGGAGTCAGTGCGCCGGCGCTCATCATCTCGAGAAAGGTGGCGGTGGCGTTGCCGACATCGAAGAAGTCGCGCTGCCAGGCCCACCGATAGTTCCCGCCGTAGCGGAACCAGCTCCCACCGAGCCCTGCGACCTCGTAGTGGCTGCCGTCGGCGCGGGTCGCATCGGCCACCTGTTTCCAGAGACCCAGCACCTCTCCCTGCACATCGTCGATCAGGACCCGTTGGTACGGATAGCTCCATCCACCGAGTCCGGCCATTTCGCTCCCAAGTGCATACTGGCGGATCTCCGCTCGGCCCACGGCCATGAACTCGTCGTTCGGACCGACGTTCCAGCCGTAGGTCGCCTCCTCGGTGTACATCTCCGCCATCTGGAGCCACTCGAGGCGTTCTTCGCACCGACGGTTCAGTTCGAGCCAACGGCGCACCATCTCTTCGAGCTCACTTCGAGGGTACCGTGCCATGGATCAATCCTCCTCTTCGATGCGGAGCGCGGACGTGGGACAGAACTGGACCGCAGCCTCGACCTCCGCCCGCAGGTGCTCGTCGGGCCGGACGACCAGGACACGCACACAATGGTCCTGGTCCACTTCGAATACGGTTGGCGCCTCAGATTCACAGACGCCATGCCCTTGGCACAGGTCGTGATCCACAATGACGCGCATCAGGGCTGTACGGTTCCGGTGTCAGCCGAGCCAACCCGGTGGGGTGCTTCCGGCCGACCGGGAATAGCGGGCTCGATCGACGAGGTTCGACGCTTCCGATAGCGAACGACGCAGGGTTGTCGGAGCTGGACGACCATCTTCGAATGATCATTTCGGTAGGAGCCGGACGGTTGGGCGAGCTCGAATTCCCACCCGAGAAGGAGCACCGAGAAGATGGCCTTCAGTTGCATCATGGCGAACGCCGCACCGACGCAACGATGTCTGCCAGCGCCGAACGGAATCCAGGTCCACGGGTTCAAGCGGTCTTCCTCCCGAGGGGGGAGGTAGCGGGATGGTTCGTAACGATCAGGTCGCGAAAACGCCTCGGGTATCCGATTGGACACACTCGGCGAGGCACCGACCATCTGGCCGGCTCGGATCCGGAAACCCCCGATGTCGATATCCTCCTTGGCCACCCGGAGCAGGAGGATGAGCGGAGGATGAAGGCGCAGGGCCTCCTTGATGGCCGATTCCAACCTGGGCATCTCGCGGAGAGCCTGGTAGCTGACTTCGACTCGGTTCGAGTAGAGCGTCGTCAGTTCACGCCGGACGTTCTCGAATTCAAGCGGTTGCCGAACGAGTTCGATGAGCGTCCATGCAGCCGTTCCGGAGGTGGTGTGGTGGCCGGCGAACATCATCGATATGAACATTCCCGTGATCTGATCGGCGCTGAAGCGCGGAGCTCCGTTGGAGTCGGTGATCGACATGAGCACATCGAGCAAGTCGCGTCCCTGGGTGTCGGGCCCTCTCTGCTGTGTCCTCCCTTCCATGATCCGCCGTACCAAATCGACCAGACCGAGTCGTGCTTCGTCACGTCTCCGGAAGCTCTCGATCGGAGCGTACGGATCGACATACGCGAGGGCATCGGTTCCCTGTTCGAGATCGTGGTAGAGCCGTGAGAACCTCCCGTCGAGTTGATTTCGGAACCGTCGGCCTATCAGACAGGATGAAGAGGTGTAGATGGTCAGTTCGGCGAACCAGTCGAGCAGGTCGATCTCACCTTCGTCGTCCCATCGATCCACCATCTGATCGACCTCTTCAGCAATGGTCGTTGCATGGCCCCGCATGAACTTGTCACGGAGCGCCTGGTTGTGGAGCATCTCGCGCCGCCGCTCCGGCGGAGCGTCGAAGATGACGCCTTCGCCGAAGATCGGAGTCATGAACGGATACGCTTCGGCCTGGTCGAGCACCTCTTCCGGAGCCCGAAAGAAGAACTCACTGGCATCGGCCCCGGTGAGGAGCACGACCTCCCGATCCGCGAGCTGGAACATGCCCACGTCGCCGCACTCGGATCTCACCCGTTCGAGGAGAGCGATCGGATCGGTGCGGAGTTCCTCGAGATGGCCGTTCTCCGGGGACCCGCCTGAGACGAGGGGCGGTACCCGGAACCGGATGTCCGTGCTCATGCGACTTCCCCTTCGTTGGGGTCGGTGCCCTCGCCGGGCTGTCCGCCTGCTGTTCTGGCGAGCGTTCTGTCGACGATCGGTGCCTCTGGCTGTATCTCGAGGACGGTCAGATGGACGCCTCGGGGTAGCGATGCCGCAGCCGTGATTGCCTTGGCGACACCACTCGGACGCATGAAAGATGAATGTCGGGCAAAACCCCAGCTCGTCCACCGTTGTAGCACCTCGGTCGTCACCTCCGGCCCCCAGTCCATCCCCATCTCGGTCATGGTCGGTCCCGGCCGGACGATCGTGGCCCGCACGCCAGTGCCCTCCAACTCCATCTGAAGCGAGCGGACGAATCCTTCGAGTCCCCACTTCGACGTGACGTATCCCGCCACCAGTGGACGGGGTCGCCCGACCACATCGGAGGTGATGAAGATGGCATCACCTCGACGTCGGTCCAGCATCGCCGGCAACAGGGCACGCGCCAGGCGGTACGTGCCGACGACGTTCACTGCGAGCATGAGATCGAACGCGCCAGGGTCGATGTCGAGCGCGGAACCAGGCTGGCTGTTCCCGGCGTTCGACACGAGTATCTCCACCTTGCCCAGAGCGTCGACTGCGTTCTCGACAAACTGCTCGATCGCGTGCGGATCGGAGAGATCGAGATGGAAGGCCCAGGCCTTTCCCCCCCGTTCTCGAATGGCGCGGGCTGTCTCTTCGCACTCGGCCACCCGGCGCGCTCCGAGCACGACCGGATGTCCGAGGACGGCGAGCTCCTCGGCTGTCGCCTTCCCTATCCCGGACGAGGCGCCGGTCACCACCGAGGGCCGGACATCCGGATGGGGGCCGAAGCGGGGCATCATCGAGGGGTGACGGTAGTGGGCAGTGCGGCGAAGCCCCGGACATTGACCGAATGGACTCGGCGGGTTCCTTCCGGATCGATTTGGTAGGAGGCGATACGATCAGCCAGGCTTCCGAGGGCGACACGAGCCTCGAGTCGGGCCAGTCCGGCACCCATGCAGAAGTGCCTGCCACTTCCGAAGCTGATGAGCCGCGAGGTATCCCGATCGAGGTCGTAACGTTCTGCGTCGACGAAGACGTTTTCGTCTCGGTTGGCCGATCCGATGAGCAGGAGCACCCGCTCCCCAGGAGGAACAACTCCTCCGCGACATTCGACCGATGTACGGGTGACGCGGAGGAGCATCTGGCTAGAAGTGTCGTAGCGGAGCGTCTCCTCGATCCATTCGTCGACCCGTGAACGGTCGGTGAACGGCTTGGTTCCTTGGTCGGGGTGGCGCCAACCCCAGTACCATGCGTTTCCGAGCAATTTGGTGGTCGTCTCGTTACCGGCGACCACCAGCAGAAACAGGCAGGCGATGATTTCGTCATCGGTCAACGTGTCGCCCTCGATCTCCGCATCGATCAATGTCGAGGTGAGATCGTCGCGCCGCCTGTGTCGCCGTTCCCTCACCATGGCGGAGTAGTAGTCCACCAGGGAAGTCGCTGCCTGCAGGCCGGCCGGTGGGATATCGAGAAGACCGTCTTCGCGGTGCACCACCAGGTCGGCGAGCCTCCGTATCTCGGTCCTGTCGACCCGAGGAACACCCACCAACTCGGAGATCACGTCCATCGGGACCTTTCCAGCGAAGTCCGCGATGAAGTCGAACGACCGGCATTCGAGTGCTGGGCCGAGGTGTTCCGACGTGATCGCTCGAATGCTTTCGGTCATGGCTGCCACCTTGGTGGGAGTGAATCCCTTTCCGACCAGCGTCCGCAACCGCGTGTGTCGGGGTGGATCCAGGGCGAGAAAGGACATGAATTTGTGAGCTTCGGGGCCGAAGGCGGCAGGGTCGAGAGAGACGCCGTGCCCGTTCGAGAAGGCATCCACATTGCGGAAGGCAGCCAGGACGTCTTCATGTCGGGAGAGTGCCCAGAAGTCGAGCTCGTCGTTACGGTAGAGGGGAGCTTCATGCCGAAGCCTGGAGTATGTGGGATAGGGGTCGTCGTGGATGTCATACGAATAGGGACTGAAGCGGAGTGGTTCTCCGGTCACCGCGCTCATCGATCTCCACTCCCTTCCCGCGTGGTCCCGAAGAGTGAGCCGGCCCCGGTCCGGGCCGACCCGGCCCGATCCGGGTGGGTGCCGGTGAGAGATCCGGTGGTTCCTGGCGGATCGGTCGGGCTCCGTTTCCCGCCTACCAGCAGGCGGGCCGCACCGACCATGAATTCAGGGATCTCGGAGAACGGCATGTGGCCCATGCCGGCCATGAGCAGCGCACCCGCAAAGGTGGTCTCGAGCACCCGAACCCCTGTCGCATCGACGCCCGGGCCCACCGAGACCTCGATGTGCCGGTGAATGATCGCACCGATCCGGTCACGAAGGTGCTTGACCTCCGGATGAGCGCTCAACATCGCAACGGTGCAGGCATCGACGACCGCCGGGCTCTCGGTTGTCAACAGGACCATTGAGCTGATGGCCTCACGCAGTCGATCTGCCCAGCCGTCCGGCGAATTCCCGGGCTCGGGGAGCGTCTGAAGTCGGCGCCAGAGCAATTCAGCCAGGAGGTGGTCCTTCGAGCTGAAGTAGTTGTATGCGGTGGCAGGCGCGACGCCGGCCCTGCGGGCGACGCTCCGAACGGTGAAACCGTCATATCCGACGGTTTCGACCTCGGCGGCGGCCGCGTCGACCAACACATGGACCAGCTCGGCTTGACGAGCGGTGAGACGGCGTCTGGTCGCCTCGAAAACTGGTGAATCGTGCTGGTCGGTACCGGCCCGGCCCCCCGTGTGGAGACCGGCCGTAGACCGCACCGGCAAGGTTGAGGAGCGTTCGGCGGGCATCACGGTGACCTTCTCTCGTCTCCGCCTGCAGGATCCGGTCGTCGATCGCTGCAGGCGACGTTGGCACCGGGGGGCCCCATTCGATCCGGCAGGTGTGGTTTGCCATTACGGAGAGGGGGGAATTGGAACGTGGCAGCCGTTGTGGTGCGGGTGATGGCGGTGATCTCCGCTTCGGCAAGGGTCTCGTTTTCGTCGTCGATGGTGAGCTCCCACCGGCAGTGGGGGGCGCGATCTGAGGGCACCCGCGGGGGACGATGGACATGACGGATGTGGGCTCTCGGATTGATCGCTTGTGCGGTGTAGTCGAAGGTTCCGTCTTCGATGTGATGGCACATTCCGGTCACCATGCCGTCACCCCACGGTTCAGCATCCATCAGAGCGCCGCAATAGGCGAGCTCGAAGTAGCCGTGGTGATCGTCGACCACCTCGTAATTGACGTCGAGGTAGTGGTGAGGAAAACCGGGGTCGAGCTGCAATACCTTGAAGATGGCGTCCACGCCGTCGCCCTCGACGTTCATGATTCGCCGGAGCCGTTCACCGTAGACCGGGCTTGCCCCCCGCCATTCCTCGATCGCGAGCCGCTGCATCTCCGCCAGGCCGTGTGACATCCCGATCGCCGCGCACATGGAGCGGTCGAGGATGTGGACGATCTGAGCGTACTCACGCACCAACCGCACAAGTGCCTCGTGAGATAGATCCTCGTAGTCGAAGTCGGCCACGAAGGCACCCGAGTAATCGGTCATTGCGCCGATCTGCCGGGCCGGTCCGGGTTCGTCCGGGGTGCCGTCGACCGGACGGCCGTCGATCGGGTCTGGAGTGGTCGGCGCCATCATTTGGACTATAGTCTGGACACATGTCCAAAGAAGCGGATCTCGGGCAGCCGGTCTTCAGGGGCACGAAACCCGTGGTCGGCGTCGTCGGACTCGGGGCCGTCGGCGGTGGCTTGGCGGCCAGTCTGCTGCGCAACGGTTTTGCCCTCGTGGTCAACGATCTCCGACCCGAGGTCGCCGAACGGTATCGGGACCGGGCCACGGTCGCCGACTCGCCGGCCGACCTTGTCCGCCAATCGGAGGTCGTCCTGGTGGCGGTCGTCGACGACGCCCAGGTCCGTTCCGTCCTCTCGGGCGAGGAAGGTGGTCTGGCAGCTGCCCGTCCCGGCACCATCGTGGTCGTGGTGAGCACGATCTCGATGTCCTGCATCGACGACATCGGACGGGAAGCGGCCGATCTCGGAGTGGTCGTTGTCGATTGTGGCGTCAGCGGGGGACCTTCCGCAGCGGATGAAGGAGACCTTGTGTGCATGATCGGCGGGGACGAGGAGGCGGTCGCGAACCTGCAGCCGGTCTTCGACGCGATCGGATCGCTGGCGGTGCTGATGGGTCCCCTCGGCTCCGGCCTGGCGGCGAAGATCGCCCGAAACCTCGTTCAGTACGGCTCATGGCTGGCCGCGTATGAAGGTCAGCGACTGGCGGAGGCAGCAGGCATCGAACTGCCCAAGCTCGCAACGGTCATCAAGGCCAGTGATGCTCTCGTCGGCGGTGCCTCGACGCTGATGTTCCGCCAGACGGTCGCACCGTTCACCGAGGAAGACGATGCCAACCTGATCGCCGCGATGCGGTCTGCCTGCGGATTGGCCAGGAAGGATCTGCGGGCAGCCCTTGATCTCGCATCTTCGTTCGATGTGGACCTGCCGCTGGCGAAACTGGCCGAGCGGCACTGCGACGACGTCTTCGGTATTGGTACGGTCCGAGGGCACCGGTGATGCGGAGCTGGATAGAGCTCGAGCAGAAGGGGGTGATCGGATGCCGGCTGAGTCCGGGAATGGAGGAGTAGGCCAATCGGCCAGGGAGCGCGGCATGGCCAAGATGCAGGAGGTCTATGGGTTCACGGTCGACCCCGCCACGATACCGGGGCCCTACGTCGACTTCACGGTCGACCATCTCTTCGGCGAGGTGTGGACCCGGTCGGGCCTCGGCATTCGCGATCGCCGGTTGCTCACGATCGGCGTTCTCGCTGCTCTGGGCCAGGCTGCCCTGCTGGAGATCCAATTCGCCTCGGCCCTCCAGCGTGAGGAACTGACGGTCGCCCAGGTGCGAGAGATCGTCGTCCATCTCACCCACTACGTCGGTTGGCCGTTGTCGACCGGTCTCAACGAGGTTGCCGAGCGGGTGATCGCTCGCCAGGACCCCGATCGAAACGCCGGTACCTGCGGATCCGCCGGTACCGAGACCGAGTAATGAACGCATCACGGGGGCGACCGGAAGCCGGCTCGGCAATGGTCCGCTTCGATTTCACGGGAAGGGTTGTGATCGTCACCGGCGCCGGTGGAGGCATCGGTCGGGCCTACGCAGAGGGGCTGGCGAGCGCGGGTGCCTCGGTGGTCGTGGCGGACATCGATGCCGAGGGGGCCGAACGGGTTGCCGCGGAGATCCGTTCGACGGGGGGATCGGCCTTGCCGGTAGCCGTGGATGTGGCCGACCCGGACTCCGCCCGGTTCCTCGCACGCCGAGCCGACGAGCGGTTCGGCGGAATCGACCACCTCGTCAACAACGCCGCCATCTTCGGAGGAATGCGGCTCGATCTGCTGTTGACCGTGGACTGGGAGTATCTCAACAGGTTTCTGTCAGTCAACATGCTGGGCGCCCTGAACTGTGTGCGAGCCTGCTACCCGAGCATGAAGAAGCGCCCGGGCGCCGCGGTCGTCAACCAGTCATCTACGGCCGCCTATCTCTATTCGAGCTTCTATGGACTGGCCAAGTCCGGGGTGAATTCGATCACCCAGCAGCTGGCGCACGAGCTCGGGGGAGACGGTATCCGGGTGAATGCCATTGCGCCGGGTCCGATCGACACCGAGGCCTCGCGTGCAGTCGTCCCCGAAGCGCTTCTGAAGCCGATTCTGGATTCGCTCGCCATCAAGCGGCAGGGAGAGACTGCTGATCTGGTCGGGATGTGTCTCTTCCTCCTGTCCGACGAGGCGTCGTGGGTCACGGGCCACGTGTTCAATGTCGATGGAGGGCAGGTGTTCCGCCCGTGAACCAGGCGATCGTTGTGGTCGAAGACGAGAATGGGATACGGCTGGCTGCGATCGGACCCGGCCCCGCGGTGTCGCCCCGCGTGCTCGCTGACCGGAAACCACGACGGGGGCACGTCTCGTTGCTGCGGTTTCGCACTGATCGGTGATGCAACTTGGCATCACCGCGTTCTTGACCGATCGGGACCTGAACCCGGCCGATCTGGCCCGTCACGCGGAGGACAGGGGCTTTGCGTCGCTCTACCTGCCCGAGCACACCCATCTGCCGGTGCGGGGAGATGCGCCTCCGGCTCTCGTCGAGGGTGTTCGACTCGAAGACTACCGGAGGAGTCTCGATCCCCTCGTGGCATTGGCGACCGCTGCATCGGTGACCCGGCGGATCCGGCTGGGAACCGGGGTCGCCCTCGTCGCCCAACACGATCCGATCGTTCTGGCCAAGCAGGTTGCCACGTTGGACCACCTGAGTCGGGGCCGGGTGGACCTCGGTGTGGGCTTCGGATGGAATCGTGCCGAGATGGTCGATCATGGCGTCGATTTCGGTGCACGGAGAGCCATCGCCAGGGAGCACATATTGTGCATGCAGGCGATGTGGTCAGAGCAACAACCCTCGTTCGAGGGTCAGTACGTCTCGGTTCCACCGTGCTGGTGCTGGCCGAAGCCCATCCAGCAACCTCGGGTCCCCACCCTGATCGGAGGAGGAGCGACTCCGGCGGTGTTCTCGGCGATCGCCGAGTATGCAGACGGTTGGCTACCGGTCGGTGGGTCCGGGCTGTCCCAGAGCGTGCCGAGGCTCCACCGGACGGTGCTCGAACGGGGGCGCGATCCTGCTTCCATCCGGATCGTGCCGTTCGGCACGGTGCCGACAATGGAGAAGCTGGAGCATCTCCAGCGCATAGGGGTGACCGAGGTCGTTCTGCGGCTTCCTTCCGGAGATGCAGACAGCATGCTCAGAGTGCTCGACGACCATTGCCGCTATCTCGAGCAGTTTGGTGAACCCGGGCCGTGACCAGCGGTGTTACCCGGGTCGGGCATTCGGCTCCTGCCACGTGCCGCGTTCTGTAGCGTGCAGACCCGAGACGGGACCGTCCGTTCCGGGGACGGGTTGATCGAGCCGACCAAGGTGGTTGCCATGGGATCCACGGATATCGGAAGTGCCGTGCGTACCCGGAGATCGACACCGATCAGGGTGCTCGGCGTGGCGATGCTTGCATCCGTCCTGGCAGCGTGCTCATCGACCACTACCGCGGTGAGGCCCTCGGCCGCAGGCTCCCCGGGCGCATCCCAGCTCGCCGGTCGATCTCGGACCGCCCCCATTCCCAAGACGGCATTCGGCGACCGTACGGGGATCACCAAGTCGACCGTGCGGATCGGTAACATCTCGACGCTCGAGTTCGGGCTGTTCAAGGGGGCGGATGTCGGCACCAAGGCCTACGCCTCATACGTCAATGCCCGGGGCGGGGTCTATGGGCGGAAGTTGGTCGTCGACAGCTATGACGACCGGTATTCCGGGCAGCCCAACAAGCAGGAGACGCAGCAGGCAATCAAGGGTGACTTCGCATTGGTGGGTGGATTTTCCTTGCAAGACAACTACGGCGGCACGGTCCTCGCCGCCAACTCCCAGGTGCCGAATGTCACGGTCACCTTGAACCTTGCTACGGCATCGCTTCCCAATTCCTTCAGCCCTGCACCAATCGCCCATGGGTGGCAACTCGGTCCGCTGGCCTACTTCAAGAACAGGTTTCCCTCGGATGTCACACACGCTGCCGCTCTGATCGCCGATCAACCTTCCGCCGAGTTCGCATGGACGGGCGAGAAGCAGGCGATGAAGAGTCTGGGTTACGACGTGGTGTATGACCCGACATTCGACATCACCCAGACGCAATTCGGTCAGAACGTGATTGCCATGCGGAACGAAGGGGTGAAGATCCTCTTCCTCGAGCAGATGCCGTACAACTACGCGGCTGCGGTCATCCAGGCGCTGAACCAGCAGAACTTCCATCCGGTCGTCGTTCTGGGTGGATCGACCTACAGCCAGGCCCTAGTGCCCAGCTCGGGGGGTCCCGCTGCGATCGATGGTGCGTATCTGAACCAGAACACCTCCTTGTACCTGGGGGGCGACTCGAGCCGACTGCCCTCGGTCAGGACCTTCCAAACCTGGGTTCGGCGGTCGGCACCGGGATTCAAGGCCGACCTCTATACGCTCTTTGGCTGGTTGTCCGCAGAATTGTTCGTGCATGCCCTCAGAGCGGCCGGCCCGAATCCGACAAGAGGGTCGGTCCTTCAGCAGCTCCGCAAGATCACCTACTTCTCCGGTGGGAACATCGTAGGTGCGGCCGATCCGGCAAAACGGATCCCCACCAATTGCTACATCATCGCTCGCGTGGAGCACGGCAGGTTTGTCCGAACCAATGACCCCCCGTTGACGAGTCCTGCACACGGTTACCGTTGTGATCAACCGTACCGCTATTACCATCCATGATCGCCGAGCGGACGAGCGATGACGTTCGGAGCGAAAATGTCGGGCGATCCTGACTGCGCAGGGCTGGGTCAGTCGGTGGATTGCACAGCGCGCTTCATCAGGCGGGCCTTGCGATTGGCGGCCTGATTCCTGTGGATCACTCCCTTGGCGGCAGCCTTGTCGATCCGCTTGACCGCAAGCCGGAGAGCTTCGGGACTTTCCTCCGCACCCTCATTCAAGGCGACGATCGCACGCTTGGTCCGGGTGCGCATCTCGGAACGGACGGCCTTGTTGCGCTCGTGTCGCTTCTGGGTCTGGCGGTTGCGCTTGATCTGGCTCTTGATATTTGCCATTGCGAATCCTTGTCTGGTCTGTCCCGTTCGGGCCACCTGAGCTGGGGGCCCGAACGATCCGAGATCCCACCCACAACATCTTCGACTGTACGATCGATCACGAGGAGGAGGCCGTCGAGGAGCCGGCGCACCGACTGGAGATCGACAGCGGCAACCCTCCCGGGACCGGATGCTGCTAGCCCCGAGACGACGAAGGCTAGCAGCCCGCCGTCCACCGCCAGGCCGGCCACTCGGCACGCCTACCACCGGACTCGTGATGCCTGCACTCGGACGGGCATCTCCATCGGCTCGCTACGCTGACAGTCCGGTGCCGCCAGCCTCCAGAATCCGCAATTTCTCCATCATCAGCCACGTGGATCACGGCAAGTCCACGCTCTCGGACAGAATTCTGGAATTGACCGGCGCGGTCGATCCCCGCCAGATGCGTGAGCAGTTCCTGGACTCCATGGATATCGAACGCGAGCGAGGAATCACGATCAAGGCCCAGAACGTTCGGGTCCGTTGGCGCGATCACATCATCCATCTGATCGACACACCGGGCCATGTCGATTTCGGCTATGAGGTGAGCCGGTCCCTTGCCGCCTGCGAGGGCGCGGTGCTCCTGGTGGACGCGTCTCAGGGCATCCAGGCCCAGACGCTCGCCAATTGCTATCAAGCGCTCGAAAACGATCTCGAGATCGTCGCCGCTCTCAACAAGATCGACCTGCCAGCTGCAGAGCCGGAGCGGTACGCAGACGAGATCGAGCGCGTTCTCGGAATCGAGGCCTCGACCATTCTCCACATCTCGGCCAAGACGGGAAACGGTGTCTCCGAGCTGCTGGACGCCGTGGTCGATCGCATACCCGCCCCTTCTGGAGATCCCGACGCACCGCTGCAGGCCCTGATCTTCGACTCGGCTTATGACAAATACCGTGGCGTCGTCAGCTCGATCCGGGTCGTACAGGGCACACTTCGAAACACCGAGAAGTTGCGGTTCATGCAGGCGGCCGCCGTCCACGACGTCGAGGAGATCGGCATCAGGGGACCGGAACCGACTCCGGTCGACGATCTGGGCCCCGGAGAGGTCGGTTATCTCATCGCCGGCATCAAGGACGTCGCCGGAGCGCGTTCTGGTGAAACCGTCACCACTGTGGGACATCCGTCCGACCATCCTCTCTCTGGTTATCGCGATCCGAAGCCGATGGTCTTTTGTGGGCTCTTCCCCATCGACGGCGACGAGCTGCCGGACTTGCGAGACGCGCTCTTGCGGCTACGTCTCAACGATGCGAGCTTCACCTACGAGCCGGAATCCTCGCGGGCTCTTGGGTTCGGCTTCCGCTGCGGATTCCTCGGACTGTTGCACATGGATATCGTGCGAGAGCGCCTCGAGAGGGAGTTCGATCTCTCCCTGATCGCCTCCACACCGTCGGTCGCCTACCGGGCATACCTCGATGATGGGACCGAGATCGACGTCGACAATCCGAGCGAGCTTCCCGACCCGGCGCATCTCGATCACGTCGACGAACCGATGCTCCGAGCAACCATCCTCGCTCCAGCGGAGTTCACCGGGTCCGTGATGGATCTCTGCCAGATCCGGAGAGCCGATATGGTCAAGATGGAGTACCTCTCTCCTGAGCGCGTGGAGTTCGTCTACTCGATACCTCTGGCGGAGGTGGTCGTGAACTTCTTCGATCAACTGAAGAGCCGCACGAAGGGGTATGCCAGCTTGGACTACGAGCCGGCGGGATATGCGACAGCCGACCTGGTCAAGGTCGACCTCTTGATCAATCGGTTGCCGGTCGATGCCTTCTCGACGATCGTCCACCGATCGCAGGCCGACTCGTACGGTCGGCGCATGACGGAGAAGTTGAGAGAGCTGATACCTCGGCAGATGTTCGACGTCCCGATCCAAGCGGCCATCGGCGGGCGGATCCTGGCGCGCGAGACGGTCAAGGCTCGCCGAAAGGATGTCCTGGCCAAGTGCTATGGAGGTGACATCACCCGCAAGCGAAAGCTCCTCGAGAAGCAGAAGGAAGGCAAGAAGAAGATGAAGAACATCGGGAGAGTGGAGGTTCCCCAAGAGGCGTTCGTCAGTGCCCTTCGACTCGACGACTGACCGATCCCCTTCGGCAGTCCCCTCCGAAAGGGGCAATGACCTACCTCACGCGCCACGCTTCTGCCTCGATCCGACGCCGGCCACCGTGCCGGTGATCACGGAGGTCGGCCGGGCGCGAAATGGCTCCTCCGGAAGACTTTTCGAAGGACGAGCAGGTTCGGATGACATCCGAAGACACAGAGGCCGCTCGTCCGCCGTCTAACGTGTGCACGATGTCCCAGGACACTGCCATCGCGGTCACAGACCTCTCGAAGACCTATCGCATCTACCGCAGGGACGGACAGCCCTCGACGGCAGCAGAGCAAGTGATCAGGAACCTGCGTGAACGCAGCAAGAAGAAGGTCCGCGAGGAATTCGAAGCGTTGCACGACGTCTCGTTCTCGGTCGACTGGGGACAGGTCGTCGGCATCATCGGTCGCAATGGTGCGGGCAAGAGCACATTGCTCAAGATCATCAACCGGATCACTGCGCCGACCAAGGGGCGCATCGAGCTCGGAGGACGCGTCGGCAGCCTCCTCGAAGTGGGAACCGGCTTCCATCCCGAGCTCACCGGCCGCGAGAACGTCTATCTCAACGGGACGCTCCTCGGCATGCGCAGGAAGGAGATCCGGTCTCGTTTCGATGCCATCGTCGAATTCGCCGGGACGGAAAAATTCCTGGACACGCAGGTGAAGCGCTACTCGACAGGCATGTACATACGCCTGGCTTTCGCCGTCGCGGCTCATCTCGAGAGCGAGATCCTCGTCGTCGACGAGGTGCTGGCTGTCGGAGATTCGGACTTCCAGGCCAAGTGCCTTCGCAAGATGCGTGAGGTCGCCCGCGACGGACGAACCGTCTTGGTCGTCAGCCACCAGCTCCAGACCGTCTCCGACCTCTGTAGCTCAGCGCTCTACCTCGAGGCGGGCAAGCTGCTCCTTCACGGATCGGTCGAGCAGGCGATGGAGGAGTACAAGCGCAGCTTCATCCGGTCGGCCCCGCTCATGCAGGTGATGTCGGCCCGACCCGGCACTGGCGAACTTCGCTTCACCGAGGCCTCGATGGCGAAGGACGTCGTCAAGCCTGCAGAGGAGGTCGTCATCGAGTTCACCATCGGCGCGAATCAGTCCTATGGAAACCGCTATCACGTATCGAGTTTCATCAATAACGAGGATGGCATGCTCATCGCCCAGTGCGATTCACGGGTCAACGAGTTCTGGCTCGACCCTTCCACCGACAACAGTGGTCGATTGGTCCTCCGAACACCCTGGTTCAAGCCCGGGTCGTACACGGTCGATCTCTTCATTCACACCGGTGGGCGCCAGGCCGATATCTGGGAGCAAGCCTGCCGGTTCCAGGTCCTACCGATCTCTCCATATTCCCACGCGACGACTCCCGACGGAACTGACCGGGGGATCGTCTTCCCCGATTTCGACTATGCGCAACAGTGAGGTTTCATGGCAAAGATCGTCGTCACTCCGCCGGGTCGCTTCGCCATCCCCAAGCTTTCACAGTTCTGGGAGGCGCGGGAGGTCCTGTACCGGTTTGGAGCTCGGGATGTCACCCTTCGGTACCGCCAGACTTTGCTTGGAGTGGTGTGGGTCATCCTCCAACCTCTTCTGACAGCGCTGCTCTTCACGCTGGTCTTCGGCAAGGTGGCTCACCTGAGCAGTGGTGGAGTCCCATATGTGATCTTCAGTTTTGTGGGCCTGCTGGCTTGGAACCTCTTCAACGGCATCATCACCCGCTCCCAGCTCTCATTGGTCTCCAACCGTGACCTTGTATCAAAGGTCTTCTTTCCGCGGATGCTCGTTCCCCTCGCGTCGGTGTACTCGTCCATCATCGACTTGCTCGTCTCATCCGCGTTCCTCGTCGCCCTCCTGATCATCTACGGGATCAACCCGGGACCGGCTGTGCTGCTGAGCCCAGTGTGGACTCTGATGATCATCCTGTTCGGTTCGAGCCTCGGACTCGTCGCGTCAGCACTCACCGTTCGATATCGAGACGTCAACTACTTCGTCCAGTTCGCACTGCCGTTCATGCTCTATGCGAGCCCGATCGCGTACTCCCTCAATTCGGTCCCGCCAAAGTGGAGGATCTTCTACGAGGTGAATCCGCTTACCTGGATGCTCGGTGAGTACCGATGGGCATTTCTGCGCCAGCCGGTGCCTCCACAATGGCAGATCATCCTCTCCATCGTCATCCCGGTGACGCTCTTCGTCGCCAGTGTCATCATCTTCGAGCAGATGGAGCGGGGTTTCGCCGACGTCATCTGACCGTCACTCCATCAACGGGTCCATCGAGAGCTGACCGGCGCGGGGGCGCGCGATCGGCCCATCAGGGAACGGCCGATTTCCAGAGCTCGGCGTGGGCCCGGACCGACGCGTCCCAGGTCAACGTGCGGGCCCGCTGCCGTCCTCGTTCCGTGAGCGTCTCGGCCAGGCTTCCACCGTCGAGGACCGCGATGATCCCCTCGGCGAGCCCCCGTGCGCTGGGCTCGACCAGGAGTCCAGCGTCACCGCAGACCTCGGGTAGCGAGCTCCGATTGGCGGCGACGAGCGGCACCCCGACCGCCATCGCCTCCACTGCGGGCAGGCCGAAACCTTCGTACAGCGACGGCACTACCACACACGAGGCTGCGGCCATCACACCTGCAATGAGCTCATCGGGAATGCGACCGGTGAGCACCGCCCCTTCCTGTGTCCGGAACAAGCGGTCACGGCGGGGATCTGCGGGTCCGAGGAGAACCAGAGAGGTGGTCCGGTGGACACTGCGCACCAGTGGCCAGGCCCCCGCCAGACCGGAGAGATTCTTGCGCTCGGTGCATCCGCCGGCATGAAGGACGAACGGAGCGTGGATGCCGAGCTCATCGAGTGCGTGGCCGTCGAGGGGAACTGCCGACAGGAACGTCTCGCCGACGCCATAGGGGATGACAAGGGGTTCCTCCACCCCGAACTGGCTGGTCACCTCGGCCGCCGAGAACTGCGAAGGGCAGACGACCACCGCTGCCCGCCGTGCACTTTCTGCTGCGTCGGAACACGCGACGCGCTCGTCGACGAAGCGCCATGGCACCACGTCGTGGATCGTCAGGAACTCACCGCTAGGGGCCGGAGGGAGCCGGAGGTCGAGCCGGTGGACGAGGTCGCGGCCCCGGTACATCACGTGTCCGAGCGAGCGACGGAGCGCCGGAGAGGCCGCCCCGAGGAGAGCCGAAGGCAATCGGACCGTGCCGGGCACCGATGCGCGCAGCGATCGAGCAACGATCGGTTCGACCTGCCACTCCGGTCCGAGCGCATCCGGCGCGCGGAGGAGCAGCTCACGCTCGTAGACCTGCTGTCCCATGGGATGGGATGCGGCCAGCACTGCCAGGGCCAGGCGATTCGTCATCACTGTCACCTGGGAGTCGAGCTGGGAGATCGAATGGCAGATGTTACCGTCAGATGCCGGGGACGAGGTCACGATCGAGCGGGACCGAAGGCGGCCTCGACGGATTCAGCGAGTACCGTTGGCTCGTGATCCCCACTGACGTCGCCGGTGGGCGGCCGGAAGAACCGGCACGGTCCGCAGAAGAAGCGGAGCGAGGAATGCAAGGTCCATGGAGTGTCTCGTTGGAGCGAGACGTTGCAGCCACCCATGAAATGCAGGTCGGTAGTCTCCTGATCGCCGCGGTGATCGCAGGCGGCATCTACTTCGCGTTACGTCCCGCACCCTCGGCGGTCGACGTCTGGGTCCAGTCGTGGATCGTCGGCAGCAAGAGCAACTGGTTCACGACGGTGACCAGATCACGTTTCCCAGTTGTGATCGTCGCAGGCTCGGTGGTCGCCGCGGCCGGCACGTGGTCCCGCGACCGGATACGGGCGGGGGCCCTGCTCGTGGCACCGTCAATTGCGCTCGTGTTGTGCGAGTGGGTGGTGAAACCACTGGTCGGGCGCACGATCGGAGGTACGCCTTCGTTCCCGTCCGGCTCGGTCGTCGGTGTCGCTGCGGTTGCCACGGCGGCGGTGCTGGCCGTCCCGAGATCTTGGCGGGTTCCGGTGGTGCTGATCGCAGGAGGCTGGGCGCTGTGGATGGTGGTTGCCGTCATCGCACTCCGGTGGCATTTTCCCACCGACGCGGTGGCGGGCCTCCCTCTCAGCGTGGGTGTCGTGCTCTCGGTGGATGGTGCCGCTGCGAAAGCCGCACGGCGGATCGGTGCGGTGATGGCTGCAAGATGACTCCGACCTCGGCATGGCCGGTGTGAGGCCACAGGCTCAGGATCCCTTTGGCTCCGAAGGGGGTCGCCGGACGAAAGCCACCGTCGCAGTGGGGTCGTCCGGATCGACCCGCAGGCTGATGGGCTGATCGCGATCATCGGGCTCGGTGGACTCGACCACGACCGCCACCTCGTTCCGAGCGGGTTCGAGGGCTTCTCGGAGGCCTCTCGCGATGCCGAGGAGGACCGACCCAGTGGCCGTGCGCTTGGTCCAGTTGCTGAACCGGAGTGGATCCGGACCGGATCCGGAAGTCGTCGGAACGCCGGATCGGTACTCGGGGTCCGGACGGTCGACAGGGTCGCAATCATCGGATTGGCGTCCGTCCACCGGTAGGTCATCGCGGTCCTCATCCACTGATGCCACCGTACCCGGCGGGGGCCGACCGGTCCGACCGGTCGAGGTGGTCACCTACGATGGGCCTTCAGTACCGGAACGAGCGGGGATGCGGCCTTGGTGCAGTCCCGGGATCACTGACGCACGGCCGGTCGACACCTGGCGGGCTCGAGAGGAGGTACGCGATGCCCGATTCCGGCGATCTCGATGTCGTCTGTCTGTCCCTGGAGCCATGGGACGACGTCTGGCGACGCAACCAGCATGTGGCGAGCCACCTGCTCCGCCTCCGGCCGAACCTCCGGATCTTGTTCGTCGGGCCTCCGATCGATGTCATCTGGTCACTGCGCAAGGGGAGCTGGCCATCGTCATCGGCTCTCCGGCCGATCGGTCCCACCGGTCGGCTGTGGACCATGGCTCCTCGCAAATGGCTGCCGCGACGGCTATGGCCTCGTGTCGACCGATCCTTGTTCGACCAGGTACTGAAGGCCATCTCATGGCTGAAGCTTCAGCGTCCGGTGCTCTGGATCAACGACTCCACCTACGCACCGTTGGTGACGAGGACAGGTTGGCCGAGCCTCTATGACGTGACGGACGATTGGCTTCTCGCCAGGGGAACCTCCCGTGAATCGGAGCGCCAGGACCGGAACGACTCCCTGTTGTTGCGACATGGCTCGGAGATCGTCGTCTGCTCCCCGGCACTCGCCGAGAGCCGGGGGCGCGATCGACCTGTGCACGTGATCACCAACGGGGTGGACATCGAACGACTCCGGTCCCCGACCGAGCGCCCCGCGGATCTTCCGTCCGGGCCGGTGGTTCTCTATCAGGGAACACTCGTCGACGGCCGGCTGGATGTGGACCTGTGCGCCGAGCTGTGCCAGAGGCTGACCGGGACCGCTCACGCAGTCTTCGTGGGCCCGAACTCCCTGTCGCGAACCGCTCACCAGCGGCTCGAAGCAGCAGGTGCGGTGATCCTGGACAGCCGGCCGTACACGGAGATGCCGGCATATCTCCAGCATGCCGATGTGCTGGTGGTACCCCACGCTGTGACGCCCTTCACCGAGAGCCTGGACCCGATCAAGGCGCGCGAGTACCTGGCGGTTGGGCGCCCTGTCGTCTCCACCCCTGTTGCGGGCTTCCGGGAGCTCGATCCCCCGTTCACCGTCGTCGGTCGGGAGGGTTTCGTCGATGCGGTGTCGGCCCTACTTCGCGGGCCGGTCCGATCTCCCGGACCCGGACCGCTCGAGCGTGAAATCGCGACGTGGGCGGACCAGTCCGCCAAGTTCATGGCTGTGATCGACTCGGTGGTCGCAGGGTCGCCGGCCCCTTCGCGAGAGTAGCGCCCACCAGGCCGAACGTGGCACCTTGTGGACCGGATCTGTGACCCGTTCCGCTAGGAGCTCGAACCGGGCTCGGCCGGGCCGTACGTGCCGAGAAGGTGGTCTTCGATGCAGCCGATCAGTTCGCGACGTTGCTTCACCTCCCACGAGGAGTGGATGAGTTCGCTGATCATCTCCAGATGGAAGCGAGGGGATCGCCGTAGGCGGTCGATCGTATCTTGGGCGCCGAGCGATATCGGAAGGAAATCTCCCGGACCGGTGATGATCAAGGTGTCCACGCCCTGCCCCACGAGATGGTCGATGGTGTCGCTCGGTATGTTCTCGAGCAAGGTGTGGTTCACCGCTCTCCAGACCAGTTGGGGAACGGCTGGCGCTCGAGTGGCCACCGCAACCGGCCACGTCGCAGCTTCGAGGGACTTGGTCCAGCGCTCCAGCTCTGTCCCACCCCGACGGCCTCCCAGCCAGCGAAGCGGGACTTTCGCCAGCCGGACGAACCAACCTCTGGTGACCTGGCGCGCCGGGCGGTCGGCAGTGCCCGGTTCCTCGGGCGGGATGAATGAGAAGATTGGGTTGATGGCGCATATCCCGCGTGGCAGATTGACCAGGGCCTGTTCGAACGCCAGATAGGCCCCGGAACAGAATCCGATCAGCACCACGTCGGTGGGACGGTCAGGTGATATCGCCCGCATCGCTTCGTAGATGTCGTCGACGGCTTCGGGCGGTCGCGCGACATGCCCTGGTCGACCCGGTCTCGGGTCACTGTCTCCGTTGCCGCTCAGGTCGAAACGAAGCACCCGGAAGCCACCGGATGCCACCCTGCGGGCAAGGTCGACCCAGATCCTGGCCTGACCGATGTGCGGGGTATTGCCTTCGTTTACAAGGACGATCGTCGGCCCGACCGGTCGGGCCTCCGGCTCGGTGACGATGCCGAACAGGTGATATGAGCCGAGGCTCACAGTTCGCTCCGTCACCATTGCAGACGAAACGGTCTCGCGAACGGTGACGACTCCTGCGTCTGCCGTGGGCGTTCCCACGTCGACTGGCTCGCCGACGAGGGTGTCCGACAACCAGTCGGCCACCCGCTCGACGACGTCGAGTGGCGGCATCTGAAGCCTCGAGTCGAGGAGATCACTCTGACCAGTCGCCTGCTCCCAGTCCACGGAGGAGTCCTTCAGGCGGCGTTCGAGCCTCCGGGGTCTTGAGAGGCCGGGGGGGGTGAGCACGAGGGTTCTGGAGGCAAGTGGGCCGACAAGGTCGGCGATGGCCAGACCCGAGAGTTCCTTCACGGTCTCTGGCTCGAAGCGGATCCCCGGCGCTTCCACCGCGTCTTCGTCTCCGTCGGCGGTCGAATCGCTCAGGACCCGGAGGAAGCGCTGTTCTCGCAGAAACGAACGGCCGGACAGGCAGGCGTCCCACAACACCAGCGCATCGACGCCGCCACGACGTGCAGCTTCACGGGCCGCGAAGAGGCCCCCGATACGCACTCCGACGATACCGAAGGCTCTGACACCGGCGGCGGTCAACCAGTCTCCGGCCGTCTGCACGCTCGTCAACCAGGCTTCGAGCCGTCCCGGATCGGTCTCACCTCCACAGGAGTCGCCTGTGCCGTCGTAATCGAACCGGAGGACGGCCAGTCCCCGCGCGGCCAATGCCTGGGCCAAGAGCCGGTATGTGTAGTACACACAGATGGCTTCGATCCCGAGAGGCTGGCAGAGCACCACCCCTCCTCTGGCCTGCCCCCCGGCTGGGAGATGCAGCCAACCGAACAGTTTCCGGTCGCCATGGCCGAACCAGAACGGGATCTCCTCCCCCGTACAGGTCAGTGCCCTCGGATGCTCACCCATGATTCTCCCTGTGCCTGCCACCGTGCCGGTCTGGGTTCCGCCTTCCCGATGGCGAGCCCTGGTGAAGTCGATGGCGTCCCTCTCACTCCGCCACCGTATGTCGCGATCGCGCACCTCGTCATGCTGGCCACCAGGACTGCTCCGAGGCTTCGGCCTCCACTGCCGGCAGGCGACGGGTATCGCTCCTGCAGCCAGTGGCCTAGCATCGATTCCGTGCTGGACCGCTTCCATCCTCCGATCGAGGAGTACCTCGAAGCGATATTCGGTCTCGAAGAGGAAGGCATCCCTGTCATCCAGGCCCGCCTGGCCGAGCGACTGGACAAGGCGGCTCCGTCCGTCTCCGAGATGCTCGACCGGCTGGAGACCGAAGGGCTGATCATGAAGAGCGCCCGACGGATCGCCATGACCGAAGATGGTGCTGCCATCGCCAGGGGTGTCGTCCGCAAGCATCGACTGGCCGAGCGGCTGCTCGTCGACATCATCGGCCTCGATTGGGAGAAGGCACATCACGAGGCGGGCCGCTGGGAGCATGTGATCTCCGATGACGTCGAGGAGAGGCTCGTCGTCTTGCTCGGCAATCCTTCGACCTGCCCTCATGGCAATCCGATCCCCGGAGCAGCCACGGCCGGGTCCGGCCAGACCGTGTTGTCCGAGGCCGAACCCGGGGACCGTGTCCGTCTCGAGCGAATCACGGAGAGCGTCGAGCACGAGGCCGATGCACTCCACTATCTCGGAGGTCACGGGCTCACTCCCGGCGTGACCGCCCTCATCCGTGAGAAGGCTCCGGACGGCACCCTCACCCTCGAGATCGGAGCGACGACCATCGCCCTGGGCCGTGCCATGACGGAGAGGATGTACGTCGCCTCGGCATGAATCTCCTGGTTCGGGGCCGGACCCGGAGAACCGCGGCTTCCCGCCGGTCGTGATCCCGCCGGCCTGCCTGCGAGACCGGCCGGGGGCGATCCGTGCCGAAGTGACCCTGGCGCCGCGGGACATCCGTCAGCACTCACTAGAGTGGAGTGCCACCGATCGAAGAGCGGAGTCGAGCGGCCGGTCCGATGCCAGCGACGCACCGGCGTCACCAGCTGCACCGGCGTCACTAGCTGCAGAGGCTCACCAGCTGCCGAACACGACGAGTTGACCATGCCGAATACCGAGGACCACCTGCTGAACAGGGCGAAGGCGCCGAGTATCGCCGGGGAGGTGCTGGACGGGCGCAGAGCCGCCGTCCTCAACGCGGTGGTCACCGAGTACATAGAGACCGCCCAGCCGGTGGGTTCCCAGCACGTGGCCGACGCCCCGGGTGTCAGTGTCTCCTCGGCCACGGTGCGTTCGGACATGGTGGCGCTCGAGCACGAGGGGTATCTGGCGCAGCCACACACCAGCGCCGGGCGGATCCCGACCGACAAGGGTTATCGGTACTTCGTCGACCACCTGCGTTCTCCCGGATCGCTCGGCCGGGTCGGGCGTCAGCAGGTCCGCGAGTTCTTCGATCATGCCCACGGCGAGATCGAAGAGATGCTGAAGCACACCTCCGGACTGCTCGCCGACCTCACCGACTGCACGGCGATGGTGGTGGGGCCGTCGCACGACGGGGCGGCGATCCGATCGGTGCAGCTGGTCGGGCTCGGTCCCCGTATGGCACTGCTGGTGGTGGTGTTGGCGGACGGTGCCGTGCAGAAGTGCACGATCGACCTGGCAGACGACACCGATGACGATCGGTTGGCGGACGCCAGTGCTCAGCTGGCGGCTCACGCTCTGGGGATTCCGCTGGCTCAGGTGAGCCTGGTCGTTCAACCGACCGGTGATGCCGTCACCGACATGGTCACGGCCACCTCCGCTCTGGCCCTCAACCGGCTGGGGACGGTGCTCGACACCGACCAGCTCTTCGTAGGCGGATCTTCGAGATTGGCCGAAGCCTTCGATGCGGTCGACACGGTCCGGTCGGTACTCGGGATTCTGGAGCAGCAGCTGGTGGTGGTGACGCTTCTCCGTGACATCCTCGACACGGGGTTGTCGGTGGCCATCGGTGCCGAGCATGGAGTGGAACCGCTGGCGTCGTGTGCCATCGTGGTGATGCCGGTGTCAGTGGACGGAGCGGAATCGGGCACTATCGGCCTTCTGGGCCCGACCCGGATGAACTACCCGTTGGCACTGGCCGCGGCGCGGGTGGTGGGTGACCGGCTGAGCGAGCGGCTCGGGGAGGTGATCCGGTGACCACCCCAGATCTCTACGAGGTCCTGGGAGTGCCGCGAAACGCCACCGAGAACGAGTTGAAGCGCGCCTACCGGGCCAAGGCACGCGAGTTCCATCCGGATGCGAACCCGGGGGATACGGCCGTCGAGGAGCGGTTCAAGGAGGTCAGCCTGGCCTACGAGGTACTGCGTGACCCCGAGCGTCGTGCTCGTTACGACCGGTTCGGTGCCGACGGGGTCTTTGGACCGGCTACGGGCGGATCCGGCGCGGGAGACCCGTTCGCGGGAGGCCTCGGTGACCTGTTCGACGCCTTCTTCGGTGGCATGGGAGGCACGGCGGGCGGTGGTCGTCAACGGCGTGGTCCGACGCCGGGTCCGGATGCCGAGATGCTTCTCCGCCTCTCCTTCCGGGAAGCCGTCTTCGGGGTGCAGCGCGAGGTCGAGGTCGAGACTCCCGTGCTCTGCTCGACGTGTGAGGGGACCGGCGCTCGCCCCGGGACCTTCCCCGTTCGCTGCCCCGAGTGCGATGGCGCCGGCGAGCTGCGGCGGGTCCGCCAGTCGATTCTTGGGCAGATGATCACGGCTGTGCCCTGCAATCGCTGCCAGGGAACCGGTCAGTCCATCGAAAGCCCGTGCGCGGACTGTAGGGGAGAGGGACGACGCAACGAACGGAGGACTCTCACTGTTGAAATTCCGGCCGGAGTGGACGATGGGGCGACGCTGAGATTGGCTGGGCACGGACCCGCCGGCTACCGGGGAGGGCCGAACGGCACACTCTTCGTCCATCTGACGGTGACGCCGGATGGAGTCTTCGAGCGTTCGGGGAACGATCTGCATGCCTCGGTCCATATCCCGATGACCCTTGCGGTGCTCGGTGGGTCGATCGGCTTCGATACCCTCGAGGAGCGGCGCGAGTTGTCCATTGCGCCCGGCACCCAAGGCGGCACGATCATCCACCTCAAAGCGCAGGGGGTGCCGCGACTCCGAGGACGGGGTCGGGGCGACCTCTTCGTCCACCTCGTCGTGGATACGCCCACCGATCTCGACGATCGGCAGCGCGAATCGATCGCGGCGCTCGCCGCGGAGCGGGGCGAGGCACTCGGGGCGTCCCCCCATGGTGAGGGGATCTTCTCGAAGCTCCGTTCGGCACTCTCCTGACCGGTGTCCGGCGTCGAATCTCGCGATGGTGGTCCGCCGGCGGCGTCGAACGAGCTGGCTCTGGTTGCGGCAGCGGCGATGGTCTACGTCGAGCAGGTGGCAGCCCCGTCGGTTGACGCTCGAACGGCCCATCACCTTCTCACGGTGCTCCGGCTTCGTCCGGGTGACGGGGTAGTCGCATCCGACGGCCGAGGGTCATGGGCACCGTGCAGGATCGAGGCATCGGCGGCGTGTACCGGCGGGACCGACTCGCAGGGGGGCCACAGCCTCGATCTCACCGTGTCCGGTCCTATCCGCCGCCAGCCACGTGCGGACCCTGCAATAACTGTCGCTTTCGTCCCGGTGTAGGGGGAGCGGGCCGAGTGGGTGGTACAGAAGATGACGGAGTTGGGCGTAGACCGGATCGTGCCGCTTCGCTCGGCGCGCTCGGTGGTGCGCTGGCAAGGTGACCGGGCGGTGCGTGCCGTGGCACGGCTGCGCCGGGTGGCGACCGAGGCCGCTGCCCAGTCCCGCCGTACCTGGCTACCCGAGGTGACCGAGGTGAAGTCGCTGGACGGGCTCGCCGCCTTGTCCGCTCCTGTCGAATCGTCGCCAGCTCTCCGCCGTTCGGGCGGAGTCGCCCTCGCCCATCCGGGTGGTGGACCACCCTCTCTTGGCTGCCCGGTGGTCGCGATCGGCCCTGAAGGCGGCTGGGACGGGGGGGAGCTCGCCCGATTCGGCGTCGGGCCCGGCCTCGGTCCGACCGTGCTTCGGGCCGAGACGGCGGCGATCGCGATGGCCACGATCCTGTGCGCCCTTCGGTCGGGAACCGTGGCCACGCTTGCGTAACCACGCTCCGTGAGCGAAACTACACGGAGAGGCAGGGTCCCCAGCTGCGGTCACCCCTCTACGCACGTGGTAGTGCACGAGAGCCGACCAGAAGCCGAGGAACTCCTTCATCGGAGCAGCAAAATCGGGGATGCGAGTCCCCGGTGGGCAGTGGAGGTGTCGATGTCGGTGCTGGACAAGCGCTCGGAATTGCTCGACGAAGAGGAGCAGGAGGAGCTGGCGCGCATCGTCTATGCACGCGCCGTCGGGGCTCGACTCCGCGCCATGCGTAAGCAGATGCGACTGTCCCTCCAAGCAGTCGAGGCCATGTCGGAGCATGAGTTCAAGGCCTCGGTCCTCGGGGCCTACGAGCGGGGTGAGCGGGCCATCTCCGTCCCCCGTCTGCAACGACTGGCCAATCTCTATGACGTACCCGTCGACCAGCTGCTACCCGCTGATGACGCCACCCTCGCTCGCTGGGGTGGAGGTCGGAACGGGACAGCCGCTGCGACCGCCGCGCAGCAGCGATCGGCATCGTCGGGTCCCGGTACGGACCGGGTGGTGATCGATCTGACCAAGCTCAACGCGGTCAGCGGTCCCGAGCGGGATCTGCTCAGGAGGTTCCTCGGCATGATCCAGGTCCACCGTCAGGACTTCAACGGGCGGATGATCACCATCAGGGCGGAGGACGTACGCGCGATTGCGTGCCTGTTCGGGGTGACCCCCGATCTCATGGGTTCCCGTCTCGAGGAGCTCGGACTGCTGGCCGACCACTGAGCCCCGAAGAACGATGAGCGAGGCGATCCGCTGGCTGAGTACGAAGCAGGCGTCGGCTCGGCTGGGTGTGACCCTCCGGAGCCTCTACCGTTTCATCGACGAAGGTGATCTGGTGGCATACAAGTTCGGACGTGTCATCCGCCTGAAGGAGTCCGACGTCGACCGGTTCATCGAGGCGAGCCGGATCGTGCCGGGCAGCCTCGAACATCTGTACCCCGAATTGAAGGGAGACGGGCACGCTCCGCTCGCCACGGGGACCATCCCTGAGACCGGGGGCTGACCGTGGTGACCGACTGCCTGTTCTGCAGCATCGTCGGCGGCGAGGTACCGGCCGACATCGTGCATTCCGACGCGCGCACGATCGGGTTCCGGGACATCAACCCCCAGGCCCCCGTGCATGTTCTCGTCGTCCCCCGAAGGCACATCGTCAATGCCTCGACCGTCTCCGAAAGGGACGGAGCCGACGTCACCGCGATGCTCATGGCGGCAAAGTCGGTGGCTGATCGGGAGGGGATCGGTGGCGAGGACCGCGGCTACCGCCTCGTCTTCAACGTGGGGCACGACGCCGCCAATTCGGTGGCCCATCTGCACCTCCATGTGATGGGTGGCCGCCCGCTGGGATGGCCCCCGGGCTGACCGGTGTCGGCCTGGCCGAACTCGATCCCGGATGCCTGGAGCGGCCCAGCCTGCCGGCGCCGGCGGGTCGCCTGGATCCGGATGCCCGGTTTCGAAATGCCGGACCGTGACCCACTGGTAGGGTCGGGTGCAGAGCAAACGTGGCAGGCACCCAGGTCAAGATTCTCGTTCCCGGCAACCACCTCATGGCCGGCCTTCTGGGCCATCGCGATGAGTTGCTCAGGCTTGTCGAGGGGGCGTTCGACGACGTCCGGGTCTCCGTTCGTGGGAATGAGATATCGCTCGAAGGTGAACGGGCGGAACGGGTCGGTGCCCTCTTCGAAGAACTCATCATCCTGCTCGAGTCGGGTCAGGGCCTCGATGTCGGCCAGGTGAACCGCACCATAGACATGATGCACGAGGACATCCGTCCGTCCGAGGTCCTCACCTCCGAACTGCTCCGTTCCCCTCGGGGCCGTACCGTGCGCCCCAAGACCGCTGGCCAGAAGCGGTATACCGATGCCATCGCCTCCAATATCGTGACCTTCGGGATCGGACCGGCAGGAACCGGAAAGTCATACCTGGCCGTCGCCCTCGCCGTCCAGGCGCTTCAGGCGCATCAGGTCAACCGGATCATCCTCACCCGGCCAGCGGTCGAAGCGGGTGAGCGGCTCGGCTTCCTGCCAGGAGACCTCATGGCAAAGGTCGATCCCTATCTCCGTCCCCTTTACGACGCTCTCCACGACCTCATCGAACCCGAAGGCGCCCAACGCCTGATCGACCGGGGTTCGGTCGAAGTGGCACCGCTCGCGTTCATGCGGGGCAGGACGCTCAACGACAGCTTCATCATCCTCGATGAGGCCCAGAACACGACGCCGGAGCAGATGAAGATGTTTCTGACCCGTATCGGCTTCAATTCCAAGGTGGTGGTCACGGGCGACATCACCCAGATCGACGTGGCCGGAGGCCGTTCGGGTCTGGTGGGACTCGACGCCATCCTGTCCGACGTCCCGGACCTGGCGTTCGTCCATCTGACCCGACGGGACGTCGTTCGCCACCGCATCGTGGCCGACATCGTCGCTGCGTTCGACAGCGGAGCTATGGCAGATGGTACCCGTGAGTCTTGACGTCTACGCCTCCGATGAACAGGAGGTCGAGCCGATCGCACTCGAGCGCTGGTCGGAGCTTGCACGGTCGGCTCTCAGGGCCGAAGGGGTGGTCCGGGATGCCGAAGTGTCTCTGCTGTTCGTCGACGAGGGGGCGATTGCGTCGCTCAACGAGCGGTTCCTCGGCAAGTCCGGTCCGACCGACGTGCTCTCATTTCCCATCGAGGACGAAATCGACCGGGGTGGGCGTTCACCGGACGGAGGAGGCGCCGGGCCGGCTTCACAAGAGATCGGCGGTGATCGCCTTCTGCTGCTCGGCGACGTGGTGATCTGTCCGGCGGTCGTGGCGCGCAACGCCCTCGACCACCAGGTGTCGTTCGCAGACGAGCTGGCCCTGATAGTCGTGCACGGGATCCTGCATCTGCTTGGCATGGATCACGATGTCGACGAAGATGCGAGGAAGATGGAACAGCGCGAGCAGCACCTGCTCGACCGTTTCCATCGTTCCCGGCCATGACGCTCCAGATCGCAATGCAACGGTTGCAAGGTCCCAGCTCGTGAACGGTCGGCCCGGTTGGAGATCTACCGGCCCTACGACCAAGCCATGAGCGACCGAGGGTGGCTTGTCGCCACAGGCTCGGTCGCACCGGTCGATCTCGTCCTGCTCGGGCTGGTGATCATGTTGCTCGTGGCCTCGTCGCTGCTGGCCTTGGCCGAGACGAGCCTGGTCCGGATGAGCCGGCCAAAAGCGCTCGGTCTGGTGGACGAGGGTCGCAGGGGAGCCCGGGTGCTTGCGAAGTTGGTGGAGGACCCGCAGCACTTCCTCAATCCGATTCTGCTCTTGGTACTGGTGTGCCAGCTGGTGGTGGCCACACTGGTGGGCATCCTTGCCGTTCGGTGGTTCGGCGCATGGGGGGTGGCGGCGGCCACCGTCTTCGAGATCGTGGTCATCTTCGTCCTGGCCGAGGCCGTCCCGAAGAATTGGGCGGTGCACCACCCCGAGCAGGCGGCGCTGTTCTCGGCACCGCTGGTCTCCGGTCTGGTGAATTTCTTCCCGATCCGGATGCTGTCCGGGGGGCTCATCGGCCTGGCCAACCTTCTGATCGGTGGACGGGGTCGGGATGCCGGGGCGGACGTGTCCGAATCTGAGCTCCTGGCCATGGCGGACGTGGCCCTCGAGGACGAGGTGATCGAGCACGAGGAGCGAGCGCTCATCCATTCGATCATCGAATTCGGTGACACCGTCGTGCGCGAAGTGATGGTCCCCCGGGTCGACATGGTGACCACAGGAGCCGACGAGACAGTCGAGTCGGTGTTGGAGCGGGCCCTGGAGGAAGGATTCAGCAGGGTTCCGGCGGTGGAGCAGAACGTCGACGACGTGGTCGGCATCGCCTATACCAAGGACATGATCCGGGCTGTCCGACGGGAGCTCGGGTCGGAGACGGTGCGGGACCACCTCCGGACCGCTTACTTCGTGCCCGAGACGAAACGCGTCTCGGCGCTGATGCAGGAGATGCAGTCGCAACACTTTCATCTGGCCGTCGTGATCAACGAGTACGGCGGTACTGCGGGTCTCGTGACGTTGGAAGACCTGATCGAGGAGCTGGTGGGCGAGATCGTCGATGAGTTCGACGTGGAGGAGGCACCGGTGGAGCACCTCGGCGGAGGTGAGTACCGAGTGAGTGCTCGATTGACCATCGACGAGGTCAACGACCTGATCGAGGCCACGTTGCCCACCGGGGCTTGGGACACCATCGGAGGCCTCGTCTTCGACCTCATCGGCCACGTTCCCACCGCGGGAGAATCTGTCGTGGTGGATGGGGTCCACCTGGTCGCCGATCGTGTGAGTGGTCGACGGATCGAGCGGGTGAAGATCGACGCCACGCCGTCGAACGTTCCTCCACTGCCGAGCGGCGGGGTGGAGCACGGGGGATCGGAGCGCTGGTGAAGGTGCACCGACGGTGAGCGCCTTCCGTTCAGGGTTCGTCGCCGTCCTCGGCCGGCCCAATGTCGGCAAGTCGACATTGGTCAACGCCATGGTGGGTACCAAGGTCACCATCACCTCACCCCGCCCCAACACCACCCGCTCACAGGTACGGGGCGTTCTCGACCGTCCGGGGGTCCAGGTGGTCCTGGTCGACACCCCGGGCGTGCACCGGCCCCGGTCGGCTCTCGGCGAACGGATGAACGCCTCGGCGACGTCGTCGCTCGAGGACATAGACCTCGTCCTCGCCCTGGTCGACGCGTCGGCCGCGATCGGCCCTGGCGATCGCCGAGTACTGGCAGAGGCTATCGGCCGCGTGCGACCATCTCCGGTGCCGACCGCTTGCCGGGGTGGTCCCGAAACCGACGGAGGCGACGCCCGCGGGGGTGCCGCCGATCCGAGGGGTCTGGGGCGGTCCGAAGCCCGGCCCAGGCTGTTCGTGGTGGTCAACAAGGTCGACCGGGTCCGTTCCTCTGAGGTGCTCCTCCAGTTGGAAGCGGTGTTCCGTGCCGTGGAGGCGCCCGGCCGTCGTGAGAACGGGGGCGCCGAGGTGGATGGCCAATCCGGGCTGGGATCGTATGACGTTCCGGTGGAGTACTTCCCGGTTTCCGCCACCACAGGACAGGGCATCCGAGCACTCGTCGACGCAGTGGTCGACCGGATGCCCGAGGGTCCCCGGTACTACCCCGAAGGGATGGCCTCCGACGTGGCCGAGGCCACCTGGGTGGCCGATCTGGTCCGGGAGGAACTGCTGCTCCGGGCCGAGGACGAACTGCCGCACAGTATCGCCTGCCGGGTGACCGAGTGGGAGTGGCCTCGGGTCCGCTGCGAAATTCTGGTCGAACGGGATTCCCAGAAGGGAATCGTCATCGGTCGGGGGGGGACCGTGCTGAAGGAGGTTGGCACTGCCGTCCGCGCCCAGATGGCGCCGGGGGCCTATCTCGAGCTCTTCGTGCGAGTCGAACCCCGATGGCAACAACGCGAGGACGCACTCGATCGTCTCGGGCTCTGACCTCGCAGTGGCCTCCGGAACTCCGGTGGGGCCGGTCCCTCCCGCCCTCCGTCAGGATCGGGTGATCCGGCGGAGGAACTCCTCGACCTCGGACCGGTCGACAGTTCTCCGCATCGGCGGAACCCGGGCCAGGAGCACCTGGCGGTAGGAGGCGGTCGCGAGCCGGCTGTCGAGCACGGCCACCACCCCGCGGTCGGAACCCGACCGGATCAGCCTGCCGGCGCCCTGGGCAAGCAGCGTCCCTGCCCGGGGCAGGTCGACGGTCGTGAAGGCGGCCGGTCCCGCCCGCTCGCGGCGGGCCTGGAGAACCGGATGGTCCGGCCGGGGGAACGGAATCCGGTCGATCGTCACCAGGCTCAGGGTCCGACCGGGGACATCGATCCCCTGCCAGAACCCGAGTGTGGCGAAGAGGCAGGTGGCCTCGTCGTTGCGGAATACCTCCACGAGTGCCGGCTTGGGCAGGTCGTCCTGGATCAGCACGCGGAATGTCGCGTTGGAGCGCACCGCCTCGGCTGCGGCGCGCATCGCCCGCCAGCTGGTGAACAGAGCCAATGTCCGGCCGCCTGCCGCCTCGATGAGCGCACCCAGCTCATCGTGCAGCGCCGGCTCCGACTCGGGTCGCCGACGGTCGGGGAGATCCCTGGCCACATAGAGCAGCGCGTGCTCACGGAAGGCGAACGGGCTTCCGACGTCCAGCTCGTCATGTCCCTCCACGGGCAACCCCAGACGTCGAGCCAGGCCCACCGGGACCGTGGCCGAGGTGAGCACACCTGTGACCGAGCTCCAGAGCAGTTCGGTGAGCACCGGTCCGACCTCGATGGGGGAGACCCGAAGACGTGGCGTCCGGGCATCTCCATCAACCCAGACGAGGTCGTCTTCGGTGGGCGCCGAAAGCCGGTCGAGATCGGCTTCGAGGTGTCCGGCAGCCAGGAGGGCCCGGTCACGACGGGAACGTGCAGCGGCATCCTCTTCGAACCCTGTCCGGCGTTCGGACCGGCGCAGGTGATCGACCAGGCGGCTGATCCGAGACCGCGCGAGCACGATCAGGTCCCGGAGGGACTCGCTCCCGTCGGTCCCCGGAGCCCGGACTCGGGACAGTTCGAGCTCTGCGTCATCGTTGTGCGCCTCCGCCCCGGTCCTCTGGGGGCCGGTCGATTTGGACCTCTGGTCCGGTTGCACGCTGGTGGGGTCGATCCGTTCTCCGACGAGGCCCGCCAACGCGGTCCGAACCCGGTGCTCGAGGTCTGCCACCGCGTCCGAGGCTGCGGCAGCGTCAACCCCGGCCTCGAGGGCGGGGCCGGCCGACAGCGCGAGAGCTCGGAAGCGTCCCGGGGTGATCTCCGCACCCAGTGCCTCGGTCATCACCGCTTCGACCTCATGTGCCTCGTCGAACACGACCAGGTCGTGGGGTGGGAGCACGGTCCCTCCACTGGCCAGGTGGGCTCCGTACAGATGGGTGTTGACCACGACGACGTCGGCCTCGGCAGCACGGATTCGGGCGTGTTCGGCGAAGCAGTTGTCACCCGACGGACATCTGGAGGCGCCGGGGCATTCGCTCGCCGTGGTCGACACCATGGCCCAAACCCGATGCTGCGGTTCGAAATCCAGCTCGGATCGGTCACCGGTGGCGCTGCAGTCGGCCCAATCGATGAGCCTCCTCAGCTGTTCGGCGAAGGATCCCTGTCCGGACGTGGGTTCGCTGGATTCGAGATCAGTCATCGACGACGCGTCGCCGTCACCGCGGTCGAGGTCGACCGACGAATCGGTCGTTGGGGCCGGCAGGACGTCGCCGAGGGAGAGCTGCTCCCCGTGTCCTCCGACCTCGGCCACCCGCTGGCGGCAGAGGTAGTTGCTCCGCCCCTTCAGCACGGCATAGGTGAGTTCACCATCGAGCGATCGAGCCACGAGAGGTAGATCGTGTTCGGCCAACTGGTCCTGCAAGGCCTTCGTCGCGGTCGCGACCACTGCTGGCACCCTGGCGACTGCCGCGGGGACCAGATACCCGAGAGACTTGCCCGTGCCCGTTCCGGCTTGGACGATCAGATGTCGCCCGGTGCTGATCGAGCGGGTGACAGCTTCGGCCATCTGTCCCTGGCCGGGCCGGTGTTCGCCCCCTCCGGGCAGAAGGGAGGCGGCACCAGCGAGCGCGGTTGCCACGTCCTTGGCCTTCGCAACGTCGCCTGTCATCCGTTGACCATAGCGGGGGCGCACCACCGCCGACCCGGTTCACCCACCCGGCCGATTTCGGAGCTGCTCGGAAGCGAGAGAGGCGCCACGACCGGATCGATGGTGGCGACAGGAGGCCCGGACGTCATCCGACCGGTGAGACGATAGGTTCGCGCCGTGGGATTCGAACCAGCCGACGTCTCCGGTGGCCCCCGCCGCGATGTGCTCACTGCCACCGATGTCGCGCCGGATCCGATACCCGTGCACGTCGCGTGCGTTATGGACGGCAACGGCCGCTGGGCAGCCCGGCGCGGCCTGCCGAGAACGGAAGGTCACGCCGCTGGCGAAGCCGCTCTGCTCGA
This sequence comes from Acidimicrobiaceae bacterium, assembly GCA_027315005.1. Taxonomy (GTDB): domain Bacteria; phylum Actinomycetota; class Acidimicrobiia; order Acidimicrobiales; family RAAP-2; genus Bog-756. The sequence continues at coordinate 19,742 of DAHUZT010000073.1, read as the reverse complement.
CGCGGTCGAGGGAGCCCTGGATCTCAGGATCCCCTGGATCACCATGTATGCCTTCTCGACAGAGAATTGGCGTCGGCCGGCCGACGAGGTGCGTTACCTGATGGGTTTCAACGAAAGCCTCCTCGTCCGCCGCCGCGACGAGTTGCACGAAAAGGGGGTGCGCATCCGCTTCGCAGGCAGACGCGACTGGCGGGTCCCGCGGCGAGTGCTCCGGCGGATGGACGAATCCACCGCCCTCACCAAGCACAACCGACGGTGCACCTTGACGATGGCGTTCAATTACGGAGGGAGGGCGGAGATCGTCGATGCCGTGCGTAAGCTGGTGGCCGACGGCATACCGCCGAACAAGATCAACGAGAAGGCGATCCGATCGCGGCTCTACTTCCCCGATCAGCCCGATCCGGACCTGGTGGTGCGTACATCGGGCGAGCATCGGATCTCGAACTTCCTGTTGTGGCAGCTCGCCTACAGCGAGCTGGTCTTCGACGACGTGCTCTGGCCTGATTTCCGCCGTACCCACCTGTTCGAAGCCGTCCGCCACTACCAGCGACGCCAGCGACGATACGGCGGTGTGACCCAGTGATCCACCCCATGCCAGATGATTCGGGAGGCGTTTGGATCAAGACGGCGATCGTCCTCGCTCTCGTCGTCTATGCCAGCATGGTGCTCACTGCGGTGGCCGGGTTTCGACCGGCCATTCCTTTGGTCGTCCTGCCCCCGGCAATTCTCGGGCTGATCGCCGGGAACAGCCTCCTCGGCGGGGGGAGGCACTCCGGCAAGTCACCAGGAACCCCGCCCGGGCGGCGATCGGGGCCTCCCGACCGCCGGCTACCCTGATGGGCCTGTTCAGCGACCGCGGGGTGGTGCTCCGAACCATCCGGCTCGGCGAGGCGGACCGGATCGTGACGATCATGTCCGAGCAGCATGGCAAGGTCCGGGCGGTGGCGAAGGGAGTCCGTCGCACGTCGTCCAAGTTCGGCTCACGACTCGAACCGATGAGCCACATCACGGTTCTTGGATGGCAGGGTCGGGGAGATCTCGACACGATCAACCAGGTTGAGGTGATCGACACCTTCCGTGCGGTGCGCGAAGACCTCGAACGCACCTCGGCCGCCCTGTCGATGTGTGAGGTCGTCGACCAGATCGGTCAGGAGCGGCACAGTAATCCCCGCCTTTATCAGATGCTGATCGGGGCCCTCGGCGTCCTCGCCGAGCACTGCTCGCCGATGGCGGCACCGGCCTTCTTCCTCAAGGTCCTGGTCCTGGAGGGCTCGGCACCGGTACTCGACGGTTGCGTCTCGTGTGGCGAGGAGGAAGCTGCCTTGCTGGTGGCCTTCGACCCCCTGGAGGGGGGCGTGCTGTGCCGGTCGTGCCGGCGGGGAAGGCCGCTCTCATCTGGGGGTCTGGAACTGTTGCGACGGACCCTCGGAGGGGGATTGACCGGCGTGCTGGCCGAACCGCGATCAGCGACCACCGACGAGGTGACCTTGTTGGCGACCGAAGCGGTCGAGGCCCACCTCGACCGCGGGCTACGGTCGATGCGTTCGGGTCAGATGCTGTGACCGGGGTGGCTGGGATGGGTTGCCGAGACACCGATTCGCAGGAGCTCTGACTTGGACCGGGCCACCGGTTCGACGGGCCCACCACCGTCCGACTCTCCGGTCGCCCCCTTCGGCGTGTACGTGCATGTGCCCTTCTGCCGGGCTCGCTGCGACTACTGCGCATTTGCCACTTATACCGACCGGGACCACCTCATGGGTTCGTACGTCGCCGCCTGTGTCACCGAAATCACCCGTGAAGGCAGTGCCGGGAGTCTTCGGCCCGCCACATCGGTCTACTTCGGCGGTGGGACACCTTCCCGCCTTCCCTCCGACCTCTTGATCGAGATCCTCGACACCGTTCCACGGACGCCGGATGCCGAGGTCACCGTCGAGTGCAACCCAGAGGACGTCGATCCCGACCGCCTCGCCGACTACCGCCGCGGTGGCGTCACCAGGATCTCCCTGGGGGTGCAGTCGACGGTGCCTCACGTCCTCGACGAGCTTGGTCGACGCCATGGGACAGCCGAGTCCCACGAGGCCATGGCGGCCATTGCCGAAGCGGGGTTCACCACCTGGAGCGCCGACCTCATCATGGGCGCCTCCGGCGAGACGGCTGGCGACTGGGAGCACAGTATCGAATCCGTGGTGGGCAGCGACCGCCCGCCTCCACACGTGAGCGCCTACTCCCTCACCGCCGAACCGGGTACACCGCTCGCCGCCGATCCCGATCGGCATCCCGACGATGACGTCCAGGCCGACCGGTACGAGACAGCAGACCGGATCCTCGGCGAGGCGGGGTACCGGTGGGAGGAGATCTCCAACTGGGCCCGCCCAGGGCACGAGTGCCGACACAATCACCTCTACTGGGATCAGGACGACTTCCGGGGGATCGGTTCGGGGGCCCACTCCCATCGACGGGGACGGCGATGGTGGAACGTCCGTACGCCGGACCGATATGTGGCCCTGATCGAGGCCGAACGGTCTCCGATGGCGGCAGCCGACGTTCTCGATCCCGACCAGCGCCGGTTCGAGGCACTCACCCTTGCGTTGCGGACCCCCCGAGGTGTCCCGGACTGGGCACTCCCGGCCGACCCCGAACTGGAGGCTCTCGTCGATCGACGAGACGGAAGGGCCGTGCTCACCGTGCGGGGGAGGTTGATGGCCAACGCGGTGTGCTCCCGGTTGCGGGTACGGTCGGCACTCGAATGATCGTGACCGGTCGTGACGTCACTGGTCCGGCTGTCAGCGCCGACCCCAACCGGTACGATTCGACGTTGTGCCTGACCTCAAACACCGCTCGCCGCCGACACCCGACCTGATGGAACGGGTGGTCAGCTTGTGCAAGCGACGCGGATTCATCTTCCAGTCCGCAGAGATCTACGGTGGCTTCCGATCCACCTACGACTACGGCCCCCTCGGGGTCAACCTGCTGCGCAACGTCAAGAACGCCTGGTGGGAAGCGATGGTCCAGCGCCGCGTCGACGTGGTCGGTCTGGACGCCGCGGTCCTGTCGCCCCCGGCCGTCTGGGAGGCGTCCGGCCACCTGTCCAACTTCACCGACCCGCTCGTCGACTGCCTGAGCTGTCACCAGCGGTGGCGTGAGGACAAGATCGACGGGGCCTGTCCGAACTGTGGTTCGACGGAGTTCACCGAGGCCCGGGCGTTCAATCTCCTCTTCGAGACCCACGCCGGACCGTTGGAGGACGAAGGGACCGTCGCCTATCTCCGGCCGGAGACCGCACAGGGCATGTTCGTCAACTTCGCCAACGTTCTCCAGACCACGAGGAAGCGACCTCCCTTCGGCATCGCCCAGGTCGGGAAGTCCTTCCGCAACGAAATCACCCCCCAGAACTTCGTCTTCCGGACCCGGGAGTTCGAGCAGATGGAGATGGAGTACTTCGTCCCCCCCGGGGAGGCCGATCGTTGGTTCAAGTACTGGCTCGACGAGCGGTACCGCTGGTATACCGACCTGGGCATCCCGACCGAGCAGCTGCGTCTCCGGCATCATGATCGGGACGAGCTCTCCCACTACTCCGTCGCGACCGCCGACGTGGAATTCAACTTCCCCTGGGGGTGGGACGAGCTGGAGGGCATCGCCAACCGCTCCGACTTCGATCTGAAGGCCCACTCCGCCGCTTCCGGTGAGAAGCTCGAGTACTTCGATCAAACGGGGGGTGAGCCCTACGTACCCTGGGTCATCGAACCTGCGGCCGGCGCCACCCGGGCGATGATGGCGTTTCTCCTCTCCGCCTACCGAGAGGACGAGGTCGGAGGTGAGGCCCGCACCGTCTTGAAGCTGCACCCGAGGTTGGCGCCCTACCAGGTAGCCGTTCTCCCCCTCTCTCGCAAGGAGGCCCTGGAGGGTCTGTCCAACGACGTGCTGGACCGGCTCGTGCCCCACTTTGCCTGCGACTACGACGTGACCCAGTCGATCGGGAAACGGTATCGTCGCCAGGACGAGGTGGGGACACCCTGGTGCGTGACCGTCGACTTCGATTCGCTCGAAGACCGCCGGGTCACCGTCCGCGACCGTGACTCCACCGAGCAGGTGCGCCTCGACCTCGATGCCGTCGCCGGTGAGCTCAGCCGGCGGATGGGACGGCTCTGACCGGGGGTGGGTGGGCACCACCGGCTCGAAGGCGTCGGTCCTCGCAGGATCTCCGGTGCCCGGGGAATGAATCCGTTGACGGCGCCGGACCGAAGGATGGACTCCGGGTAGGCTGAGCCGTCCGCCATTCCTGCCGGCCGGTGTCACGCGACGGTGCCCGGCCCTCGTTTCAAGGACCGTCCTCCGAATGCCCTTTGTCTTCGACTTCGACCACACGCACCGCCATTCGCCGATGGAGATGAAGGATCTCCTCGGTGGGAAGGGCGCCAACCTGGCCGAGATGACTTCGGTGCTCGGGCTGCCAGTGCCTCCTGGGTTCACCATCGCCACCACCGCGTGCCGGGCCTCGATGGCCTCAGGCTGGCCTGACGGTCTGACCGGAGAGGTGGCCAAGGCCCGGGCCCGTCTGGAGAAGCGCATGGGCAAGCGCATCGGCGATCCGACAGATCCGCTCCTCGTCTCCGTCCGTTCCGGCGCGAAGTTCTCGATGCCGGGGATGATGGATACGGTGCTCAACCTGGGGCTGAACGATCGGTCGGTCGATGGGCTGGCCCGACAGACCGGCGACGAGCGCTTCGCATACGACTCGTACCGTCGGTTCGTGGCCATGTACGGTCGCATCGTCCTCGATGTCCCCGGAGAGGAGTTCGATACCCTGCTCGAGGCTGCGAAGGAGCTGGCCGGTACCGACTCCGATGCCCGCATCCCGGTCGAGCTGCTGCGATACCTGGTCGACGCCTACCAGCAGATCGTGGAGCGCCACACCGGGAAGCCGTTCCCCCAGGGCCCGGACGAGCAGCTCCGTGGAGCGATCGAAGCCGTCTTTTCCTCGTGGGGCGGCCCGCGAGCGGTGGCCTACCGCGAACGAGAGCGCATCCCCCACGACCTCGGAACGGCGGTCAACGTGCAGGCAATGGTGTTCGGGAACAGGGACGACAATTCCGGGACCGGTGTCGGCTTCACCCGCGATCCAGCCACCGGGGTCCCCGGCGAGTACGGGGACTTCCTGGTCAACGCTCAGGGAGAGGACGTGGTCGCCGGAATTCGTAAGATCCAGTCGCTGTCTTCCCTCGCGACCCTCTTCCCGGAGATCCATTCCGAACTTCTGACCATCTTCTCGCGTCTCGAGTCCCACTATCAGGACATGTGTGACACCGAATTCACCATCGAACGGGGCAAGTTGTGGATGCTCCAGACCCGGGTGGGGAAGCGCACCGGGCGAGCCGCGCTGCGGATGGCCGTCGACATGGTCGGTGAGAAGCGAATCAGACTGACCAGGGAGGAGGCTATCCAACGCATCACCGGAGAGCATCTCGAACAGGTCCTGCATCCTCAGTTCACCAAGTCCGACCACCGCGTGTTCGCCCGGGGACTCGCCGCGTCACCCGGAGCGGCCGTCGGGCGTGCCTACTTCTCCGCCGACGACGCCCAACAGGCGGCCGAGCGGGGCGAGAAGGTGGTGCTCGTCCGCAACGAGACCTCTCCCGAGGACGTTCACGGGATGCTCGCCTCGGAGGGGATCCTGACGGCCAGAGGTGGTCTGGTGAGCCATGCCGCCGTCGTGGCCCGTGGCTGGGGCAAGCCTGCGGTTGTGGGTGCCGAGGCGTTGCAGATCGGTGAGTCGTCGTGCGCGGTGGGCGACACCGTCGTCAACCAGGGGGACTGGCTCTCGATCGACGGCGCTGCCGGCATCGTGGTTCTCGGCCAGGTCGAGGTGTCCGTGAGTGAGACTCCGCCCGAGTTCGACGTCGTCCTCGGATGGGCCGACGAGCTGCGGGCCGGCCGACTCGGCGTCCGGGCCAATGCCGACAACGGAGCCGATGCCGCAGCCGCCCGGCGCTTCGGCGCCGAAGGCATCGGACTGTGCCGCACCGAGCACATGTTCCTCGCAGAGGACCGGCTCCCGATCGTGCGTCGGATGATTCTGGCCTCAGATCCCGAACAGGAGACCTCCGCCCTCGAGGAGCTGCGGGTCGCCCAACGAGCAGACTTCATCGGCATCCTCGAGGCGATGGACGGGCTGCCGGTGACCGTCAGGTTGCTCGATCCCCCCCTGCACGAGTTCCTGCCCGATACGCAGGAGCTGGCCATCAAGGAGGCGACCTTCGGCCTCGACGACGACGAGAGTGTCCTGTTCGCAGCCGCCAAGGCGTGGCACGAGGTCAATCCGATGCTCGGTACCCGCGGGGTGCGGTTGGGGGTGATCAAGCCCGGTCTCTATGCCATGCAGGTGCGGGCGCTGATGGAGGCGGCGCTCGAACGGGCCGCCTCCGGTGGACATCCGGTCGTAGAGATCATGATCCCGCTCACCGTCTGCCGCCAAGAGCTTGCCCTCGCCCGTTCGTGGGTGGAGGCGGCGATCGCGGAATCTGAGGCGGCCTTTCCTGCCGGGCCCTCCGCCCGATCGCGCCGCCGGGGGGGCAAAGATGGGGGCAAGGACGCCGCTGGAGGGTCGCTCGACGTCGTGATCGGTACCATGATCGAAACCCCGAGGGCAGCGCTTCTGGCCGGTGAGATCGCCGAGGAAGCCGAATTCTTCTCGTTCGGTACCAACGACCTCACCCAGATGACCTTCGGCTTCAGCCGGGACGACGTCGAGGGCAGGTTGATGGCCACGTATCTCGACCTGGGCCTGCTGGAGCACAATCCGTTCGAGACAGTCGACGCCAGCGGGGTCGGAGAGTTGGTGCGTCTCGGGGTCGAACGCGGGAGGGGCACCCGGTCTTCGCTGAAGATCGGGGTGTGTGGCGAGCACGGGGGGGATCCCGAGTCCATCGCCACCTTTGCCCAGGCGGGAGTCGACTACGTCAGCTGTTCGCCGTTCCGGGTTCCGATCGCACGGTTGTCGGCCGCTCAGGCGGTCGTCGCCGGGTTGACCCGCCGAGGCCCGAAGCCGGCCGGGCGCCCCAAGCCGACCGGCCGGCCGAAGGGGGCCGCCAAGTCCTCGGGCGGGGCCCCCAAGGCCAGCTCCAAGGCCAAGCGCTGACCGGCTCGATCCTTCGCCGCAGCCCAAATCCGATCGCACGGTCGGATCGCTGTAGCTACGCGGTACGTTCGGGGCCGTGGGGATCCCCGACGAAGACGTTGCCGCGGTCCGTGCGGCGACCGACCTGGTGGCACTCATCGGCGAACACGCCGCGCTGAAGCGCCAGGGTCGCCGGTGGGTCGGTCTCTGCCCGTTCCATGGCGAGAAGACCCCGTCGTTCAGTGTGAACGCGGAACAGGGCATCTACTACTGCTTCGGCTGCCAAGCCAAGGGAGACGCCATCACCTTCGTGCGCGAGACCGAGCACCTCGGCTTCGTCGAGGCGGTACGGATCTTGGCCGAGCGGTCGGGCATCGCCATCCGCGAGGATTCTGACGGCGGCCGCGACGCACGGCGGCGGAATGAGCTGTTGGAGGTGATGGAGCAGGCGGCCTCCTGGTATCACGAACGCCTGCTTCAGGGACGGGACGCTGGAACGGCGCGGGACTACCTGAGAAGCCGCGGCTACGACGGCGACGTGGTCCGTCGCTTCCGTCTGGGATGGGCGCCGGACGGCTGGGACGAGCTGTGCCAATCGCTCGGTCTCGACCCCGAGCTCGCCACCTCCTCCGGTCTAGGTTTCGTCAACCGGGCAGGGCGTCTCCAGGACGCCTTCCGGGCTCGGATCCTCTTCCCGATCTGCGATCCATCGGGTCGCCCGGTGGCACTCGGGGGCCGGGTCCTTCCGGGAAGTCCGGATCCGGCCAAGTACAAGAACTCGACCGAGACTCCGATCTATTCGAAGCGCCGCACCCTCTACGCATTGAACTGGGCCAAGCAGGATGTGATCCGGGTCAACGAGGTCGTGGTGTGCGAGGGCTACACCGACGTGATCGGGCTCTTCGGCGTGGGCGTCGAACGTGCAGTGGCCACGTGTGGAACGGCATTGGCCGAGGAGCACGTCAAGCTGCTCCGCGGATTCTCGTCACGGATCGTTCTGGCATTCGACTCGGACGGAGCTGGTCAGGCCGCAGCCGGCCGCTTCTACGAATGGGAGCGGAAACTGGAGCTCGACGTCGTGGTGGCTGCCATGCCCGTCGGCTCGGACCCGGCAGAGCTTGCGCGTACGGATCCCGAAGGGCTCCGGCGCGCGGTGGAGGGAGCCAGGCCGTTCTTGCAGTTCCGGGTGGAGAGGATCCTCGACGGAGCCGACCTGGAGACGGCGGAGGGACGGGCTCGAGCCGCCGACCATGCCCTGGCGGCCGTCGGCGAGCACCCTGATGACTTGGTGCGCGACCAGTACCTCATGCAGGTGTCCGAGCGGTGCCGGCTCGATCCGCTGCTCCTGCGCCGCCGCCTGGAGGATCTGCGTCGATCCGGACCGACCGGTGGGACCGCCGGTGGCCGCCACGGGTCCGGCAGAGCCGAAACGGCGGACACTACAGGTGGCTACGGCGGGGTGTGGCAGGAGGATCGCTCGGGCGGACCCGGGTCTCGACGGCAGCCGGCATTCGAGACGCAGCTCGGGGGCTCCCACCGGCCGAGAGGGCGCGGACCGGGGGAGTTCCGACCCGGACTCGAGGCGCTCCGACTGGCCATCCACCGGCCCGATGACATTCTCCCCAGGTTGGATCGGGCCTTGTTCCGAGACGAGCTCCAGCGGATGGCCTTCGACGGGTTGATCGGATCGGCCGACCTCCATCATGCGATCGATCGCGCGCCCCTCGAAGTCCGGGAGCTGCTGGTCCGCCTGGCCGTGGAGGAACCGGTCGCAGAACCGGAGGACGTGATCGTTCAGCTGGTGCGTGACGTCGCGCGAGCGGAGCTGGCCCTGGTCGTCTCGGAGGCTCGTGGTGCACCCGAGTTGGCTCGAGAGGCGATCGAGATGGCCGCCCGGGTGCAGGAGCTGGACGATCCGGCCGCCTCCGCCGAAGCGACCGACAGGTTGCTAGCCTGGCTCGTGGTGAGGTCACAGATGAGCGGTGCAGGGCGTCGGTCGTGACTACCGGACGGGGGAAGCGGCGCTCGGCTTTGGCGGCGGCGGTGGGAGCGACGGACCCCGGTCCCGTCGTAGAGGCGGATCCTTCCCTCGGTCTGCCGCCCGACCAGTTCGACTCACTGATCCGGATGGGTCGTGTCCGAGGCACCCTGACCCAAGAAGATGTCGTCACCGTGCTCCGGTCCGTCGAATTGAGTGCCGACCTCATCGCCGATGTCGTGTCCCGTATCAGGCAAGCCGGCATCGACTTCATCTATGAGGAGGGTCAGCCCTCTGGTGTGCAGGTGCAGGTCGACGAGGGCGACCCGGATCGCGAGGGTGCCGGGTCCGACCCGGCCGGCCATACTCCGGTCGTGCCGATCGAAACGTCGCCGCTGCCGCTCCCGACTGCCGCCGCCGCCGGATCGTCGACGCCACCGGGGGAACCCGGGCGGACCGAAGGTGCCCAGCTGGCCGTGCTCGACGAGACGTCCGATCAGAGGCGTCCGGTCACCAAGGGGAAAAGGAAGGGGTCTCCGAAGTCACCGACCGGCGGGGTGCCATTCGGTAGCGACTCGTTCAAGGGTGCGGCTGCAGACCCGGTGCACATGTACTTGAAGGAGATCGGAAAGGTCAAGCTGCTCGATGCTGCGCTCGAAGTGGAGCTGGCCGAACGGATCGTGGCTGGGAATTGCGCCGCCCAACGGCTGGCTTCCTTCGAAGGAGGCGCCGGGGAATCGTATCCGGAGCGCCTCGACGACCGGATACTCGTCCGACGGGGCCAGGCGGCCAAGGAGGCGCTGATCGAGGCCAATCTCCGGCTGGTCGTCTCGATTGCCAAGAGGTATCGCAATCGGGGTATGGCCTTCCTCGATCTCATCCAAGAGGGAAATCTCGGTCTCATGCGGGCGGTCGAGAAATTCGACCACACCAAGGGATTCAAGTTCTCGACCTATGCGACCTGGTGGATCCGCCAAGCCATCAGCCGTGCCATTGCGGATCAGGGCCGCACCATCCGGATCCCGGTCCACATGGTGGAGACGATCAACAAGGTGACTTGGGCACAGCGCCAGCTGGTACAGGAGCTCGGGAGAGAGCCGAACTCCGAAGAGGTGGCGCGCAGAGTCGACTTCCCGATCGCGCGTGTTCGCGAGATCCAGCGGATCAACCTGGACACCGTGTCGCTCGAACAACCGATGGGTGATGAGGACGACTTCAGTCTTTCGGACCTCATCGAGGACCGCGAAGCCGTCGTGCCCGACGACGCCGCCGCCCGAACCATGCTCGACGACGCCGTGCGAGGGGCACTGGCCCACCTTTCGCCGCGCGAGCAGGATGTGGTTCGTCTCCGGTTCGGGCTCGACGACGGCAAGATCCGGACGCTGGAGGAAGTGGGGAAGGCGTTCGGTGTCACCCGTGAGCGAATCCGGCAGATCGAAGCCAAGACCCTTGCCAAGCTGCGGCGCCCCGAGTCGGCCCAGTTGCTGCGGGACTATCTCGACGAAGCGTAGGACGGCGCGGTGGCCCTGAGCCGTGTCGTCATCTACGACGGTTGCTGATGGCCGTCGCCAGGTCCTCCGCCAGGTCGAGAGCGATGGCGTCGGCCGCCTGCTCGCCGTTCCGCCAGCCGAGGCGGACGCCCGCGGTGTCCTTTAGCCGCTCGACGACGAGGCGGAAGGCCGCCTTGGCTTTGCTGCCGACCAGATCGACGGCATCGGAGACCTTGTCGGACCGTCCGACAGCGCCGGCGAACCGGAGGACCGTCCGGTAGTGCTCCCGCCCGGCCCGAGCGCCGAGCACATAACCCAGCGCGAACGCGACGACGGTGCCGATGCGCAGCTTCACTGGCACATTGTGCCCGGGTTGGCGCTCGACCGCATCATCGGTCCTTCGGGACGGTCGTGGCGCCCTCTGGTCGGCACATGGCGGTGGGCACGACCGGCGCTGGTTGGTCGCGGGGTAGTGTCCTCTGGCAGCCGGGGCGGATCGTCCCTGGCGGTCGTGGCATTCCGGGGTAGCTCAATCGGCAGAGCAAGCGGCTGTTAACCGCTAGGTTGAGAGTTCGAGTCTCTCCCCCGGAGCCAGCTCGGGTCTCTCCAGCCGCTGCAACGTTGCCGATCGGGGGTCCGGAGCGATGCAGCCGCGCCGAGGGGACGGGTGGATCCGGCGGTGGTCCGGGTCCGGGTCCTTCAGATCCCTGGTCGAGCCCAGGAGGGTGATCGCGACGAGGTCGACCGGCGAGGGAGACTTGGGTCCATGGTTGTGGTGGCCTCGATGATCACCTCGCGGCCGGTGCCCGAGGCGGAGATCGATCACTACTGTGGACCCCCCGATCTCCGGTGTCTGGTGAGGCGATTGTCGCCGTGACCGCAGGCGATGCCGAAGCGGTCGACGGAGCCATCGACCTGCCCCGAGGAGGTGCCGGGACATCGCGGGATGGCGAGGGAGCGGGAGGGTTCCACCTCCATGGCTGGGCCGACCGTGCCGTCATCGGTGTCGCGGTGGTGGCCCTGGCCTCCGGATTCGGGCAGTTCGGGCTGACGGCGACGCTCGGCAGTGTGGCCCGACACTTCGGCCACGTGGTGCAGGGGTCCACCATCACCGATCGCGCGGGGTTGTCCGGTACCGAGATCGGTGCCGGCCTCGCCGTGGTACGCCTCGCGTCGTTGGGTGGTCTGCCGCTGGCCGGCTTGGCCGATCGACTGGGACGGCGTCGGGTGATGCTTGTCGGATGCGGGATCGGCCTCGCCATGACCGCTGTGTCGGCGACGAGTCCCGGGTACTGGTGGTTCGTCATGCTCTTCGCCCTGGGACGCCCTTTCTTGTCGGCGGCAGCGGCGGTGGCCCAGGTGGCGGCCGCGGAGGAGACGACCTCGCACAACCGCGCGTCGGCGGTGGCCCTGGTCGCGGCCGGCTATTCCGTCGGGGCTGGCGCCACCGCCGTCATCTACGGATTGGCAGGGGGAACGCTCGGTTACCGCGGCGTACTGATCCTGACCGTCGTTCCCCTCGTGGCCCTTCCGATGATCGCCCGCCTGGTTTCCGAACCCGACCGCTTCATCCAGTTCGCGGCCAGCCGCACATCGAGTCTTCCGGTGTTCGGTGCGGTGGCCCGTCCGTATCGCAGACACCTCACGGTGGTCGTCCTGATTGCGTTCGGATTGGCCCTCGTCACGGGACCGGCCACCAGCTTCATCTATCTCTATGCCCAGAACGTCGAGCACCTACCCGGCATCGCACTGTCCGCCATGGTGGTCGCGGCCGGAGCTCTCGGACTGGGAGGGCTGCTCGGTGGGAGATGGTTGGCTGACCGGGTCGGTCGTCGTCCCACAGCTGCGGTGAGCATGGTGCTCATCGGCCTTTCCGGGGTTCTGTCCTACAGCGGTGGACGGATCGATCTCGTCGCCGGTTACCTGGCCGGGATCACGGCAGCCGGTGCCTTTGCCCCGGCGGCGGGGGCCTTCGTCAACGAACTGTTCCCGACGGCTGTCAGATCGTCGGTGTCCGGGTGGAACGTGGCAGCATCCGTACTCGGCGCCGTGGTCGGCCTGGTGGCCTTCGGCACCGTTGCCGACGTGGGCAACCGCTTCAGCACCGCGGCAGAGGCGACGTTCCTCCCGGCTGTGCTGCTGGCCGGGCTGGTCTATCTCCTGCCCGAGACAATGGGGCACGAGCCGGAATGGTTCTGGCCGAAGGCCGCGACGGATGAGCGAGGGTACCGGTAGATGGTCCGATCGAAGAAGAGGGCGTGTCTCCGATGGCTGATGTTCGTCCTCGGTGGATCGGCTTGGGCAGTCTGGGTGGATCGGACCCGCCCGTTCACCTGGTCGGCAAATGTGGCTACGGCGGTACCGATCGTGATGGTCGCGGCATTCGCGATCTCCTCGGTGGTGGGGACCGTGCAGTCGACTGGCGAGCCGGCCCGGGATGGCGGGCCTGCTCGCGGTCGGGGTCCGGATCGGGGTGAGGCCCCCGGGTCGACGGGTAGGCGGGGGTTGGCATGGCCGATTGCAGCGATGGTCGTCGTGTCCTTCGAGCTCGTGAACTTCGTGCAGGGGCCTCGCTCCTCCCATCCGACGCTCAGCTGGATGCTCGACAGCCTCGACGCCGTGTGGTGGATCAAGGGCGTGACGTTCCTCGGATGGTTGGCCCTCGGCGTGTACCTGGCCCGCCGATGAACGCCCGGGAGTTGACCTGGGTGGTCTGGGCGCTCATCGGATCGGGTGTCACCGCAGTGGTCCTCATCTCGGTGGTCCCCGGTTCCGGGGTTCCCACGCTGGGGTCGGTGATCAGTCGCTGGAAGGTCCATTGGGCGGGTCGGGTCACCATGATCGTGGCCTGGATGTGGCTGGGGTGGCACCTCTTCGCCCGATGAGCTCCATGACCGGTGAGGTCAGGACGCCGCAAAGGCGCGAACGGTCGGGCTCTCCTCACCTCCCGTCGAGCGAGCGCTCCAGTCGTGCCTAGCGGGAGCTTCCGGGCTGTCCCCTTTTGTGAACACCGGCAGCATGTCCGGGTACCGGTGCGATAATGGTGTTGTTATCTGGTAGCGGACCCATCTTGGGCGGTGGAGCTCGATCTGACATTCGAGACCTGGGCGGACTGAGACCAGGGTCCTCTTCGCATTCGAGCCGAAACGGCGAGCCATCCCCCTCGTGGGTGGCGACAAGAGCGGAAATTGGTCGAAGTTGTACAAGGTGACCGTGCCGATCGCAGACGAACGGTTCGACGCCCATATGAACAAGCTCGAAGTCAGGAAGAGCCCTGACGACCGTCATGTCGAGAGCAAGCGACGAAGGAACAGGCGATGACTGCACGAAACTGGGAGAAGCGGGTCCTCGCTTCCGATGGCGACGGGGAGCGCGTCGCGGAGATCGAACAGGAACTGCTCTTGGCCAACAACCTGACTGGGCTGCGAGAGGGCGCCGGACTGAGCCAGCGTCAACTCGCAATCCGTATCGGCGTCTCCCAGCCACGGGTGGCGGCAATCGAGCGGTCACACAACGTAACGATCGAGGTGCTGGACCAGTATGTCCACGCTCTCGGTGCTTCCCTCGAGGTCAGCGTCGTCAAGGGCCGGGAGAAGATCTCACTGTTCGGTGCTCACGCCCGGGATCGACAAGTCGGGTCGGCAGCAAGTCGTCGGTCGAAATCGGCTTGACTCATTCGGTCAGCGGCGTCGGGAGCGTCCCATGACCGCCGTTCGTATCAACGACCGGACTTCGCCTTGGACGCCGGATCATGGACAAGCCAGGAATGCCGTTCTGCGCTGCTGTCCGGATGTCGGCGCCCGTCGTTCTGGCACTGTGTTCTGCGCCGCCTCGACGACGCAGTACGCCGATTCCGCTCTCATGGTGACCAGCCACTCGGACGCGGCACAACGACACCGATCACCCAGTTCTGTGGGTTCATCGCCGACGAGAACATACGCCTCACCGTACCCGTCGGTCGCAGCTGGGAATATAGTGAGAATCACCTTCTACGAGTGCACTGTGAGATGCGGCATGTGCCCGGGAAACACGACCATCGAGGTCGATGATTGGAACAAGAAGCAGGCGCTAGTCATTGAAGCGTGGAACAAACAGCACCAGCTGGAGGCGCACACCGAACATGAGGGGGACCTACCAACCAGCTTGGAGCCCAACCTGGTGTTCGACCTTAGTAGCAGGCTGCCGTGCCACTATCCGAACGCAGCGACGATTCGGTCCATTGACTTCCTACTCGCAACACCCCACACATCTTGCCCACGCGCCTGGATGTCCAGGACGGCCGTTTCCGCCGTTGGTCCCGACAGCACCGCAATACGTAACCGAACCGGGTTCAAGCCATAGCGGGTTTTGCTCACCAGCGATCTCGAGGCATCGTTCTGTTCCTCAATCTTTCCCATCGACGCACACGCCTTCTGTAGATGTGCCCAAGCGGCGTCGGGCGCCAGTTGCAACTCTACGCGTCGTGCTGCCATCTATACCTCCAATGGAAAAACTTCTCGTTGCACAAGCTGCTGCATCGATCAAGGGGCGCGAGATCGATTCCAAGGCTTCCTAAATGGCGCTGCGATGGACCGAGCTGGCGTCCCGCAAGCATACCGACTTACAGGACGCCTCGGCCAGAAGGCCTGTCCACCATGGTGTGTTCCGAAGGCGCCGCTCGGTGAACTGTCTGGCAACAGGGCCGATCCCCGACGGCCCTTCTCTGGAGGCGGGCCCCCTTTGGTGGGCCTCTACCTCGCATCGGGGCCCGCTCCTGCTTGCTTCAGCTTGTAAATCCCTCGATGCACGTCGCGGGCGTGCACGCCACACAGAACACTTCATCTGAAGGCCTCCGGTCCTTGGCCGCCCGTGCGCCTGATGAGTACCGATCGACGGCTCTGGATTGTCGAGTCCGATTTCCGAACGTCAGGTTCGATGCCGCGAGTCGAACGCACGAACGCAACCGACGTGCCGTTCTGCGCTCCGGCAACGATGACGGGGACCGTCGTTCTGGCGCGTCGTTCCGTGCTCGGTGGGAGACGCTAGGACGCCAAATCGGCGTGCCTTGCGAGTACGCCCGTGGGCGTCATTCCGTTCGCCCCCAACCCGGCGTTGTGCCTCTCCACCAGTCACACGGCCGACTGCTATTTGCCGTTGCGCTCGCGGTGCATGCACCCTGGCCAGCAGCAGGGCCGACGCTGACCTTCCTCCAGCTCCTCCTGGGTCCGGCGAATGCGGCGATCTCGGGTCATCTCCTGTTTGGCGTCCTCGACCCAGCAGATGAACTCGTTGCGGGCCAGAGGCGTGATGTCCCTCCAAGCATCGAGTGCCTCCGAGTTGGCGATCAGCGCCTTGCGCAGGTCTGCGGGAAGCTTGTGCACCACCCCACCGGGCACTCGCGGGCTGCTCACAGGGACACACGGTAGCGGGGTCAGGCCATGCCTGTTCACCATCCAAGGGTCCCCTGAGCGCCCTGAAGGAGAGCCGGCCGACAGAGGGACCGGCGCTGTGGGGCGAGCGGTACGACGTGCCATAGTCCTGAGCTCCCATCAGCCTTCAGGAAGAGCAGCAAAATCACGCTTGGCTTGCCGGTACCAGCCCATGCCTTTGATGGGATTCTTCCACCGGCCCTTCATCTCCTTCAAGGCACCTTCGTGCGTGGTGTCACCGTTGGCGAGCATCTCCTTGAGATGTCGATCTTGTGCCTTGATGACCTCATCTGCGGTTGTGCCCTGGTGGGGACAGTCGCACGGGCCCCCCAGTTGTTGACACGTCATGGTCTTCATGATCTTCGCTTCCTTTCACTTTGTCTGACTGACATTGGAATGCCAAAGGGGTCCATGCGCATCAGCCTCTCGGCTTCGCCCGCACGCGGACGATGTCCATGGTCGCCAGGACGTCTGGGTCGGCGATGAGCTCGATCTCCTGTGCCAGGCCAGCCTCAACATGGAAAACAAGGACCACCTTGGTCGACCCGGCGTGGATCCAAGCGGCACCAAGCTCACCATCGATCGTGGCTGCTGCCGCCCCCCCCGGGCGCCGTTGAAGCGAGCGGCCACTGCGGATGCCCCCTCATACCCGGAATCTGTGCCCAGGGTCTGCCCGACCAGGTCGGCACGCATGACGACATCGGGCGCTAGCAACGACAGCAAGGTAGCCAACTCCCCACCGCGAGCTGCAGCGAGGAACGCGTCGACGACCCGCCGGCTCTCGGCGCGCGCTGCCTGCGACGCGGCCGGTTCCGGCACGCCCTGCATTTTGCGTCGCGCCCGGCTCGACAACTGGCGTACAGCGGTGCTCGAGCGCCCCATGACCGCATTGACCTCGTCGAACGGATAACCGAACACATCGTGCAGGACGAACGCAACCCTCTCGGCCGGCGCCAGGGCATCGAGGACGAGCTGCATAGCGTCGCCCGTCCTTTCGGCGAGCAACACGTCGGCCTCGGGGTCAACCGGAACATGGTCGTCGGGCACCTCAGCTTCGATCGCTGACCTGGTACGACGCTTGCGTAGCTGGTCAAAGCAAAGCCACGTCACGACGGTGGTGAGCCAGGCAGGTAGGTCATCGACGGCGTCGGTACTGAAGAGCCGAAGCCATTCTGGCATCGCTCCAAGAAGCCCTCTGCGGATAGTGACCGGCAATGGCGGGAGGAGATTGCTCCTCGGATCAAAGCCGCAAAGGAGGAACGACAGCGGAGGCTTGTCGGTCAAGAGGAGACCGTCGCCCAACTGGAGAGTTTGCTCTTCAAGGATGATCCCATCGGCATCAACTTCGAGGAGAACGTGGACGAGTACGGGGCAGAAGCCGAAACGATCACACTCCGACTGCCAGAGGCGACCAGTGAAGCCGAACTACTCCGCATCGTCCATGAGGAGTTTGTCCGGTGGTTCGGTGTTGACACCGCAGGGCCTCCCAGTCGATATGCCGGAATAGCCTCTGATGTCTGGAGCATCAGTAAGTCCGGTCAGTAGATCATGATTCCCGATGGTGTCCGGTACTACCGAGGAGCTTGAAGGCTGCCCCGGAACGCCGGTTGCGTGGGAAAGTACGGCACGACTGGGACACAGGGACTCACAAGAGCGAACGCATCCTGCTGATCTCGATCGCACTCATGTTCCGGTCCTTGCACTTCCACTCTACCCCCTCGATCAGCGTCGACCGAAGTGCATCCCCTTGGAATGACTTCAAGAATGCCTTGAGTAGGAGATTTCTGCCGACGCCGAGGATCACTGACTGCATGCGACCGGTCGGCACCTCACCCGATGCGATCAGCGCCCACGTCAAAGCGACATCAGCCAGAGGATCTCCGCTCGCCGCATTCGTCCAATCGATCACCATTGGCCCCTCGGCCCCCATGAGGACGTTGAGCGGGTGCAGATCCATGTGCAGCAGCCGATCGCCGTCTCCGAACGGTGCCTTGGGAAGCCAACTTGGCGCCGGGAGACGGTGGAGAGACTCATGGAGCCTCGCCAGTTCCCTTCCCATGGATCGAATGCGCCAGGGACGTGCTGCACCCATATCCACCATCGTCGGTCCCTCAATCCGCTCCATCACGAGGTCGCACCCGTTGTCGCTGACCTGGAACACCTCCGGGGCGGGGTAGCCGTGGGAACGGACGAACTCCATCGTCCGTGCTTCCGCGAACAGCGATCGACCGTTTCGGGATCGCCGCAGGACCCGCCCCTGGCCGAACTCGAAGATGTCGGCATCTCGTCCAGATGCGATCAACTCCCCGGGGGCATCCACGGAGAGAATCTAGGCCCTGATGGGTGGCTCCGAACGCCGGGACAGGGGTCCTGCGACACCTTGACGGAATGTCGCTGCAGCAATCGGTGGCACCGTCAGGTCGCAGCCAACTGAGCCTCGAATGCCTCACGTGCCGTAATCGCAGAGAGTCTCTTGTCCGTGAGCCTCGCAGGAATCACGCGGAGTGCGGTTGTTCGGAGTCGCATGACAGTTTGATGGCCATCGGCCATGACAGCGCCCATTTGGCGGGCCTCCCTGACGACGCGTCGAATCCTGGCGAGGCGACGCTCTGCAAACAGTCTCAACGCAAGATCGATGTCGTCACCGGCGACGACTATGCGGTCGGCCAGAACCACGGCATCCTCGATGGCCTGGCACCCGCCCTGACCTAGGTCCGGAGTCATTGGGTGAGCTGCATCGCCGATCAAGGCAACTCTGCCGCTCGTGATCCACCTCGGCGGTGGCCGGAAGTACACCGGAGTGGGCAGGAGCGTGTCGTTCGGCGTCCGGTCCAGCAATGTGGGTATGGGATCGTGCCAGCCGTCAAATCGATCGAGCAGGAAGCCTCGGTGATCCTTGATCTCCTCCCATTGGCCTTCGTCCAGTTTGACCAGGGGGCTCCAGTAGACATTTCCGTCTGGAAGGGGAGCGGCCAAGAATTGCAGTCCATTTCCTACGCTGAGCCATGCACTGTCAACAAGGCCGGGAGCCCTGACAACTCCCCGCCACGCACACAATCCGGAGTATCTCGGCGGATCTTCGTAAGGTGCGATCGACTGGCGAACTGCGGATCGAATGCCGTCGGCACCGATGACAAGGTCGGCTTCGACCGAAGTGCCACTGTCGAATCGCAGTACTGGCGCCTGACCGTTCGCCGACACCCCTGTGCATCGGGCTCCGAGAACGACGGGGATGTCCTTCAGCTCGGCGACCAGGACACGTTGGAGGTCGGATCGCAGGATCATGAGATTGGTGTTCTCGATCTCGCGCAGAACTGTTCCGTTCGAAGAGCGGATGGCGCCTTTGTCCTCCCAGTATCCGCAGGCCATGACCCGGTCCTCCAAGTCCAGCCTTCCCAGCGCGGCCAGCGCATTTGGCCAAAGGGACAAACCTGCGCCCACTTCAGTGAATGACGGCCCCTTCTCGAAGAGCGAACGTTGTGACCACGCTGGTCGAGTGCGATGGCCGCAGTTAGTCCGGCGACCCCACCACCGGCGATGACAATGTTCAATCCCACGAGAGTGAGTAGAACCGCGATGCGGTCCGCACGTCAACGGCAAGGCCGATCACCGGCGATATTGCAAGGGCGATCCACGTCGCCGCCGGGTTGGTCGGACGCTCCGGCAAGTTGGGGAGTGTGGATCATCCGCCGCGACATCCCCTTTCCCTGATTGCCGGGAGCGGGTCACCTTCAGTAGGGCAAGTCTTCGGG
>DAHUZT010000071.1 GCA_027315005.1 Acidimicrobiaceae bacterium | reverse complement strand
GACCATCGCCCGGTACAGCCGGCGGACTTCCTGTGACGAGAGCGAGTCGGAGGTTCGGTCGTACCGGAGGCCGGCGGCGAACAGGATCTCGTCGGCGTACATGTTGCCGATACCGGCGACGAACTCCTGGTCCATGAGCAGAGACTTGAGACCTGCCTTGTGTGCCGCCAGCAGCACCCAGAACTTCTCCCAGCTCATCACGTCCTCCAGCGGATCGAATCCGAGGTGGGAAAGCTCGGCCACCCCCTTGGAGCCGTTTTCGGGGGCCTCGGACACGAAGAGCTCGCCGAAGGTCCTCGGGTCGACGAAGCGGAGCTGGCCCGATTGGGTGAAGGTGAAGACGACGTGGGTGTGCGGAGCCTTGGGTTCCTTGGCGCTCTTGGCCCGCTGGAGCTGGCCGCTCATGCCCAGGTGCACCACCAGCGTCTGACCGGTATCCAGTCTGATGAGCAGGTATTTCCCCGCACGATCGATCGCAGTGATGGAGCGGCCCTCGACCCGGGACCGGAACTGCTTGGCACTCGGGTGGCGGCGGACGGTGCGACCGTTGCGAACTTCGACCGTCTTGATCTTCCGTCCCACGACCTCGCCCTGCAGATCCCGCCGAATGGTCTCCACCTCGGGCAATTCAGGCATCGTCCCCGCCTCTTTCGTCTTCGAGCTCGCCGCAGGCCAACTGGGCCGCAACCTGCTCTGCTTCCTTTTTGGAACGGCCGTCGCCCATTCCCATGCAGCGGCCGGAAACGTACACCGTGGCCCGGTAGCGACGAGCATGATCGGGACCGAATCCCTCGACCGCGTAGGTGGGGACACCCCGGCCGAGCCGGACGGAGTGCTCCTGGAGTCTGCTCTTGTGATCCGATTCGCCAGGTTCTCCGACCGCCTGGACGATCCTTTCCCCGAGGAGCCCGAGCACGAGCCGCTCCGCCGCCTCGAGACCCCCGTCGAGGTACAGGGCGCCGATCACCGCCTCGGTGGCGTCGGCCAGGATCGACTCCTTGGCCCGGCCACCGGACTGGTCCTCCCCCCGGCCCAGACGGAGCGGTTCCGCCACACCGAGCTCACGACCCACTTCGGCCAGGACCTTGGTGTTGACCACAGCGGCCCGGACCTTCGAGAGTGCACCGTCGCTGAGCTCGGGGTGAGTCCGGAACGTATGCTCGGCCACCACGAGGCCGAGGACGGCGTCACCGAGGAACTCGAGTCGTTCGTTGGAGACGGCCACCTCGTGTTCGGCACACCAGGAACGATGGGCCATGGCCTCGTCCAGCAGGCCCGGGTCGACGAACCGATGCCCGATCCGATCGGCCAGCGGACCGGCGGCTGCCGCCGCGCAACCATCCGCCGGTCGGGGGGCATCCTCGACCTCGGGCCTTCCCGAGCTGGGCGGCGGCGCCATCGGGCGCGTCAGGGCCCCCCGAGCTTGGCGTACACGTAGTCGACCGCGTCTCGTACGGTGCGGAGCTCCTCCAGATCCTCGTCCTCGACCCGGAAACCCACCGACCGCTCGCCCAATTCCTCCTCCAGGCCTTCCACCAGCTCGATCAAGGCCAGCGAGTCCGCATCCAGATCGTCGGCGAAGGAGTCACCCTCTCCGATGGACGAGGGTTCGATCTCCAAGATGTCGGCGAGCAGGTCGCGGATCAAAGCGAGCACCTGGCTGCGGTCGAGCGGTCCGTTTTCGACATGGGTCTCTGCGGGCACGGGCTCTCCTGGTCGTCGTGTGAAGGCGGTCGGCGTCGTGCGGGTCGCAGACCACTGCCGTTGGGTCCGATCCTTGCCGGGTCGGAACCGATCCGTCCGAGAAGTCCGGCGTTCGCCGCGAGGTGGCCACCGGGACCACCGCCAGGCGACAGATCAGGGCATCTCGGCACGCCCTGACCGAACGGGCAAAGAGCCCGTCACCTGCCCCGATGATACCGGAAATACGGACTGCGACCGGGCATCCCGAGTTGAACGATCCCCCACCCTGTCGAGGTCACCCGGCTCACCACATCGGGCATCGGAAGGCCAGCTTCAGACCGCCAGTGCGGCGGCGATGCCCTCGACCCCGGCTCGCAAGGCATCCGCTCCCTTCCGGTCGAGTGCGTCATAGGCAGGGCGGACCAAGGCGTCGGTGAGCGCTTCGGCCCTGGTCATGGCTTCGCGTTGGACGGGGCCGATCTTCGGGGTGTCATCGTCCGACCACCCGAAGAGTGCCTGGTCACCGGGTCGGGCGATGGCGTGGGCGGTCCGGGCGTCCAGTCCGCTGGCCCGCACCGCCAGGAGGTGTGCACTGCCACGCAACTCCCGTAGGAGGGCCATGAGTTGGAGCGCCCGGCCGGGCGGGTCGGCGGCCAGCGGTTCGGCACGGAAGCCCGCATAGAGCGGGAGCCCGACGTAGTCTGCGGCGGCATTGACCGCCCCGGCAGCGGCGCAGAACTCCTCCAGCCCCGGCACCTCGCCGAGACGCGAGCGGCCGAGGGCCGCGCAGCACGAGAAGTGGGCACGGGCAGCCGCTCTCGGTGCCACCAACCTGCGACCGGCATCCCAAGAAGTCCGCACCGTCTCCGGATTGAAGTAGCCGAAGGCACTGACCACCACTTCTGCTTCGACATCGCCCAGCACCCCGCCGCGACCGAGGAAGTAGAACTGCAGCAAATCGAGGCCGAGTCCCTTGCCCACCTCGTCGGTCTCGGCGGCGAAGTAGTAGGCCCATCCGTTGTCCCGGATGACCGGGCAGACCGAGGCCATCAGCTCGTCGGTATCCATCCGGCGGAGCGTAGTCGAGGGTCCCCGAGTGCCGCCCTCTCCTATCCGGGGCTGTTGATGAGGCTGCGGGCAGCCATCGTCAGGTACGCGACGAGCTCCTCCCGATCGGCCGGAGCCAGATCGGCCGCATCGACAGCATCGCTCATGTGGCCGAGCCAGGCATCGGCCTCGGCCGTGCCGATGGCGAACGGACGGTGGCGCAGTCGCAGGCGCGGATGGCCACGGAGCGCGCCGTACTCGGGCGGGCCGCCCCAGTACTGTGCCAAGAACAGGGCGAGGTGTTCGATCGAGTCGCTCAGGTCCTCGGGGTACAGGGGACGCAGCAGCGGGTCGGTCGACACCCCCTCGTAGAACCGCTCGACCAATCCGGTGAAGAACGGCATGCCGCCCCACCGTTCGTAGGATGTTCCCTCCGATCCGGGCTGAACGTGCACACCGCGACTGTATGCGGGTCGCCACCCGCACCCGGTCGGACCGACCGGTCTCATCCGGTAGCCTTTCGGCCGCCGGGACTTGCACGACCAGGAGGGATGCCGTGTTCGAATGGACCGAGGAGCAGCTGATGGTTCGCGACGCCGTCCGTCGGTTCGTGGAGTCCGAGGTCGTGCCCAACATCGAAGCGCTCGAACACGGCGATCTCCCCCCGTACGACATCATCCGCAAGCTGTACGCCACCTTCGGCATGGACCAGCTGGCCCGAGACCGCTTCAAGCAGCGACTCGAGGCGAAGGTGGCCGGAGCCGACCTGCACCGAGGGGACCGAAGTGGACCCACCGGCGACGGTGGGGCGGCCGCCATGACCCTCATCCCCATCATCGAGCTCTGCCACTACTGCCCGGGGATCGTCACCGCCATGGGCGTGACGGTCGGACTGGCCGCCGGGACGATCATGAACCAGGGGACTCCTGCCCAGATGGAGCGCTGGGGTCTCGACCTCCTGACCCTCGAGCGGATCGGGGCCTGGGCCATCACCGAGCCCGACTCGGGATCGGACGCGCTCGGAGGGATGAAGTCGACCGCCCGGCGCGACGGGGACGGGTACGTCCTGAACGGCAACAAGACGTTCATCACCAACGGACCCTTCGCGGACACCATCGTCTACTACGCCAAGCTCGACGACGGCTCTGCCACGCCGATCCGTGATCGCCCGGTGCTGACCTTCGTGCTCGAGCGGGGAATGCCCGGGCTCGCGCAGTCGAAGCCCTTCCGGAAGATGGGGCTGCACTCCTCGCCCACCGGGGAGCTCTTCCTCACCGACGTCCGGGTGGGCCGCGATCACCTGCTCGGCGAGACGGAGGAAGCCGGACCGGGCAGTGGTCGGGACTCGGCCAAGGCCAACTTCGTGACCGAACGGGCCGGATTGGCGGCCATGGCGCTCGGGCTCATCGAGGAGTGCCTCGACCTGTCGGTCGACTATGCCAAGAACCGCAAGCTCTGGGATAGGCCGATCGGAGATCGACAGCTCATCCAGCTCAAACTGGCCCGGATGGAAGTCGCCCGGCTCAACGTACAGAACCTGGTCTTCCGTCACATCGAGCTCTCCTCCGCCGGCAAGAGCCTGACCCTGGCCGAGGCGTCGGCCATGAAGCTCTACGCGGCCCAAGCCGCCTCCGAAGTGGCCATGGAGGCGGTCCAGCTCTTCGGCGGCAACGGATACATGGCCGAGTTCCGGGTCGAACAGCTCGCGCGAGACGCTAGAGTCTTCCAGATCTACGCCGGCACCGACGAGATCCAGGTGACCCACATCGCCAAGGACCTCCTGTCGCGCTGACCCGCGCCGCTCGACGTGGAACAGTCCGTGGAGACGTCACTCGATCCAGCATCCGTCCCGGCTCCTCGGGAACCCGACGGTCTGGCGTTGCCACGGTCCTTCTCCGCCGGGTACGGATCGGCGGTCGAACGGGGACTGTGCCTCGGCGGTGGGGGCCTCTTCTTCGTGGCCTGGCAGGTGGGTTACCTCCACGCTCTGATGACCAAGGGGGTCCGTCTCGATCGGGCGGATCGGGTGATCGGGACCTCCGCCGGATCGATCGTGGCATCCTCCCTCGTCCAGAGCCGACTCAACCTCCTCCATGCCGAGGTCTCGATCCTCTCGCGTGTACCCACGCTGGTGGGCGCCCTGGCTCCGGCGGGCAGGTTGCGTCCGAGCCAGGACCGGGCGCTGGCCACCTTCCTCGAGGCGCAGGATGCGGAGCCGTCGACCATCCGCGCCATCGGGCATGCGGCGCTCGCCGCCTCGACACCCGGTCAGGCACGCATGCGACGCAACATCTCCTTGATCGTCGGGCATGCACGGCTCCGTGCCGACGCGTTGCGCATCACCTGCACCGATACGTTCACCGGTGCACGATGCGTACTCGGCCATCCGTCAGGTCTCACCTACGCGCGGGCGGTGGCCGCCAGCAGCGCCGTTCCGGGCGTGTTCCCTCCCCAGCCGGTCGGCGACCGGTTCTGCATGGACGGCGGCGTCTCCGGAAGCGGAACCCACCTCGACTTGTTGTCGGGGGCCCGTCGGGTGCTCGTGCTGGCCCTCTCCGACGGCACCGACGACACCGACGCCATGATGACCCAGCGGCCGGGGGATGGCCGGCGCGAGCTGGCGGATCTGCGGGCATCGGGGTCCGAGGTGGTGCTCCGGGTGCCCGACGAGGTGGACCTCGCCACCCTGATGGCACCGGCTACCGTGCCACGGGCACTCGCCATGGGCGCCGGCCAGGGATCAGCGGACGCCGAGCACCTCGCCGAGTTCTGGAACGGGGACCGGGTGGAGGATGCGCTCGGTGACACGGGCCGGCAGTGACCGCAGGTGCGGTGGTCGCCGACCCGATCGCTCAGGTGCCGCGGCCGAGCCCCTCGTAGCACTCGATCTGGTCCAAGGCGACCGCCTCCGGATCGAACGTGGGTAGGTGCAACGCCCCCCAGTACCAATCGACGGTGAGGTCGACGGCTGAGGGGAGGTCGAGAAGGGGTCGCCAACCGAGGTGCTTGTGGGCCCGTCCCGCGTCGATGAAGAGCACCGGGCTCTCGTAGCGCGAGGCCGGAGCCTCCCCGACCTCGACCTCGGCGGGCCGGCCGCCACGCTTCCGCCAGGCCCCCTCCAGGGCCTCCACCATGTTCCCCACGGTCACCGACGATTCGGGCCGGGGACCCACGTTCCACGGACCAGTCCAGCCGAGCGGATCATCGATCAGCCCGGACCCGAGCCGGAGGCATGCAGAGGTGGCGTCGAGCACGTGCTGCCAGGGCCGTCTGGCCTCCGGATGGCGCAGCTCCAGTCGATCTCCACCGCCAGAGGCCCGAACGAAGTCGGGGATCAGCCGAGAGGGTGCCCAGTCCCCCCCGCCGAAGATGTTCCCGGTCCGCACAGTCGATACGCCCACTCCCCGTTCCCCGAGGAAGGAGCGGGCATAGGCGTGGACCACATGCTCGGTAGCCGCCTTGCTGGCACTGTACGGGTCGTTGCCCCCCAACGGATCCCCTTCCACACGCGGCCGCCGATCCTCTGCGTAGCACTTGTCGCTCGTGACCACCACGCAGGCACGCACCGTCGATGAGGAGCGCAGGGCCTGGAGCAGGTTGGCGGCTCCCATGACGTTGGTTCGGAACGTTCCCACCGGATCCTCGTAGGAGCTCATGACCAACGGTTGGGCAGCGAGGTGGAACACCACCTCCGGGTCCACCGAGGAGACCGCCTCCTCCACCTGTCCGAGGTCGGTGACGTCCAGCGGACGGCTCTCGGCCCCACCGGCGATCGGGGGGACACCCGCAGGGGCGGGAGGGACCCCGGGAAGGGACATCCCGACCACCCGCGCGCCGCTCCGTCGCAGCCACAGGCTGAGCCACGAACCGACGAAGCCGCTATCGCCGGTGACCAGCACGGTCCGGTCGCGGTAGCGCTCCAGGACATCGCCGAGCGGCACAGCGGAGGTCACCGTCTCGCGTTGCCGGCTCTGCGCCGTCACCACACCTGCCACGGCGCCCGACCGCCGGCCCACAGGTCCTCGAGCACCTGACGGTCGTGGACGGTGTCCATGGGCTGCCAGAAGCCCGAGTGACGGTAGGCGGAGAGCTGGTGTGCCTCCACCAGGCGGCTCATCGGCCCGCGCTCCCAGACCGTGTCGTCGGCACCGATGAGCCCGAAGACGTGCGGAGAGAGGACGAAGAAGCCACCGTTGATCCAACCCTGGTCGCCGGCCGGCTTCTCACTGAACTGCCGGACCTCGTCGCCGTCCACGCCGTCCATGCCGAGCACGCCGAAACGCGCCGGTGGCCGGACCGCGGTGACCGTCGCCCACCGGCCGGTTCTCTCGTGGGTCGCGATCAGGTCCGTCACGTCGATGTCACCGACCGCGTCCCCGTAGGTCAGGCAGAAGTCGCCATCCACGTAGGGTGCCACCTTTCCGATCCGTCCGCCGGTCTCGGTGGAGGCCCCCGTCTCCAAGAGGGTGACGCTCCACGGCTCGGCCCCTTGGCGGTGGATGTCAACCTTCCCGGTCACGAGATCGACGGTGACGTCGGCGTGGCGCATCGGGTAGGTGGCGAAGTACTCCTTGATGACATCCCCCCGATAGCCGCAGCAGATCACGAACTCACTGATCCCGTGGGCAGCGTAGATCTTCATGATGTGCCAGAGCATGGGCCTGCCCCCGATCTCCACCATTGGCTTCGGTCGGGAGCCCGTCTCTTCGGACAGGCGGCTGCCCCGGCCCCCGGCCAGGATGACCGCCTTCATCGGCCGTCGACGGCTCTGATCGGTGACTCCGCGCCGGAGTCCCGCCCGCTCCCGGGGACGGTCGGGCGCTCGGGAGTCCACGGTCGGCGGGCAACGATGTTCGGCGCGTGCAGGTAGTCCCAGTCCGGGTCGGGTACCCTCCAGTTGCCGTAGGCGACGTCGAGCGCCAGCTCGTGGTCGGCCAGCTTGTGCCAGGTGCGACCGAGGAAGTCGAAGGGAACGGTCTCCTGGTTGGGAACCGTCGACTCGATCTCCCACCACGAGCCATCCTCGGGGCCGAAGCCGCAGTAGTGGATCTCGTCTCCGATCCGGCGCATGGTCAAGAAGTCGAAGCGGACCCCCTGGCGCGAGAACGAGTGCTCGGCGATGGTTCCCCTGGTTCCGATGTAGGTCCCCGACAGCGAGAAGCCCCGGCGTTCGAGGGCTTCGAAGCATCCTTCGAGGAGGGGGAGATCGTCTTCCCAGAAGCCGAAATCGGCGTCGCGGGCGTCGAACGAAAGGAGCTGCCCCTCGCGGGCCCACCCGATCAGCAGCCCACCGATGACCCAGTAGCGGCCGGCCATCGGGGTGTCCGCCAGGACGTCGTTGAGCAGGCGCAGGTTGCGAGCGAACCTGCGCACCCGGTTCGCCCGCCTGATCGGCGCCGGCACGGCCGCGCGCAGCTGTCCCGTCACCGCCTCGAGACCCCTCATGGGGGCATCGTAGGCGCTCCACCGGCGGGCTTCCACCGAGAGCGCACCCAAGACATACCGAATGGGAGCAGGCCCCGGGCCACGGCGTGGCGAAGCCGGCCGGATGCGGTCAACGAACCCGGTGACCGGGGTGAGCGAGGGCCCGTGCGTAGGCATCGGACAGCAGCCGGTTCCGGGCGCCCGTCGACAGCCGGACCTCGAAATCCTCTCGGGCACACGTCCCCAAGCGTCGCAGCCGGAGCGGGTCCCCGAGGAGCGCGAGGACCGCATCGGCGAGCTGGTCGGTTCGGCCGGGCTCGACCAGCACGCCGGTGGTCCCGGTCCGGACCAGATCGGGGAGTCCGAACGCAGCGGGGGCCACGACCGGGATCCCGTGGGCGAGGGCCTCGGCCACCACCAGTGGGGCGCAGTCGAACTTGGTCGGGTAGACGAACAGATCGGCTCTGGGGTACACCTGCTCGTAGAGCTCCTTGCGCGACCGGGGGCCGAGCCACTCGACGCCGTCGATGACCGGATCGTCCAGCGGGGAACCCGCCACGAGGAGTCGGCATTGCGGCAATCGGCTCCGTACCGTTCGCAGCACGGCGAGAGCTTCCGGTCCACCTTTGATGTCGAACTGGCGGGCGACGAAGAGCAGGGTTGGTGGATCGAGAGCCAGGGGGGCAGCCTCGAAGGCGCCGGGCACGCCCGCCGGGGCGGTGGTGACGGAGGCGGTGTCGATGCCCAGGCGGAGCGCGAGCTCCCTGCCCTGGGACACGAAGTAGAGCGCCTCGGCGGCGGCGTCCGGGGTGACAGTGGGATGGACGTACCCGATCAATTCCGCCAGCCGCCTCTCGCGCCGCAACAGGGTCCACACCCGTTTCTCGCCGAGACCCCGGGCAGCGGTCCAGTACCAGAAGGTGCCCGCACTGTCGGTCGTCACCACCGGTGGAACCCGGCCCGACAGGTGGAGCGCGAAGCAGTGGTCGTGGATCAGGTCGAACCGGCCGACGATCTCCCACCAGTGCACGGGATCGGGCAGGAGCATCCCGATCCGCCGCAGCCCGTGCAGGCCGGCCCGGACCGAGGCGGTCACCACGGCACTCGGCGAACGAAACAGTGGTACTCCCCGGCGGAAGGTGGGCATGTCCCGGATCTCCCCGGAATCCATCGCCTCGGGGTAGGTGACGTACTCCACTCCCGGAGGTGGCTCAGCCAGGAGATCGCGGCAATACTGCACGTCGCCGCTCTCGTCGTCGGCGCCGGGGCTCGGTGCCGCCAGCAGGCACCTGATCATGCCGGGCTGACCTCTACGCCTGCTTGACCGAGGCGG
Organism: Acidimicrobiaceae bacterium; assembly: GCA_027315005.1. Classification (GTDB taxonomy): domain Bacteria; phylum Actinomycetota; class Acidimicrobiia; order Acidimicrobiales; family RAAP-2; genus Bog-756. Next base: position 29,459 of record DAHUZT010000071.1, on the reverse strand, counting down.
CCACGGCCTCGACCAGTCCGGCGACGGCGAGGTCGTGGGCCACGGTGACCGCATTGACCACCGCCACCGACGAGGACGAACCGTGGCTGATGACGCACACCCCGTCCACCCCGAGCAGCATGGCCCCACCGGTGTGCTCGGGGTCGAGCGCGGTGGCCAGAGGCAGGAGGTGGGGGTAGAGGGCATCGGCCGTCTCACGCACTTCGGGCCGTCCGAGAATGTCGCCCAGGGCGTCGATGAGGAAGCGCAGGGATCCCTCCAGGGTCTTGAGTGCCACATTGCCGGTGAACCCGTCGGTGACGATGACGTCCACCCCGGCGTCGAAGAAGTCCCGTCCCTCGACGTTGCCGACGAAGTCGAATCCGGACGGTTCGGCACTCGACTCCAACAGGGTGTGGGCCTCCTTGACCAGTGGGGTCCCCTTGGACCGTTCCTCGCCGATCGACAGCAGTCCGAGCCGGGGCCGCTCCAGCCCGTACCGCTTGCGGCTGAACGCGGCACCCATGGCGGCGAACTGTTCCAACATCGCACCGGTGCACTCCGCATTGGCGCCGGAGTCGATCAGGACGGTCGGCCACGAGCGCTCCACGTTGGGGATCGGGGTGGCGATGGCCGGCCTGATCACCCCTCGCAGCCGTCCCATCCGGAAAAGGGCTGATGCCATGGCGGCCCCGGTGTTGCCGGCCGAGACCATGGCCATCGCCTTCCCGTCGCGTACAGCCTCTGCCGCGCGGACGAGGGACGAGTCCTTCTTCCGCCGCACCCCCTGGCCCGGATCGTCGTCCATGCCGATGACCTCGGACGCCTCGATCAGCGCCAACCCGCCGATGTCACCCAGCCGCCCTGGCTGACCGACCAGCACCACGTCGATGCCGCCCAGCTCGCTGACCTGGCGGGCACCCTTCACGATCTCGGCAGGTGCGCGGTCACCACCCATCGCGTCGACGGCTACCGGAAGCGCCTCGAAGGACCGGCCCTCCGGTCGCGTCCCGCCCCTCGCCATGATCGGGCTACTCGACTTCGAGCGCCTGGCGGCCCCTGTACCAACCGCAGTTCGGGCAGACCACGTGGGGAAGCTTGGCTCGGTTGCACTGCGGGCACAGCGAACGTGCAGGTGACCGGAGCACCCAGTTGGAGGCCCTACGGCTGCGGCTCTTCGACTTCGAGGTCTTCTTCTTCGGGACTGCCATAGACCCGGCATCCTATGTCAACGGGGACCTCACCGATCACGTAGCGCATCGAGGGCGGCCCAACGTGGATCTGGCGGCGGCGCGCAGCTGCAGGAGTGCTGGTTCCGGTTCACCCCGCACACCGGGCACAACCCCTGGCACTCGACGCGGCACAGCGGTGCCAGCGGCAGGTCGAGCAGGAGCGAGTCGTGCACCATCGGTTCCAGGTCCAGCTCGTCCCCGACGAGTGGGTAGGCATCCTCGTTCGCCGGGGAACCTCCATCGGGCGCGAAGCGCTCGTGCACCTCCACGTCGAGAGCTCCCCGCACCACCCCGCCACACCGACGGCACTCCCCCGACCAGCGGGTGACGGCCCGACCCGCGGCCACGATCCCACCGGGATAGGACGACAGGGAGAGGGTCACCCGGACAGGCTCCCCGGCCGGCACGGCCACCCCGAGCGCTGCCAGATCGTCGAATGCCCCCTCGAGAGACACCCGACGGGTCGCACCGGTCGACTTCCGCAGTGCGGCCACCGGGACGGCGAAGGGACGGACCGCGTCCGCCATCTGGTCCCTCCGGTCAGGAACGGTCCTGGTCGAAGAAGCCATCGGCCTCTCCGACCGGCTGGACTCGGTCGTCATCGGGGCCGACCACCGTGGTGTCACCCTGGTCGCCGATCTCGATCGCCGGGATGGGAGCGACCTGGAGCTTCTCCCGACCGGCCTGGACGGTCTTCATGGTTCGATCGAGGACGATCTCGAAGCTGGCCAACTTCTGATCGGCGTAGTCCTCGGCTTCGTGGCGGAGCCGGCGGGCCTCCTCGTTGGCGTCATCGAGTATCCGCTGCGCCACATGGTTGGCCTGCCGCACGATCTCGGTGCGCTGTACCATCCGCTCCGCCTGTACCCGCACATCCTCCAGCAGCGCATCGGCCTCCCGTGATCTCTCGGCCATGAACTCCTGTCGCTCCTTGAGCAGCCACCGTGCCTGCCGCAACTCGTCGGGCATCTGCTCCATCGCCGCCTGGAGCAGATCGATCAACTCGTCACGCGGAACGATGACCGAGGCCGACAGCGGCATCGCCTTGGCAGTCATGACCAGCTCGAGTGCGCTCCGGACAAGTGTCTCGGCGTCGTAACCGGCACCCCGGTGCCGCTGTTGGTCGAGATCGGCGAACACGTCACTCACCGGCGAACTTCTCCTCGAGCCGGACTGCGACGACCTTGGGCACGAAGGAGGTGACGTCCCCACCGAAACGGGCCACCTCGCGCAGCAGTCGGGACGCGATGAAGGAGTGAGCCGAACTGGTCGGCAGGAACAGCGTCTCCATCCCCGAGAGCTGTTTGTTCATCTGTGCCATCTGCAACTCGTTCTCGAAGTCGGAAACCGCCCGAAGGCCCTTCACGATGACTGACGCACCGACATCATGGGCGACGTTGACCACCAGGGTGGCCACCGACACGATGCGCACGTTCGCCAGATGGGAGAGGGTCTCTTCGAGCATCTCTCTACGCTCTCCGAGTTCGAAGAGCGCTTCGCCCTTCTGCGGATTGCGGAGCGCGGCCACCACCACTTCGTCGAAGAGCCTCGATGCCCTTTCGATCACTTCGAGATGCCCGTTGTGGACCGGATCGAACGAACCCGGGATGAGCGCAATCCTCACGGAAGACCTTTCTCTTTGCCCGTCTCTCTGCCTTTTGCTCTGCCTGCCGCTCTGCCTGCCGCTCTGCCCGGTACATCGTCCGGCTCGAACCGGACCACCGTCACGATCGTACCCCCATACCGCCTGGACCTGAGAACGCCCCAGCCCGCCGGCGGTACCACCTCGGTGCCCGATTCGAGGACGGCGAGACCGGCGGGGATTCGCCCGACCAGCCCGTCCCACTCGGCGAAGCCGTAGGGCGGGTCCAACACGACGAGGTCGTAACGATCGGCGGCCGTCGACAGCCAACGCTCCACGTCGGAGCGGACCACGACCGCGGCACCGGTTCGCTCGGCATCGGACAGACCCACCGAGGCCAGATTCGCTCGGACGGTTTCGATGGACCGCGGGTCGCGGTCGACGAAGGTCACCGAGGCGGCCCCCCTCGAAAGCGCCTCGATACCGACCGCGCCGGTCCCTGCGAAGAGGTCGGCCACCACCATCCCCTCCACGCCACCCAGGCTGAACAGGATGTCGAAGACAGCCTCGCGGACCCGGTCGCTCGTGGGACGGATCGTTCCGGGAGCCCGGGCCCGTAGCCGTCGGCCGCGCAGATCGCCGCCGATCACTCGCACCGACGAAGACTACTGGGCTCGGCTGTGCGGTGATCGGGTCTCCCGGCGACCGGAGCCGACATGCTCCCTGCGTTCGGCGTTCGGCGTTCGAACGGTGCGACCGGTCAGCTCTTGAAGAGGTACTCGGCCTCCTCCGCGCCGACGAACAGCGCCAGCTCCTCGGCCAGCAGGCCGTGTTCGGCCAGTCCGGGGTCGGAGGAGACGATCTCCTCGGCGGTCTCCCGGGCCTCGACCACCAGGTCCCGGTCCACCAGGAGGCGGGCGAGTCGGAGGTCGCTGCGTCCCTTCTGGCGGGCTCCGAGGATGGTCCCCTCGCCGCGCAGTGCGAGATCGACCTCGGCCAGCTCGAACCCGTCCCCCGAGCGTTCCACGGCACCCAGGCGGGCGGCGGACTCGGGGGTATCGACCGCCGAGAGTAGGTAGCACCACGACGGGGAGCTCCCGCGCCCGACCCGACCTCGGAGCTGATGGAGTTGGGCGATGCCGAAGCGGTCGGCGTCCTCGATCACCATGACCGTGGCCTCGGGCACATCCACCCCGACCTCGACGACGGTGGTGGCCACCAGCACCGCATACCGGCCCTGCCTGAACCCGTCCATCACCCGCTCTTTCTCCGCCGCGGGCATCTGCCCATGCAGGAGACCGACGCTGATCCCGCGCAGCTCAGATCCGGCCAGTCGTTCGGCTTCGGCCACCACCGAGGTCGCTTCGACCCTCGGCGAACCCTCCACGAGCGGGCAGACGACGAAAGCACGGTGCCCGTCGGCCACTTCGGAACGGACCCTGGCCCAGGCCTCCTCGGCGTCGAGGGGTGTGCGGGCCCATCGGGTGGTGACCGGCTGCCGCCCGGGCGGCAACTGGTCGATCACCGTCCTGTCCAGATCTCCGAAAACCACCATCGCCGCCGTCCGGGGGATGGGCGTCGCGGTCATGACCAGGAGGTCGGGGTCGTGGCCAAGGCCGTCACCCCCGCGCCCCTTGGCCCGGAGCGCCGCCCGTTGCTCGACCCCGAACCGGTGCTGTTCGTCGATGACGACAGCCCCGAGGGAGCGGAAGGACACCTGATCGGTGAGCAGGGCATGGGTGCCGACCAGGAGGTCGACGGTACCGTCCAGCAACCCAGCATGGATCCGAGCGCGCTCTCGGGTCGGCGTCTTCGCGGTGAGCAGCTCGACACGCGGCGGACGACCGGCCACCGGTGGCGCCTGATCCGGTGCGCCGAGGCAGGACACCAACGAGACGATCGACGCGGCGTGCTGCTCCGCGAGGACCTCGGTGGGTGCCATGAACGCGCCCTGATGGCCGCCTTCCACCGCAACCAGCAAGGCGGCCAGGGCCACCACCGTCTTTCCTGCCCCCACGTCCCCCTGGAGGAGGCGATGCATCGGTAGGGGACCGGCCAGGTCGGACCGGATCTCTTCGATCGCCCGCATCTGGGCGGCCGTCGCTCGGAACGGGAGCCCGTCCAGGAAGCGCTCGAGCAGGGTCGGGGTCCCGTCGGCGCGTGCCACCACGTGGCGGAGGCCATGGGAGTCGGCCTGCAGCCGGTGCTGGCGGAGCACGAGGGAGAGCTGCAGCCGGAAGAGCTCGTCGAAGGCCAGGCGGCGCCTCGCCGGTGGCACCTCGTCGAGGTGAGCGGGCCGGTGGATGCCGTTGAAGGCGGTGGTGCGGTCGACCAGGCCGAGCAGGTCCCGCCGGGCGGTGGCGAGCGGATCGGCGAAGGTCCCGGCACGGTCCAGCGCTTCCTCCACGAAGCGGCCGATCCGGGCCGAGGTGAGTCGGGTCCGTTCCGACAGTGGATAGACGGGATAGACCCGACCGACCGGAGGGCCACCGGTGGGGTTGGGGTCGGAGCCGGCCAACCGGAGCACCTCGGCGGTGGGACCGATCATCTGCAAGCTACCGCCGTAGGTGCCGGCCTCCCCGAAGAGGAGGGTCAGCGTGCCCGCCACGAGCTGTTTCGACCGCCACGGTTGGTTGAAGAACACCACGCTCATCGTGCCGGTGCCATCGGCAACCTCCGCCACCACACGGGAGGGGGACCGGCGTCGCCCCCGACCGTACCCGGGGCCTGCGCTCTTCACCCGGGTGACCTCGGCCAGCACCGAGACGCTGTCCCCGGGAACGACCTCGGCGATGTGCACCAGCCGGGTCCCGTCGACATAGCGCCGGGGATAGTGGGTCAGGAGGTCGAGCACGGACCCGATGCCGAGCTGGGCGAGCTCAGCCTGGACGGCGGGCCCCACCCCTGACAGCACCGAGACATCGAGCTCGGAGAGTTGGCGAAGCTTCCGGCCACCTGCGCCGCCCTGTGACCCACCGGCGCTCGAGGTACCCGCGTGCGGACCGGGCTCGACCGGTTTTGCCGCGCCCCCGCCGACCATCTGATGGGGTCCGTCCCCGGTCACTCGATGGAGAACAGGTAGGGGTAGAGGGGATGACCGCCATGGTGCACCTCGGTCTCGACACCCGGTCGGTGGTCGCCGAGCCATTCCGTGATCCGGCGGGTGTCGGCCGCTCCGGCACCCTCCCCCTCGATGATGGTCACCAGATCGTGTTCGCCGCCCACCAGGACCTCCAGGAGGCGGCAGGCGGCACCGGCTAGTGCGCCGTCGACGATCTCGATGCCCGAGCGCGAGAGACCCAGCCAGTCCCCGGCTCTGATCGGTCCGACGGTGCTGTCCGAGGCGCGCACCGCCCTGGTCACCTGACCGGGCACCACCCGCCGGGCGGACTCCTCCATGGCCCGGGCGTTCACCGCTCCCTCCGACTCGGGGTCGTAGGCGAGTAGGGCGGCGAACCCCTCGACCACGGTGTCGGTCGGGACCACCCAGACGACCTTGTCGGTGAGGTCCCCGACCCGGTCCGCCACCGGGTGGATGTTGGCGTTGTTCGGGAGGAGCACCACTTGGTCGGAACGGAGCGCCTCGACCGCGTCCACCAGTTCGGCCGTGGACGGGTTCATGGACTGCCCGCCGGGGATCAGACCCTGGACGCCGAGCGACCGGAAGATCCGACCCACCCCGTCCCCCGTCGCCACGGCCACCACCCCGGTCGTCGGCACCGGCCCGTCCGGCTCGTCCGGGCCGCTGCCGCTGGTACCCGCGTTCTCGCGGACCCATCGTTCCTCCTCCACCTGCTCCATCAGATCGGTGACCCGGATCGATCGCGGCCGGCCCGCGTCAAGGCTCGCCTCCACCGCCGCCCCGATGTCGTCGGTGTGGATATGGCAGTTCCACAGCCCGTCCCCGCCCACCACCACGATCGAGTCGCCGATCCCGGCCCACACTTGCTTGAACGAGTTGATGGTCTCGTCGGGGGCGTCCAACAGGTACATGACCTCGTATCGCGGGCCCGACAGCGCGTCCGGTGCCCGCTCCGACCCGCCCGACGGGTCGAAGAACAGCGGGTCCAGGTCGACCAGATCAGGTTCGGGGGGATCGGGCGCGACCGGCATCGGGCGCCCGTCGACCACGTTGAGCAGCGCATCGAACAACAGGAGGTACCCGGTCCCCCCGGCGTCGACCACGCCCGCATCCGCCAGCACCGGGAGCAGCGTCGGTGTGGCGGCGAGCGCCTCCGCCGCTCCCTCCCGGGATGCTTCGATCACGGCCGACAGCGATCCGCCGGCATCAGCCACGTCACGACCCCGCTCCGCTGCTCGTCGCGCCACGGTGAGGATGGTGCCCTCGACCGGACGCATCACCGCCTCGCGGGCCAGCTTGTCGGCTGCGACCAGGGCGTCAGCCAACTCGCGGGCTCCCGGCGATCCGCTCGGACAGTCGAGCCCCTCCGACAGGCCACGGAGCAGTTGAGAGAGGATGACCCCCGAATTACCCCGCGCCCCCATGAGCGAGCCGTGGGCGATGGCCGCACAGGTCGACGACACGTCCGGGTCCGGACCGACGAGCCCCTCGAGTTCGCTCATGACCGACTCCAGGGTGAGCGCCATGTTGGTACCGGTGTCACCGTCGGGGACGGGATAGACGTTCAACCGGTTGATGACATCCTGGTGGGATCGGAGCCCCTCACGGTAGGTGGCCATCACGTCGCGCAGCCGGGCCGCGGACAGCGCGTCGGAGACCACCATGGTCGGGATGCTAATCTTTGAGCCCCACCCAGGGGTGCTCGGAGGGAGTCGGACTTCATGGCTGCAGTGTGCGAGGTGTGCGGGAAGAAGCCGTCCTTCGGCATGAGCGTCAGCCATTCCCACCGACGGACCAAGCGTCGGTGGAATCCGAACATCCAGCGAGTCCGGGCGCTGGTCGACGGCTCCCCCAGACGCCTTTCCGTCTGCACTTCGTGCATCCGAGCGGGCAAGGTCGTCAAGCGCCCCATCCGGGACATCCCCGCCTGAGCCGAGGGTTGGGTCTCCGGGCTGGAGATCCCCCTCCCGACTCAGAACCGGTGGACCCAGCCACTCTCGGGCAGAGATCGTCCTTCCAGGGTGAGCTCTCCGGTCGTTCCGGTGCAGCGACCGACGGGGATGGGACGCCGGAGGCCCGCTGACTCGAAAGCCTCACCCAGTCGATCGGGGTCCTGCCCGGTCAGCACCAGTTCGTAGTCCTCGCCACCCGAGATGGCTTCCTCCGAGGTGGCGCCCGCCGCCACCGGCAGGGCGTCCAGCCGGACACCCACCCCAGAGGCCGTCGCCAGATGGCGCAGGTCGGTGGACAGGCCGTCTGAGACATCGATCGCCGCCGACGCGCCTGCGAACCTCGCCGTCTCGCCCTCGAGCAGCCGGGGCACCGGCCGGAGGTGGGCGCCGACCAGATCTGCCACCACCTCGGCCGTGGCCACCGTTCCGTCGGAGCCGATCCCACCGGCGTCGAGCTCGCGCCGGCCGGCCTCCGACCGGCCGAGCGGTCCGGTGACCAACACGGCATCACCCGGCCGGGCACCGCTGCGGAGCAGGGGCCCCTTGCCTGCGTCGCCCCGGAAGGTGCCGAGCGCGGCCGTCGAGATCAGGAGCACCGGCGCCGAGGACAGATCACCGCCGACCACCACGCAGCCCGCGGCTTCGGCCACGATCGCCATCCCCTCGGCGACGCGGTCGAGGTCCGTACCGGGGGGTGCGGCGACCGAGGCCAGCAGATGAGTCGGCCAGGCCCCCATGGCAGCCAGATCCGAGAAGGTGACCGCCACCGATTTCGCGCCGACGTCGTCCAGACCGCACCGGCCGAGGTCGACGTGAACTCCCTCCACGACGAGGTCGCACGCAACGACCACCGGGCCGACTCTCCGGCCGGAAGGGCCGCTCTCGATGGCGACCACGGCCGCGTCGTCGCCGATCCAGACCTCCCCGGGCGGTGCACCTCCCGGGCCCCGCCCCGCCCGCAGTGCACCCCGCTCGAAGCGGGCGCGGAACCGCTCGATGACGGCGAGCTCGGCCCGCAGATCCGCCCCGCCACCATCGGTAGACCCGGTTTCACCCGCGGAGTCAACCGAATCGAGGCTGCCGTCACGGGACACCCTCACTGCCTAGCACGGGCCTTCCCGTCCTTTCCGGCCCCACTAGACTCTGCGGACGGCCTGTGGACAGCTGCCGCGAGCGGACGGCCATACCCGTTCACCCGAACCGCAACCACGAGGAGGACCACCCGCCCATGCCCCCGACCGGAAACAAAGAGCTGATCGCATGGGTGGAGGAGGTCGCCGCGCTCACCCAGCCGGATGCCGTCGAGTGGTGTGACGGCTCCGCCGAGGAGTACGACCGGCTCTGTGAACTTCTGGTGGCCAGCGGGACGTTCAAGGAGCTGTCGCAAGCCAAGCGACCGAACAGCTACTGGGCGCACTCCGACCCTGGCGACGTAGCTCGGGTCGAGGACCGGACGTTCATCTGCTCGACCTTCGAGACCGATGCCGGGCCGACCAACAACTGGCGCGATCCGGTCGAGATGCGATCCACCCTGACCAAGCTCTTCAGAGGTTCGATGAGGGGACGGACCATGTACGTCGTCCCCTTCTCTATGGGTCCACTCGGCTCCCCCATCGCACACATCGGGGTCGAGATCACCGATTCGCCCTATGTGGTGGTCTCCATGCGGATCATGACCAGGATGGGCAACGGGGCCCTCGAAGTCCTGGGCGACGTAGGCGAGTTCGTGCCGTGCCTCCACTCGGTGGGCGCCCCGCTGGCCGATGGCGAGGCCGACGCGTCCTGGCCATGCGATTCCGACAACAAGTACATCGTGCACTTCCCCGTGACAAGGGAGATCTGGTCCTACGGTTCGGGATACGGAGGGAACGCCCTACTCGGCAAGAAGTGCTTCGCACTCCGGATCGCCTCGGTCATGGCCCGTGACGCCGGCTGGCTGGCCGAGCACATGCTCATCCTCAAGTTGACCTCTCCCGCGGGTGAGACCCGGTACATCACCGGCGCCTTTCCCTCCGCCTGCGGAAAAACCAATCTGGCCATGCTCATCCCTACCCTGCCGGCCTGGAAGGTCGAGACAGTGGGCGACGACATCTGCTGGATGAAGTTCGGCCCCGACGGGAGGCTGTGGGCCATCAACCCAGAGGCGGGCTTCTTCGGAGTGGCCCCGGGGACCAACTCCAAGACCAATCCCAACGCCATGCTGACCCTCAACGGCAACGCCATCTTCACCAACACCGCCCTCACCGACGACGACGACGTCTGGTGGGAGGGGATGACCAACGAGCCTCCGGACCACCTGACCTCGTGGAAGGGTGAGGACTGGACTCCACGATTGGGATCGCCGGCTGCCCATCCCAATGCCCGCTTCACGGTGTCTGCCGCCCAGGACCCTGCCATCGCCACAGAATGGCAAGACCCGGCCGGCGTGCCCATCGACGCCATTCTCCTCGGTGGGCGCCGGGCATCGGTGGTCCCCCTCGTCGTGCAGTCCCGGGACTGGCAGCATGGTGTCTTCCTCGGATCGATCAGGGCCTCTGAGACGACGGCCGCCGCGGCGGGCGCCGTCGGCAATCTCCGACGCGATCCGTTCGCCATGCTGCCCTTCTGTGGGTACAACATGGCCGACTACTTTGCGCACTGGCTGCGGCTCGGAACGTCGGCTGATCCCGACAAGTTGCCCAAGATCTTCTACGTCAACTGGTTCCGGAAGAACGACGACGGCCGTTGGCTGTGGCCCGGGTACGGCGAGAACTCCCGCGTGCTCGAGTGGGTGTTCCGACGGGTGGGAGGTGAGGGTGCTGCCGTCGAGACCCCGATCGGCTTCGGTCCCGCAACCGGTGCGATCGACACCGACGGCACGGGTGTGACCAGCGAGGACATGGACAAGCTGTTGACCGTCGATCCGGAGGAGTGGAGGGCGGAGGTCCCGAAGATCCGCAACCACTTCGCGGTCTTCGGGGGGACGTTGCCCCCGGCACTCGCAGAAGAGGTAGACCGGCTCGAAACAAAGCTGGGATGACCACGCCCGCTCGACGGGTCGTGGTGGGTGTCTTACCACCACCGGCCGGTTCGGTGCGGGCCCGTCCGGATCGCCCGGCGTGAGCTCAGGTAGGAGAGCGAACCGGCCGCCGCCACCCCCGACATCACGTAGTTGCCGGCCGAGACCGACAGCGCCAGCACCACCGGGACGAACGAACCGACGACCCACATGAGCTGAAGCCTCGTCTCGAACCTGGCGAAGGCCTTCCCCTGGTCGAGCGGCCGTACGTGCTGCTGGACCAGTGCATCGAAGCACGGGACTGCCACCGCGACGGCGAAGCCGATGGCGCCCACCACCAGGGCCTGGACGCCTCGTGCCGGGAAGAGGGCTCCGATCAGGGTGACCGCGGCCACCATCCACAGTGAGCCGATCAGGATCTGCTGCTCGGACAGGATGCGACGCAATCGACCCACCAGCAGTACACCGAGCAGCGCCCCCACCGTGAGCGATCCGAGGATCACTCCGAACCACCAGGTAGCGGCCTCCGCGCGTCGGAGAGCGAACGCCATCAGAAAGGTCACGAAGCCGATCAGGGCCTTGAGCACCGACATGGGCATCAGCGCCAGGTTGACCTCGGCATCGGCGATGGGACGGAGGGCGGCCAGGTCCGCCTCGTCGGCGGCCCGCTCCGGATCGACCGTCACACCTGCGAGAGGATCGGGGGCGAGGGCCGTGCTGGGCCGTTGCCCGGCCACTCGCCTCTGTTCCCGACCGGGCAACGGCAGGCGCGCCGCCGCCACCGTCGCTGCGGCGAACACCCCGACCGCCACCCACAGGACGCTGGAGGGCCCGCCGAGCTTGAGTGCGGCAACAGCGGGGACGGCAAAGACGAACCCGGAGAGCGAAGAGAGCAGACCGAGCCTGGCGTTGAGAGTCGCCAGATCGGGTCGATCCTCCCCAGAGGTCCCGGCGGCCGTTCCGCTCGGGACCCCAGCGGGGTGGCCGGTTGCCCGAGGTGGGACACCGGCGGCGATCGGGGGCGTGCCGTACGGGGGCGTGCGCACCCGTCCGCGCCACCTGTCGGTGGGGTTCGGGGCGTCCGTGTGAGTGGTGACCGAGACCGATCGCATCGGTATCTCGGGAGGTGATCCCACCTCCCCTTCCGCGGTTCCGCGGCCCGAGGCGTCCAGCATGCCCATTGCGGCCATCTCGGGCACCAGCGCGCCCTTGGTGATCACGTAGACCTTGGACAGCACGAGCATGGCGAAGGCCTCGGGGAACAACAGCAGCGAGTGAAGGTCCCGGGCCAAGAAGGGGCAGAGCGCGACTCGACCCAGGCCGGACGCGACCACCACGGCACGGCGGGCCCCCCGGCTTCGGTCGATCAGGGGACCGAGCACCGGGGCCACCACGGCGAAGGGGCCCATGGTGAGGAGCAGGTACAACAGCACCTTGTCCTTGGCGGCGGTGGGAGAGATCGAGAAGAACAGCGAGCCGGCCAACGAGACGGCGAAGACGGTGTCACCCCCCTTCATCAGCACGTGGGTCAACGACAGCCGGCCGACCGGTCGCCGCTGGTCGAACAGGTCGTGTAGGGCCGATCGAACCAGGCGCCGGAACTGGTCACCACGTTCCCGTACTCCCACGTTGGCATGGTAGGTCGGAGCGGTACCGGTCAGTCACACCTGCGCCGGCTATCCGCCGGGATCACGTCCGATCCGCCGGGCGCCCGATCGGACCGAACGGCGAGAGGTGCCCGATCGTCCCGGCGCTACAATGCTGATGCCAGCATTCGATGGCCATCGGGTTCACCATCGGGAGAGTCACCCCATGCCGGTTCGAGCCTACGTGTTGATCCAGACCGAGGTCGGACGGGCCGCTACCGTGGCGAGGTCGGTCAAAGCCCTGTCCGGCGTCATCGCGGCCGAAGGGGTCACCGGTCCCTATGACGTCATCGTGCGGGCCGAAGCCGACACCGTCGACGACCTGGGCCACATGGTCGTCAGCCGCATCCAGCTGATAGATGGCATCACTCGGACGGTGACCTGCCCGATAGTCAACTTGTGAGGATCCAGGCGGGCCCGGTGCTCACCGGTCGTCCGGATGCACTGGCCGGGTCCGGGTCCTGCCCGTCAACAGATGGCCCCCGATCCCCGGAGCCTGCCCACGTCCTCTGCGGCGATCCCCCAGTCGGCCAGAGCCTCGTCCCCGTGCTGGCCGGGGTTGGGGGGCGGGCGTCGGATGCCGCCCGGCGTGCCGAGGAAGCGCGGTGACGGTGCAGGTTGGGTGACGCCGGCGACCTCGATGAAGGTCCCCCGGCTCTTGTTGTGCGGATGCTCGGATGCCTCGACCACCGGAAGGACCGGAGCGACACAGGCGTCGCTACCCTCGAACACCGTCTCCCATTCGGATCGGGTCCGGGTGGCGAACACACCGGCGAACCGCACTTTCATCTCGGGCCACGACCGTCGGTCCATCTGATCGGGGAGGTCCTCCCCATCCAGCCCGAGCAGTCTGAGCAACTCGGCGTAGAACTGTGGCTCGATCGCACCGACGGCGAGGTACTTCTTGTCTGCGGTCTCGTACACCTCATAGAAGTGGGCGCCGGTGTCGAGCAGGTTGGTCCCCCGTTCGTCGTGCCAGAGACCCGAGGAGCGGAGGGTATGAGTCATGGTCATGAGCGAGGCGGCTCCGTCCACCATCGCAGCGTCGACCACCTGGCCCGATCCGGTGCGGCTGGCACTGACGAGGGCGGCGCACATCCCGAAGGCGAGCAACATCCCCCCGCCTCCGAAGTCGCCGATCAGATTGAGCGGCGGGATCGGCGCCTGGCCGACACGACCGATGGGTTCCAGGGCGCCAGCCAGAGCGATGTAGTCGATGTCGTGACCGGCCCGGCGTGACAGCGGGCCGTCCTGCCCCCAACCGGTCATCCGTCCGTACACCAGCCTCGGATTGCGTCGCAGGCAGGGATCGGGGCCGAGGCCCAGCCGTTCCGCCACACCGGGCCTGAACCCCTCCATCAGCCCGTCGGCCCGCTCGACCAGCTGGAGCACCAGGTCGACGCCGTCGGGATCCTTCAAGTCGACCGCCACCGATCGGCGCCCCCGGTTCATGAGGTCGACGTGGGGCTCGTCCTCTGGTGGGTAGGTTGCGCGCTCGCCCCGGTCGATGCGGATGATGTCGGCTCCGGCATCGGCCAGCATCATGCCGGCGAACGGAGCCGGACCGATACCTGCCAGTTCGACGATGCGGATGCCATCGAGCGGTCCGCTCACTGGTCTCTCCCCGGTGGGACGGCGATCGGTGATCTTGTGCACCGTCGGATGCTGGCCGCGTCCGGTCCCAGGGTCAAATGCCCGGGCCCGGTGCCGGGGCAGCTACCGTGCCGAGCGAGGAGGGATGGAGCGTGCACCCCACACGACAAGTCGGCCACCAGCCGGACCACCAAGAACGTGGTGGGCACCCGGGTCATCCGCAACCGACAGCTCTTCGCTCCGCGCGAGTGGGTCGGGGTCCGGGTCGGGTCAACCTGATGGGAGACCACACCGACTACAACGAGGGTGTCGTCCTCCCGATGGCTATCGACCGTGCCGTCACCGTCGAACTGGTCAGCGAAGACGTGCCGGTGCTGGAGATCCGATCCGACGCCTACGGGACTGCCGTCCTGAACGTCGACCAACCACTCGACGATCGTTCCCTCTTGCGATTGGCGCCAGCATGGGTCCGCCTGGTGGCTGCAATGGTCGATGCGGCCCGACACCGCTCCGGTGGTTCGCTCCACATCTCCTCATCGCTCTCCGCCGGTTCGGGTCTCTCCTCCAGCGCGGCCCTCAGCGTGGCGCTCGCGCAGGTGTTCGGAGTCACCGGATCGGCACTCCAGATCGCCCGCATTGCCCAGCGAGCCGAGCACAGGCTCGGGGTGCCGGTCGGATTGATGGACCCGTGGGCATCCGCTGGAGGCCGTCGTGGGTACGCACTCCTCATCGACTGCTCGTCGCTCGAGGCGACCGAGGTGGCCGTGCCGTCCGAGGCCCGTTTCGTGGTGGTCGACTCGGGCCGGCCACGCTCGCTCGGTGCAACCGGTTACGCCGAGCGGGTTCGCCAGTGCCGGGCCGCTTCCGCCGTGGTCGGTCCCCTCGGCCTGGCCGAGGAAGTCGATCTGGAAGCGATCCGCGACCCGATCCTCAGACGCCGGGCCCGACACGTCGTGACCGAGTGCGGGAGGGTACGTCGCTGCGCGACGGCCCTGGAGAGGGGCGACCTCGATGCGGTGGGTGCGCTCATGGCGGAGAGCCACCGCAGCTTGACCGGGGACTTCGAGGTGTCGACCCCGGAGCTCGACGAGCTGGTCGAGCTTCTCTGCGCTCATGACGGCGTCCACGGCGCCCGGCTGACCGGAGCCGGGTTCGGCGGGTGCGTTGTCGCCATCTCCCGGCCCGGGGCCCTCGACATTGCCGCCCTCGGACGGCGTGCCTGGGAGGTGCGGCCGGCCGACGGCATGCTTGCATCGTCAGTCCCCTGAGCGAAGGCAGGTTCCAAGAGCTCTCTCGGGTCACCGGCCCCACCGGGGACGCGGTCTCCTCGCAACCGGTCCCACCGATCCCAATCGCCGGTCGATGACACGTTGCAGCACGACCGGCTTGCGCACGTCGTCGACGGTGTGGACCTCGCCGGTCACCAGGACCAGATCGAGGGCACCTCGGCCGATGATCCGCTCGAACATCCCCCGGACGACCACCACCGATTCGATCTCGTTCAGCCGCATCTCGTAGCAGTTCCTCGAACCCGGGCCCCGGACGTCGAACAACCGGTAGGGGGTGAGCACGATCCCCCGCCTCATCCACCCCACCGCCCGGACTCCCAGCCAGGTGCAGGGCGCTGCCACGGCCAGTGCCTCGACCCAGTGGAGCTGAACCGAGGTCCGGGGGAGACCGATGTCGAGCCCGACTCCGGCGGCGACCGCGATGGAGGCGACGACCAGAGGGGTAAGGAGAACCGTCCAGTGGGGTCGGATGTCGACCAGCACTTCCTCGCCGGGCAGCAGAGAGAGCCGCGAACCAGCCAAACGATCAGCTCAGCTTGCCCGCGATGGATCCAGCTGACCGGAGCACCGACCCATCGGCTCCTGCTGCCGAATAGATGTGGGTGGGTCGTCGGCAGGCCTCGTCCAACAGATCACCGAGAAGCGTCGCGAAGGGAATGGCGGGTTCGATCCACAGGTACCGGGCAAGGGATCCCGGAATGGTATTGATCTCGTTGACCAGCAGCTGACGGCCGTCCGACAGGTAGTCGATCCGGGCGACGCCCCGGAGACCGGTGAGCGCAGCGATCACCGCGGCGGACTGGCGAAGCTCCTTGGCGAGCTCAGGAGTGATCTCTGCCGGAAGCTCCCGTTTTGCCCCGGCCATGCCCTCCCCCGCAACGTACTTGTCGCGGTAGTCGAGGATGTCGGCCGACGCTGCCGAGCGGATCGGTCGTTCGATGGCCGACAGCTCGAGCACCGGCCAGACGCGGGCCGCCACCTGGAGATCGACCAGTTCGGGACGGTACGGCTCGAGGACAGCCCCGAGCCGTAGGTGGGAATTGGAGGAGAGCCGGTGTCGCGCGGTTTCCCAGTCCTCTACCACGTCGATGCCGATCGACGATCCCCCGAATCGGGGCTTCACGATGTAGGGACCCGGGAAATCAGGCGCCTGGGTGTGCGGGCCGTCCTCGGGGGTCACCAGCAGGCGTGGCAACGTGGGAAGCCCCGCCGCGGACATCACCGAACCGAAGGCGAACTTGTCCATACCGAGAGCGGCCCCGGACGGCGACGGTCCCGAATATCGGATACCGGCCAGATCGAGAGCCGCCTGGAGGGTTCCGTCCTCGCCCGGACCACCGTGGCAGCAAATGAGCGCTGCGTCGAGCTCGAGCTTCTGTGCACGACCGAGGCGGCCCCGGGAAAGGGTGAACCCACCGCCGGCGGCGGCGACCAGCTGCAGGCGGGCGGCGCCGCGCGGTACCCCGTCGAGGAACGCCTCGGCTTCGAGGGCCGGGTCGACCTCGAACCACTCCCCCATGGTCGACCAGTAGAGGGCCCGGACCGGTCCCGTCCCGCCCGGGGCGGTCTCCGAACTACGGGCGGTGGTCAACGCCCGCAAGGCCTGCAGGCCGGTCAGCACGCTGACGTCGTGCTCGGGAGATGGACCTCCGAAGATGACGGCGACGTCGGACACGATGCGGAGACTCCTCGATCAGCGGTTCAACGGGTTCGACGACCGGTCCCTCGACGACCGGACCCTCGACGACCTCGGTCCACCCGGCCACCCGGGTGTCGATCGGCTCGATCGCTCAAGGGTAGTGGTCCGGAAGATCATTCTCGTACAGCACCCGGTCCCCGGGACCGAGGTGGTCCCGTACCCAGCTCACCGCCTCCGTGCGGTCATCGACCACGTGGATGTTGACCCGGTGACCGGGAACGGAGTGCACTCCGGCGAGTAGGGCCTTCCTGTTGGTCCGTCCGACGACGACGAGGTCGGTGGCCACGCTCACGACGGCGACGGCGAACTTCCGGTTCTCCTCCGCCTGTCGCCGGCCGAGCTCGACCATGCCCGGAGTGACCACCACCCGCAGGGGGCCCGGACCCGGTGCGGTTCCCCCGACGGGCCCTGCCCCTCCACCGGCGAGGGCCCGCAGAGCTTCGGTCGCCCCCACCGGATTCGAATTGTAGGTGTCGTCGAGGACGACCACGCCGGACGGGGCGGTGAGCTCCTGGAGCCGGTGATCGACGGCGGTGAGATCGCGCAACCCGGTGGCGATGACCGATGCGTCGGTTCCGAGCTCCAGTGCGACGGCAACCGCGACCGCGAGGTTGGAGGGCTGGACGCCGGTAGGCAGCACCAGACCTTCGACCACCGTGGCGCCGCGGACCATGAGCGTCATTCCCCGCGCGGTCGGTCTCGCCCAGATGTCGACCTGCTCACCGGAGTCGAGGTGGGGGGCCGCCGAACAGCGCACCACCCGCTTCCCTGCGGCAGCGGCCCCATCGGCGACCGCGGACAGCCGAGGGTCGTCGACGGGCAGCACCACCGTGGCCGCCGGAGCCAGAATCTCCGACTTGGCCGCCACGATGCGATCTTCGGTGCCGAAGCGCTCGAGGTGCACAGGACCGATGGCAGTGATCACACTGATGTCCGGGGGACACCAGCGGCAGAGGTCGGCGATCTCGCCCGGACCGTAGGTGCCCATTTCGGCCACGAACACCTCGGTGCCCTCGGTCAGGTGCTCGTTGATGGACCGAGCCAACCCGGCCCGGTTGTTGAAGCTGGCCGGGGTGGCCACCACCGAACGTGAGGGTGCGACTAGATGTGCGATGTGGCCCTTGGTCGACGTCTTGCCGTAGGACCCGGTCACGCCCACCACGGCGGGTGAGACCAGAGCGAGCCGCTCGGCTGCCTCGTCGACGAAGCGAGCCGTCAACCGGTGCTCGACCGGCCCGGTGACCACGCAGGCCAGATCGACGAAGATCGGCACCGTCAGTGCCACGAGCACCGCAGCGGGTGCGCCGAGTCCCAGCGCCACGCCGGCCAGCAGAACCAGTGCCTCTCCAGTGACCCACACCGCGGCCAGGCTCTTCATTCGGCGGGTCCAGACCAGCGGCGCGGTCCGACCCCGTGCCCGAAGACCGAGCGGCCCGCCAGCAACCACCAGAGCCGTCACCACACCGACCAGCGGCCATGACACCGATAGCACCGCCGAGACGACGCCGGCGCCGGCGAAAGCCAGGTTCGGTTTCGACGCGGTCCACCATCGGCGGGCGAAGACCGATACGGCGCCGCCGAGGTAGTGCTCCCGTTGGGCGACCCGGAGCCACCGCAGTCCGGCCGGACCACAGGCGGCCAAGCAGGCGGCGAACGTGATCCACGCCACAGCCGAGTGGAACCGCACCGGGCCGACGATGCCGACCACGGCGTCGACGACGAGCGAGTTCACCGACCGGCGCCGAACACGATTCGACGCAGGGCATCGGGCGCCTCGGTGGGCACGAGATGCCCGACTCCGGGCACGATCCGGAGCTCGGCGCGGGCGAACATCGGGCGGGCCCTCACCGCAACCTCGGCCGGAACCTCGGTGTCGAGCGCACCCCAGACCAGGTCGACGGGACACTTGACGGACCGGATCTGCTCGAGGTATTGCTCGGCGACCAGCCGGACCAACACAGACCGCATGACGCCGTCGGCGGCCCGATAGTCCGGTGACCCGTACCGCTTGCGCATCACCTCCATGCGCGAGTCACTCACCAGACCCAGCCGGTGGAGGCGGCGGGTCAGGCGGAACGAAGCGGCGGGTCTGGACCTTTTCCCTTCCAGATCGACCAGAGGGACGCCGCACAACACCATCCGTTCCACGCGTTCGGGTACGAGGGTGGCCAGGTGCAGCGCCACCCTCCCCCCCAAGGAGTGGCCGACCAGCACGATGCGTTCGTCCAATCCGGCCCCATCGGCGAAGAGTGGGAGGAGCGCCCGGGCGTAGTCGCTGGAACCCCACGGTTCGGGCGGGGCCGGGGTCGCACCGAAGCCGAAGAGATCGACGGCCATCGCAGGTCCGGACCGATGGCCGAAGACCGCGTCGAAGTCCCGGTGATTGCGCCGCCAACCGTGCAGCGCCAACGCCCTGGCATCGCCGAAGCCCCAGGTGGCACCGAACAGGCGGCCGCCGGCAAACGACTTCAGCACCGGCACACCCTCGCGATAGCGTCGGCGACGTGGAACCACCGCTCGCCGACTTGCCCCACAGGTCCGGCACCCACAGGCTGGCCGCGGCGATGGAAGGCCTCACCGACTCCCAGCGCGCCGCAGTCGAATGGACGGGCCACCCACTCTGCGTCGTGGCCGGCGCAGGCTCGGGCAAGACTCGGGTGCTCACCCTTCGGGTGGCCCAGCGGATCAGCACGGGTTTGGCGGAGGCCGACCACACCGCCGTGTGCACCTTCACCCGCAAGGCGGCCACAGAGCTACGACGACGCCTTGCCTCGTTCGGGCTGCCCGTCTCCACTCCCGCACCGGCCGGAACGATCCCCTCGCCGGGGGTGAGAACCGGAACGATCCACCAGCTGGCCTTGAGCCTTCTCGCTCGGCACGCCGCCGATCACGGTGGACCACCACCGGTCGTGACCGATCCACGGCATCGGATCATCGCCGAACTGGTCGACGACCCGGCCACGACGGCGGCCATGGTGACCGAGGTCAGCTGGGCCAAGGCCCGTTGTCTGACACCCGAGCAGTATGTCGAGGCGGCCACCGTGGCCGGGCGCGCCGTACCGGAAGGAGTCGAACGGGCCGGCCGGATCTTCGCCGACTACCAACAGGCGCTCGTCCGACGAAAGGCGCTCGACCTCGACGACGTCCTGGTGCGCGCTGCCGACCTGCTCGAGCTCCACGCCGCGTTCGCCGAGGCGACCAGATGGCGCTACCGCCATCTCTCGGTCGACGAGTTCCAGGATGTGAACCCGGCACAGTTCCGGCTGATCCGAGCCGTCCTCGGCACCAACGACGATCTGTGCGCCATCGGCGATCCCAACCAGGCGATCTACGGGTGGAACGGTGCCGACCCCGAGCTCCTGGTCCGACTGCCCGAGATGTATCCCCTCATGAAGATGGTTCGTCTCGATGTGAACCACCGGTCCACCCCCCAGGTGGTGGCCGCCGCCGGTGCCGCGCTGGGTCCCGGGGCAGTGGGCTCCTCCGCGCTCGACGATGGCCCGCTACCGGAGATCGTGACCTTCGGCAACGATGAGGAGGAGGCCGAGGGGGTCAAGCGGGAGATCTTCGACCAGCATCGACGAGGTGTCCCCTGGTCCGAACAGGCGGTGCTGGCCCGGACCCACGAGCAGCTGGCCGTCGTCGCCCGAGCCTTGGCCGGTGCCGGCATCCCCCACCGGATGGCCGGGACCTCCGAAGCCACTGTCGGCGGGGGCTACGGGCGAATGGCGGAGGCCGGGCCCGCTCGGTGGACCCCCGGACCGTCCGTTGCGCCCGAATCCGACGAAGAGCAGGTGGTCGAGCTCGCGACCTTCCACCGGGCCAAGGGCCTCGAATGGGACGCAGTTCATGTGATCGGCATCGAAGACGGATACGTCCCCATCGTCCATGCCCGATCGGAAAGCGCCCGCGCCGAAGAACGGCGACTGCTCCACGTGGCGTTCACCCGGGCGGGCCGGAACCTCCACTGCTCATGGGCCCGAACCCGCGTGATGGGGGGCGGCAGGGCGATCGAGCGCCGCCCGTCGCCGTGGTTGGCCGCAGTGGCCGATGTCTGCAGGACCCAATCGGTGACGCCACCGCCATCACCAGTCGTGGATGCCAGTGCCCGCCTCGCCACCCTGCGGGCCATACTCAATGACTGAGCGCCGGGGCGCGCAGCGATTCCGGATCCTTCCGGAGCCCCGCTAGGTAGGAGCTCCGCCGGGTCCCACATCGACGAACACCGGAGTGTGGTCTGAAGGCTTGGCACCCTTGCGAGCGTTCCTGTCGATCAGGGCGTACGTCGCCCGTCCGGCCAGGATCTCGGTCATCAGGATGAGGTCGATCCGCATCCCTCGTTGACGGTGGAACGATCCCCCCCTGTAGTCCCACCAGCTGAACAACTGCTCCTCTCGGTAGAACCTGCGGAACACGTCGACCAGTCCCCAGGACTCGAGCTCCGAAAGGACCCGGCGCTCCGGTTCACTGACATGGGTCATGCCTTCGAGGGCGTTCGGATCCCAGACGTCCTTGTCCTCGGGTGCCACGTTGAAATCGCCGCATACCGCCAGCGGCGCGGCGGGCGTCGTCGTCGAGTCCAGCAGCTCGTGGAGGTGACGGAGCCAGGCCAGCTTGGCCGTGAAGTGCTCACTTTCGAGGCTGCGACCGTTCGGGACGTAGGCAGAGTAGACACGCACCCCCCCGCAGTCGGCCCCGATCAGCCGTGTCCCCTGATCGTCGTCCGTCCCGAACCCCCGGTCGATGCGTTCGAGACCCACACGGCTCACGATCGCCACACCGTTCCACTGACCTCCGCCGTGGTGAGCGGACTGGTAGCCCAGTGCGGAGAAACGGTCGAACGGAAAGGCGGCGTCCGCCTGCTTGGTCTCCTGCAGGCACAGGATGTCCGGCCGGGCGTACTCGATCCACTCCTCGACCCGGTCAAGCCGTGCGCCGAGCGAGTTGACGTTCCAGGTGGCGATGCGCACGATCGGTACTACGGGCCGGTGGGGGCCTCGACCACCACGAAGAGCAGCTCCGCCTCGCAGGCCAGCTTCCCGGCAACGCTGGCCCGGCCACTTCCCCTCCCGGCCCGTGCCGACATCCTCCCGAGCGTCACCTCGAGGTCGAGGGTCTCACCTGGCACCACCTGACGTCGGAACCTGGCACGGTCGACTCCACCGAAGAGCGGAAGCCGGCCTCCATAGCGCGGGTCCGACAGCACGGCCACTGCACCGAGCTGGGCGAGGGATTCGACCATCAGCACACCGGGGAGGGTCGGACGACCGGGGAAATGCCCTGCGAAGAAGTCCTCGTCCCCGGTGAGCGTCCAGCTGCCGGTGGCCGACCGGCCCGATTCGACGGACCCGACCTCGGTGAGCAGCAGAAACGGGGGACGGTGCGGAAGGATGTCTTGGGGTCGCACTCCCGGCGAGGATAACGGCCGCCCGGGCGGCTGTCAGGAGAGGCCCGTGCGACACTCAGCCTTCGACGCCCGGTAGGGCGAGAGAGGCACGTCGCCTCGGAGCATCCAGCGAGATCAGCACGAACGGCCGAGTCTCTCCTTTGGCCAGGACCTGGCGGGCGCGGGTCGGTGGGGGACTACCCAGATTGCGGAGGGGAACGTGACAGAGCATGCCCCCGACGTCGACGTGTGCGCCGTGCGAGGTGAACGCCTTCACAGTGCCTTCGAACGTGCTGCCCACCGGATGCTCGGCCACGAAGGTCAAGAACGTCAGTGCGTCGTTCTGTGCCTGGCCGTCACGACGGGGACCGACCGGGGGATCGCCGCCGTCGAGTGTGGCACCGGGGTGCTCAGGCACCGACAGTGAAACCCTGGTCGCCTTCGCGCCCTTGGTGCCCTTGGCGGCTCCGGCCGCCTTCGCGCCCTTGGTGCTCTTGGCGGTCTTGGCGGTCTTGGCGGCTCCGGTCGCCTTCGCGCCCTTGGTGCTCTTGATGGCCAAGTCAGTTGCTGGTGTCGGGGTGGACTTCGCTGGCTTGCGGGCCTTGGAGGCCTTGGCGCGTCCAGCCGAGGTTTTCCCCAGAGTCTCCGTGGGGGACGCGGTGTCTTTGGCGGACCTGGTGACTTCGCCCCCGACGACTTTCCGGTCCGCGACTTGTTCAGGCTCGAGACCACCCGCGAGCCGGAAGGTCGCGTCGGCGGACTCGGGTGTCCGTTTCGACCGGGTCGTCACCGCGCGGCTGACCGCTCCGCGCACCGGTGTCCTCGGGGTGAACACCCATCCCACGCCGGGCACCGGTTTCCCCCCGATCAGCCGGCCAGGCTCGAACAACCACGGACGCTCCGAGTGGAACTCCTGAAACGAGTCGTTGGAGAGGACCAGGGCACTGGCCTTGTCGGCGATGCGCAGGATGAACCCGTCTCCCCGGCCCACGGCTCCGGCCGGCGGGGTGACCATCTCCCCGTGCTCGACCGCCTGCTCGAACGCCCCGACTTCCGACGGATCGATGCGGTGGCCGAACGTGGCGTCCACCACCACGGTCACATCGGCCGTGGTGAACCCCGGGTGCTCATCGAGAAATGCCCGGATCGCCTCGTCCAGCTGGGCCAGGCTCGGTGTGGCCCGTCCTTCGGTGGCGATGTTCGAGCCGTCCACCACGATTCGGCGCCCGGCCGACGGTGTCGATTCCATGATGTCTCACAGTCAATCACCTGGGCACCCACACCCGGTCCATGCTGCGGCATCCGCACCGACACCCGGACGTAGCATGGTTCGATGGCAACCGAACGCTCCCTTGCCGGCGAAGCCGTCGACCTACTGCAGCACCTGATCCGGAACACATGTGTCAACGACGGATCTCCTGCTTCGGGGCACGAGCAGCGAAGCGCTCAACTCCTGGCGACCTACCTGGAGGGTTCAGGCGCCGATCTCCAGCTGTACGAGCCCGAGCCGGGACGAACCTCGCTCGTGGCCAAGATCTGCGGATCCGATCCTTCGGCCCCGAGCCTCACCCTGCTCGGTCATACCGACGTGGTGCCGGCAAATGCCGACGACTGGAGTCATGATCCCTTCGGCGGTGAGCTCATCGACGGAGCCATCTGGGGGCGCGGCGCCATCGACATGCTCGACCTCACCGCAACCATGGCCACCGGGTTCGGGCATCTGGCCCGAAGTGGGTTCCAGCCAGCAGGAGACTTCACGTACATCGCGGTGGCCGACGAGGAGGCCCAAGGGACCTTCGGAACCCGTTGGCTGACCGAGCACGCGCTGGAGGACGTCCAGGCCGACTTCGTCATCACCGAGTCCGGCGGCTTCCCGATGTCGGGGGCCGACGGCGTCATCCGCCTCCCGGTGATCGTCGGCGAGAAGGGAGTGCACTGGTGCCGGCTGATCGTCCGGGGGACGCCTGGACACGGATCCCAGCCCTTGCGCACGGACAACGCGCTGGTCAAGGCCGCGGAGGTGATCAGGCGCATCGACCGGTACCAACCTCAGCCCGAGCTGCACGAAGCATGGACCCGCTTCGTCGAAGGGATGGGGTTCCCTCCCGAGCTCTCCGAGCCGATGCTCGACCCGCTCCGAATCGACGCGTTCTGCGACGAGCTCCCACTGGTGGGGCTGGCCCGCCAGGCCCACGCCTGCACCCATACGACCATGGCGCCGACCATCGCCCGCACGGGGTCAAAGGTCAACGTCATCCCCGACCGCGTCGAGCTCGACGTCGACATCCGATCCCTGCCCGGCTGGGAGACGGCAGACGTCCGGGCGATGATCGTCGAGGCTCTCGGCGATCTGGCGGGCACCGTCGACATCGAATTCGGCTCCGAACAACGCTCCACGGTGTCGCCGGTCGATACACCCCTGTGGGATGCCCTCCAACGAGTCAGTTCGATCTTCTACCCCGGAGCCCGAACTGTGCCGTTCATGACAGCCGGTGCCACTGATGCCCGCTTCTACCGCGAGCTCGGTCACATCGGGTACGGCTTCGGCCTGCACAGCACGGCCATCGGATTCGAGCAGTACGGCGCCATGTTCCACGGCATCGACGAACACGTCGACGTCGAGTCCGTCCGGCTGTCAACCGAGCTGTGGGAGGCGCTGGCGCGGGACTTCCTGGCCTGATATCGCCACTCGCGAGCCCGGAGATCTCGGGGTTCAGGCCGGCGGCTCCCATCCCTTCGTCAGCACGCGGTGGACCATCGGCTCGAAGGTCGCGATGGGCTCGCTCGGGAAGTTCGGGTCGAACGCCGGCGCGTCGAAGCGCGAGGAGCATTCGGCCGTTCGGTCGGGCGATACTGGTTGAGTCGGGCGATGCTGGTTGAGTCAGGCGGGCAGCCTGCCGACTGCCCGGTCGAGCAGATCGTCCTGCTCCAGCCGATGGAGCGCAGCGCTTCCGGTCGCCGGGCTCGCCGATTCGGCCCGGCTGACGTGCCGGAGGTCCTTCGAGCCGCGCAGGAGGCGATGGAGCCGGCCGTGCACGAAGCTCCAGGCGCCCATGTTCTCCGGCTCCTCCTGCAGCCACACCACTTCCTCGGCCCCCACGTATCGGTCCAGCACCTCTCCGATCATCCGTTCGGGCCACGGATAGAGCTGCTCGACCCGCACGACCGCTACCCGCCCCATTTCGTCACCCAGCGCGTCACGTCGATCGAGGGCGTCGTAGGCAACCTTGCCGCTGCAGAGCACGACCCGGGCGATCGATGACAGGTCTCGGACCTCTGCGGGGTCACCTCCAGGACCGGGATCGTCCAGCACCTCGGCGAAGGCGCCTCGGGTGAAGTCGGCGATCGGGGAGCGGGCCTGCTTGGCGCGCAACAGCGACTTCGGGGTGAAGACGATGAGCGGACGTAGCAGGTGACCGCGCACCTGGGCCCGGAGCAGATGGAAGTACTGGGCGGCCGTGGTGGGCTGCGCCACCCGGAGATTCCCTCGCGCGCAGAGCGTGAGGAACCGTTCGATCCGGGCCGAGGAATGCTCGGGACCCTGACCCTCGTAACCATGCGGGAGCAACAGCACGAGACCCGAGCGCTGGCCCCACTTGTCCTCGGCGGCGACAAGGAAATTGTCGACGATGATCTCACCACCGTTCCAGAAGTCGCCGAATTGCGCTTCCCACGCCACCAGGGCGTCGGGCGACTCGACCGAGTAGCCGTACTCGAACCCGATGCACGCGTACTCGGACAACAGTGAGTCCCGGACCGTGAAGCGGCCGCGGCGGTCGGATCCCTCCCGTTCATCGAGTCCTCGTACCACCCGATTTGCGCCCAACCCGGACAGCGGCACGCATTCCACGCCGGTGTCGTGATCGACCAGCACCGCATGGCGCTGCGAGAAGGTGCCCCGTCGGGTGTCCTGACCGCTCAAGCGCACGTTGGTTCCTTCCAGGAGCAACGAGCCGATGGCGAAGGACTCCCCCAGCGCCCAATCGATCTCCCCTCCAGCCATGACCTTCTCGCGCTGTTCGAACTGGCGGGCCAGCTTCGGATGGAGCACGAACCCCTCCGGCACGGTGTGCACAACCTCGGCGATGTGGTGCAGCACGCCGGGGGCGACCCCGGTGTCGACGACCGGGATCGACAGATCGGGTGCGGAGTGCTGTGCGAGGCTCGGGGGCCCGCGGTCGGCCATGCCGCTCTCCGCCTCCGCCCGGGTCTCGTCGAGGGCAGCCTGCAGGCGGGCCGAGAAGTCGTCCAAGGCCTGTTCGGCCTCTTCCAGAGAGATGTCCTCCCGGCGAACCAACGACTCGGTGTACAGCTTGCGCACCGAACGCCTCGCCTCGATCAATGCGTACATCAGTGGCTGGGTGTAGCTCGGATCGTCACCCTCGTTGTGGCCGTGACGCCGGTAGCAGACCATGTCGATCACCACGTCCTTGTGGAACGCCTGCCGGAACCCGAAGGCCAGCCGTGCCGCCCGGACGCATGCCTCGGGATCATCACCGTTGACGTGGAAGATCGGTGCTTGGACCATCTTGGCCACGTCCGTCGGGTACACCGAGGTGCGGGCGGCCTCGGGGGCCGTGGTGAAGCCCAGTTGATTGTTGATCACCAGATGGACCGTGCCGCCGGTTCGGTAGCCGGCAAGGCCGGACAGGTTGAGGGTCTCGGCCACCACACCCTGGCCGGCAAACGCCGCGTCTCCGTGGACGAGGACCGAGAGCACCGGAAAAGGCACACCAGCGCCGTCCTCGAGGAGCGGCCCGCTGCCCTGCTCCCCGCCCTGAGCGTCCTGCTTGGCCCGGGCCATGCCGACCACCACCGGGTCGACCGCCTCCAGATGGGAGGGGTTGGAAGCCATGGCGACCGGCAGGGGGTGGCCGCTCCGACCGGTGAAGGTGCCGACCGCCCCTTTGTGGTACTTCACATCGCCCGATCCTTGGACCGACTCCGGATCGAGGTTCCCCTCGAACTCTTCGAAGATCTCCCCGTAGGACTTCCCCACGATGTTGGCCAGCACGTTGAGCCGGCCCCGATGCGCCATGCCGATCACAGCCTCGCTCAGGCCCTCGCGTCCTGCTTCGTCGAGGACGGCGTCGAGGACGACGATGGCCGACTCCGCCCCTTCGAGGCCGAACCGCTTCTGCCCGACGTACCGGCTGTGGAGGAAGCGCTCGAACACCTCTGCCGCATTGAGCCGGTCGAGGATGTGGCGCTGCTCGTCGACGGGAAGTTCGGTCGAGACGCCCTCCACGTTGCGCTGGATCCAGGTCTTCTGCTCGAGGTCCTGGATGTGCATGTACTCGATGCCCAACGTGCGGCAGTAGGCGTCACGGAGGATGTGGAGGATCTCGTCCAGGGTGGCGAGGTCCCGACCGGCGAGACCGTCGGCCACGAAGTGTCGGGGCAGGTCCCAGATGGTCAGCCCGTAGTGGAGGGGGTCGAGCTCGGGATGGAGGTCGGGCGGCTCGGCATCGAGCGGGTCCAGGTGGGCGATCAGGTGGCCCCTGACCCGGTACAAGTTGATCAGGGTCTGCACGTGGATCTGCTTCACCAGCCGCGAGTGGTCCCCGTCGTTGCGCTCCGCCGGGTTGGCATCACGGTCCCAGCGGACTGGCTGGTAGGGGATGGCGAGCGACTCGAACACGTCCTCGTAGAAGTGGTGCTCGCCGGTCAGGCAGGCCGACACGTGGGCCAGGAAGAGGCCCGACTGCGCGCCCTGGATGATCCGGTGATCGTAGGTGGAGGTGAGGGTGACCGTCCGTCCGACACCGAGGTCGGCGAGGGTACGCGGATCGGTCGCTTCGAAACCTGGAGGGACTCCGAGGGCGCCCACGCCGACGATGGTCCCCTGTCCGGGCATCAGGCGCGGCACGGATTGGACCGTTCCCAGCGTTCCTGGATTGGTCAGCGTCACCGTGGTACCCGCGAAGTCGTCGGCTGCGACCCTGCCGGTCTGGATCTTGTGTACGAGCTCCTCGTAAGCGGCGAGGAAGCTCCTGAAGTCCAGGGTATTGGCCCTGCCGATGCACGGGACCAGAAGGGTGCGGCTGCCGTCGTTCTTCTCCACGTCGACTGCCAGGCCCAGTCCGACGTCGTCGTGGTGGAGCACCCCGGGGGTCCCCCTGCCGTCGGCATCGGCCACGAAGGACGCGTTCATCGCCGGCATCGCCTCGAGCGCCTTCACCACCGCGAAGCCGATCAGGTGGGTGAAGCTGACCTTACCGCCGGTCGTGCGGTGCAGCTGGTTGTTGATGATGGTGCGGTTGACCTCGAGGAGCTTGGCCGGCACCACCCGGACACTGGTGGCCGTGGGGATCCCGAGCGACGCCTCCATATTGGCCACGATGCGGCCGGCGGCTCCACGAAGAGGTTGGGCAACTCCGGCAACCGGGGCCGCTGCGACTGATGAGGCGGGGGACCGAGCGTCGGTCGCAGCGCGACTCGGCGCAGCGGGCAGCGCACGGTGATTCGCACCGGGCTCGAGACGGCCCGACCGAGCGGCGGAGACCGCGGGCTCCCCGGCAACCACCGCCGAGTTCGACACCGGCCGGTAGTCGGCGAAGAACTCGCGCCACGAACCCGCCACCGAGGCCGGATCGTCTCGATACCGTTCATACATGTCTTCGACCAGCCAGGTGTTGGGGCCGAAGGCGCCGGAGGTAACCGCACGGCTACCGCCTCCGTCGGCGATGCTGTCGTCTGCCGCAGGCCGGGTCAGCGCCCCGTCGTCCTCCCCGTCGCCTTCAGATGACTCGTCGGCACCGTTCGACTCTTCGGTGGAATGCATCGTCCTCGAGCCTACCGGGCACGATCACGGACTCACCCCACCCCACGGGGTCGAAGTCCCCCGGTGACGGCACGGATGGAATCGACACCACCACCGGGGGGACGAGGATCGTCAGAAGGACGCGCTAGCGCGCCCGTCTGAGTTTGGGCGCCGGTGCCTGACCGTTGACGACCTTCTTGAACGAGGCGCCGGCCGAGACCTTCGGGCTCTTCGAGGCTTTGATCTTGATGGACTCCC